>JBKPDL010000041.1:0-25695 GCA_046727855.1 Acidobacteriota bacterium
CGGTTGAACGCCATGACCAGGCTGATCAGCGTGCTCTTGCCGGAGCCGCTCGATCCAACCAGCGCGGTCGTCGTCCCCGGTGCGGCGTGGAAGGTGACGCCTCTCACGCGAATTGACGGACACATCGCGTTTGACGACGTGTGGTTCGAGTACAACGAGGGGCAGCCGGTGCTCAAGGGCGTGTCGTTTGACGCTTCGCCAGAGACGACGACGGCGCTGGTGGGATCGAGTGGATCCGGCAAAAGCACGCTGATCAGCCTGGTGATGGCGTTCAATCGGCCGTTGCGCGGACGCGTGCTGGTGGACGATCGCGATCTGGCCACGATTCCGCTGCGCGACTATCGTGAGCAGCTCGCCTCGGTGTTGCAGGAGAATTTTCTCTTCGACGGCACGGTCGCCGAAAACATCGGGTACGCCAATCCAAGCGCGTCGCTCGAAGACATCATGGCGGCCGCGCGGATCGCGCACTGCGAAGAGTTCATCCTGCGCTTCCCGCAAGGCTACGACACCATCGTCGGCGAGCGTGGCATCAAGCTGTCGGGGGGCCAGCGCCAGCGCGTCTCGATCGCGCGCGCGATTCTTGCCAATCCGAAGGTGCTGATCCTCGATGAGGCGACCTCGAGCCTTGACTCCGAGAGCGAGGAGATGATTCAGGACGGCCTGCGTGCGCTGCGCTCGGGCCGGACGACGTTCGTCATCGCGCATCGTCTGTCGACGATTCGCAGCGCCGACCAGATTCTCGTGATGGAAGGTGGCGAGATTGTCGAGCGCGGCACGCATGCGGAGCTGCTGGAGAAGGGCGGGCGATACAAGCAGCTGTACGACAAGCAGTACAAGATCGAGACCAACCGGTTCATCAACCCCGGCGAAGACTTCACGCCCGAACCACTCAAAGTCGTCGTCCCCGCGCGAGCCTCTACGCAGCTCTGAAGGTATCAGGTATCAGGTGTCTAGCTCAGGTAACGGGTAGCGAGGAGCAGGTGTCCGGTTGAGCGTCAACCTCGAGGCGCGGCTCGTTGACATCACCTCACTCGCAGTGGATGCGATCGTGAATGCGGCGAACAACGCGCTTGCGCCCGGGGGTGGCGTGTGTGGCGCGATACATCGTGCTGCTGGCGCTGAACTCGCCAAAGCCTGCGCGAAGGTCGCACCGTGTCCGACCGGCGATGCGCGCATCACGCCGGGCTTTTTGCTTCCGGCGCGATTTCTCATCCACGCTGTGGGGCCCATCTGGCGTGGCGGAGATTTGCGCGAGGCGGAGCTGTTGGCGTCCGCGTATCGCCGTTCGCTGGAACTCGCGCGCGACCACGAACTGGCGACCATCGCCTTTCCCGCGATTAGCACGGGCATTTACGGTTATCCGCTGCGCGATGCCACACAGATCGCAGTTGCGACGGTAAAAGGATTCGAGTGCGCTACCTCGATTCAGCATGTGATCTTTGCGTGCTTCAGCGACGAGACCCTCCGTGCCTACGCGGCAGAGGGCGTTCGCGCCGCGTAACAACCCTTCCCCCTTCGCTCGCTAGGGACCTCCGTCCCTGCTAGGGACCTCCGTCCCCGCTAGCGACCTCCGTCCCCGCGCCCGCACGACTCAGGCGCAAAGCGATCGCGGCCACGAGAAAGAACACTTGGACAGGCGAGAGCAAATCCATGGTGACGAACGCGAGAGCAACATTGAGTCGAATCGCGCTGGCCAACGCGGTCGCGATGAGGCCTATCGTCACGATCACATGCGTCCATCGCAGCTTGAGGCCTAGTGCGCCCGTCCCCTTCGTGGTGAGCGCGAAAGTGAGAACCGGCGACAGAAGCAGCAGAAGCTCGAGAGGTAGCACACCGACGCTTACTGCTCCGATCCCACCGCTCCCCGCATCCTGACGAAGAAACGCCATACTCGGAGCAAGCCTGACATAAGTGCAGTAACCGCATAACGCCGTGCCCACGACAAACATGCTCACGGCAACAACACGTGCGTGACCAGTCTCAAATCTCATGAGTGATCTTGCGACCGCGTCAAAAATAGAAAATCACGCCGACGCCTGAACGCGTGCTCAACACATTGCCAGTGGTCTCACGGCTTGCCAGCGACAGGGATCCATCCTCGATCTCTGTCTCGGACCACCGGTATTCGATGCCGGTTTCGCCGTAAACCGCGAAGCGCCGGTGCGGCGTAAATTGCACGCCGACCGTGCCGCGCAAGCCGTGGGTGTTCGTGGTTGTGTCGAACGACGCGTTCCCGCCGGGGCCAGGCAGGCCGGTAAGCGAGATCTCCAGCTCCGAGGACGTGTGCGAGTAGGTATAGGCCGGAGCGACGTACGCGCGAACGCTGTCCCATTTGCCGACATAAAACAGCGCCGAAAGGTCGACGCCTATCGATGACGAGTCCGTCTCGGTCGCGTCCTCGCTCTCGTTCGACGCGCGCACCAGGGAAATCGCCGGCCTGATAGCAATGCGATCGCTGAGGTGCCAGACGATCCCGAACGAACTTGGATAACCCATCGTGATGCCAACTTGTCCAGCTTCTTGCGCGGCCGCGTCGCGGCCGGCAAGCGCCACGGCGGCAAAACCAATCGCAACGGCCAGTCTCCGCATAAGGTCACCTCCAGTAACGGAACTTTCCTCGGCGTGGTGCAGTATCCTTCTTTTCGGGGGAACAGCAAGCGGTGGGCACTGCTGACATCGTGTCGATCTTTCTCCGCGGCGCGATCGGTCGTCGCGGCCGTAAGCGCGCTCGCCGCGCTGTCAACTTTCTCACCGGAAACCGCGGATTTCTCACCGCAAGCACGCTGCTCGGCGCTGCCGGCGTTGCCTGGGGCGTGTACGACTCGCTCAAGTCGGGTGCACAAAATCCGACTGCGGCGGCACCACCCGCACCTACGACCGGTGCGCCTGCAATCCCGCCGGCGGGTCCAGCGCTGCCGAACGAAGTCATACGCGTCGTCCGCCTGGCTGTCTCGGCGGCACGCGCAGATGGCGCCCTGACAACGGAAGAACGCGAGCTGATCCTCGAGCATGCGCGCGCCGCGGGGATCGAGTCGGCCGTCGAGCAAGAAGTCAACATGTCGCGACCGCTTGCGGAGATCGTGAGCGGCGTCACCGACGGCCAGCGCAGGCAAGATCTGTACGTGCTCGCTTTCACGATCGTGCGCGCCGACGAAGCCGTGTCCGGCGCCGAACGCATCTACCTCGCGCAGCTTGCGCACCAGCTTGGCCTCGACGCGCAAACCACCGCGCGTCTGGAGCAGGAAACCGCGGCCACCATCGACGCATCACCCGACGCGCAATAGAATCGAACGTTCGTCGCGTCTCAGGAGCCAAACAATGTACGGATCGCAGCAGTGGTATATGGCCATCGGCGGCCATCAGGTAGGACCGGTCAGCCAGGAAGAGATTCTCGCCAACCTTCGCAACGGCAGCATCGACGCCGACACCCTCGTGTTCACCACCGGTATGGCCAACTGGCAAAAGATCAAAGACGTGCCGGCGTTTGCGCAGTACGTCGGCGGCGCCGGCGCGCCGGCAGCAGGCAGTGGAGTGCCGCCGATTGCCCCCGGGCGCCGCGCACACGACATCGACTTCGTGATCCACGGCAACGAGATGCAGTTCGTCGAAGTGGAGCTCGATCCCGGTGAAGCGGCGATCGCGGAAGCGGGCTCGCTGATGTACATGACGCAAGGCATCCAGATGGAAACGATCTTCGGCGACGGATCGAGGCAGCCATCCGGTGTGTTCGACGCCCTGCTCGGGGCCGGCAAGCGCATCCTCACCGGCGAGAGTTTGTTCATGACGGTGTTCACCAACCAGGGTTCCGGCAAACACCGGGTTTCGTTCGGAGCGCCGTATCCGGGCAAGATCATTCCGATGGATCTGCAATCGATCGGCGGTCAGCTGATTTGTCAGAAGGATTCGTTCCTGTGTGCCGCGCGGGGCGTCTCGGTCGGCATCGCCTTTCAGCGCAAGATCGGCGTTGGACTATTCGGCGGCGAAGGATTCATCATGCAGAAGCTCGAAGGCGACGGGCTCTGCTTCGTACACGCCGGCGGTACCATTCACCATCTCGAGCTCGCGGCGGGAGAGACGATGCGCGTCGACACCGGCTGCCTCGTTGCGCTGCAGCCGAGCGTCAGCTACGACATTCAGTTCGTCGGCAAGATCAAGACGGCGCTCTTCGGCGGCGAAGGAATCTTCTTCGCAACGCTTACCGGTCCCGGAAAGGTGTGGCTGCAATCGCTGCCGCTCAGCCGCATGGCGGATCGCATTTACAAGGCCGCGCCGCAGCAGGGACAGCGAAGAGAAGAAGGTTCGATTCTCGATCGAGTGGGCGGGCTCGGGGATTTGGTCGACGGACGGTAGGGCCCTGGCCTGAGCGACGCGCGATTCAGCGAGTCGAAGGCAGGTCCGCGGCTTTGGGAGGATCGGGAATGCGTGTTTTACTGGCCACCATACTGACGATGGCGCTGGCGAGCGCCGCGTTTGCGCAACCGCGCACGGCTGATCCGGCAAAGCGCGGCTTGAAGCCGGGCGATCTGCCCCGCATTGTCAAGATTGCCGACAACGTCTACGGATACGAAGGCATCCACAATTCGGGAATGCCAACCGTCAGCCTCATCGTGATCGGCCACGATGGCGTCCTTATTGCCGACGGCCAGGGCAGTCCCGACGCCACACAGAAGCTGCTCGACGCGATCGCCGAGGTCACGGCAAACCTAGTGAAGTGGTACGTCGTCGGATCTGATCACGGCGATCACACCGCCGGCAACTCAGTCCTTCGGAAAGACATCACCTACATCGTGTCGCCTGCGTCGAAAGCGCAGCTTGCACGTGACGCCGCCGCCGCCAAGCCCCCGCGTGTCGTTATTGTCCCGCCGGCGGCCATGACATCCGACAAGCAGGTCATCGACGTCGGTGGAACGGAAGTGCACGTCCTCAATCTCGGGCGTGCGCACACTGGCGGCGATCTCAGTGTGTATCTCCCGAAACAAGGCATCCTCTTCATGAGCGAGGCCTATCTCAATCGCGTGTTTCCAGCTATGCGCTCGGCGTATCCGCGCGAATGGCTGAAGACGCTCGACAAGGCGATTGCGATGAACGCGCGCCACTACCTCCCCGGCCATGGGTTCATCGAAGACCCCCCGGCCGCGCGCGAGGAACTCCTCGAGTATCGGAAGGCGCTGCAATACGTGATCGACGAGGTCAATCGCCTTCACCAGCTCGGTCTGTCGGCCGACGACGCGCGCAAGCAAGCCAACTGGGGCCCGTACAAGGAATGGATGCTGTCGGACTCGCAGGACATCATCGCCATCCGAAAGGTGTACGAAGAAATCGAAGGAAAGCTGCCGTCGATGGAGCAATGACAGAAGCGGAAAAGCTGGAAGTGCGGCAGCTCCTCGACGCGCATCAACGTACCGTCGAGATTTGCCGTGCCTGTGCGCATACGGCGCGCGACCTCGCCTGGGAGATCAAACGCGGCGGTCTACCCGACGCCCAGGCCCTGAAAACCACGATCGAGGAAGCCGAGCGAGTGCTGGACGATCTCGGCAAGATCGAGATCGCCATCGCGCAGCTCAAGGCCGCGCTGTGGTGAGGCGACAGCGACAGCGACCTCCGTCCCGGCTAGCGACCTCCGTCCCCGCTAGCGACCTCCGTCCCCGCTTGTGCCTGAGCGCCACCGGCAGTGTCCTCCCTGCTGCCTGCGAAAGCACTCTTGGCAGACCCCCCAATCGTCATTCCGCCACGGAACGGCGATCACGGCGGGCACCTGAGCCGGCGCCTCTCGGTGCGGCGAGTGGCCACAGCCGCAGATGATTGTTGTCTCCTACCCGTCCGCCAAGCTGGTTCGACTCGCCTCAATCTGCCGCACCGTGCCGTGCTCGTCCTGCTCGCCCTGGATAAGCAGCGTCGAACCGTATTAGGGCACGCGTACCAAAAAAGAGGCGATCGCGGCGAGCACCTGAGCCGACGCCTCTCGGTGCGGCGAGTGGCCACAGCCGCGGATGATTGTTGTCTCTACCGGTCCTCCAAGCTGGCTTCGAATCGCCTCAATCTGCCGCACGGTGCGGTACTCATCCTGCTCGCCTTGGATCAGCAGCGTCGGGCACGCGATGCGCGGCAAGAACTCCTCGCGATTCCAGTCGCGAAAGTCCGGATGCAGCCACACATCGTTCCATCCGTGAAACGCCGCATCGACGTCGCGATGATGTTTTGCGAGGTGCTCCCGCAGGTCGCCGGTGTGATATGAGCGCTTCATCAATTCGATGCTGCGAACCGACACATCTTCGACAAATACGTGTGGCGCTTCGAGGATCAACCGCTCGACACGCGCCGCACACGTCGCGGCAAAGATGAGCGCGATCGAGGCGCCATCGCTGTGGCCAAGCAATGTCGCCCTGGCGATGCCGGCCTTGTCGAGCACCGCCGGCAGCCACTCGCGTGCTTCTTCGTGCATGAAGGCGTGCGTATGCGGCAGCACGGGCGGATCTGATGAGCCGTGGCCGGCACGGCTATACGCAAACACGGCGCGGTTCGTGCGGGCGGCGAGGGCGGCCGGAAAATCGCGCCACAAGCCGACGGACCCGAGGCCTTCGTGCAGCAACACGATCGGCGTACCGCGGCGATCGAAGGTCTTCCACCACTGTCCTTCGATGCCGCGGCCGAAGACGTCGAGTCGATCCATCGCGGCGACTAGAATATCAATCACATGGATAGGCCCGGAGGGGCGCGCCTTGCCGCACTGGCCGAATTCAGCAGCAATGCGGTGATGCTCGTCGACGGCGACGCCGTGATCGCATGGGCGAGTCCGTCAACGCGCGACGTTCTCGGCTACGCGTCCGATGTGCTGGTCGGCACACGCGCGCGCGATCTGATCGTCCCCGAGGATCTCGAAGCGTGGCACGCCATCATTGAACAGTCGCTCGAACAGCCCGGCACTGCTGTTGGTGGAACCGTGAGGTGCCGGCATGGGGATGGATCCGCGCGCTGGGTACTGGGCGTGGTTCGGAATCTTCTCAACGAGCCGCGCGTGGCCGGCTTGCTCCTGTCGTTTACCGACGTCACACCTTCGCGTGAGATCGAAGCCGCTCTGCAGGACAGCGAAGATCGCTTTCGGCAGTTCTTCGAAGGCGCCGCCGACGTGATGTTCGAAACCGATGAGGAAGGCTATTTCCGATTCGTCAACCCCGCCGCCACGCGCCTGTTCGGCTACGACGCTCACGAGATCCTCGGACGGCGCTTCACCGAGTTCATTCGCGACGATCATCGCCGGCGCATCTTCGACCATTACCGCAACCAGGCGGATCGACGCGAGCGGGCGTCGTACGTCGAGTTCCCCGCGCTTGCCAAGAACCGCGCCGAGATCTGGGTCGGGCAGAACGCATGGCTGGTCGTGGACGCCCGTGGTCGATTCCGTGGAATGCGTGCCGTCGCGCGCGACATCACGGATCGGCTGCGGCTGGATGAGCGCCTGCGTGACGCGCAGAAGATGGAGGCGGTCGGACGGCTGGCGGGCGGAATCGCGCACGACTTCAACAATCTGCTTGCCGCAATTCGCGGCAATGCCGAGCTGATGGCGCACCGTATTCCAGGTGACGCGCTGCTCGCCGCGGAGCTGAACGAGATTCTGCACGCCGCCGATCGCGCGGCAACGCTGACGCGTCAACTGCTGGCGTTCAGTCGCAAACAGGAGGTGACCGCGGCGCGCGTGAATCTGAACGAGCTCGTCGATGACGTCACGCGCATGGCGCGTCGCTTGATTGGTCCCAACGTGCAGTTGCAGGTTCGGCCCGGCAGCACGCTGCGGCCGATCTTCGCCGACCCGAGTCAGTTGGAGCAGATGCTTTTGAACCTGATTCTCAACGCACGCGACGCACTGCCCGATGGCGGCCGGGTCGTCATTCGCACTACCAACGTCACCATTCGCGACGGCTCGGCAGAAGCCGTCAACACCGGGTTGCCGGCCGGACGCTACGTTCTGTTGCAGGTGAGTGATGACGGTGTCGGAATGGATCAGGCCACGCAGGCGAGAATTTTCGAGCCGTTCTTCACCACCAAGGAGCCCGGACGCGGCACCGGATTAGGCCTGGCGACGGTGTATGGCACTGTCCGGCAGATGGGCGGCGCGGTGAGCGTCAAGAGCGCAAGAAACCGCGGTGCCACGTTCAGCATTCACATCCCGGCGGCAGCTGCCGACGAGACTGGCAGCACGAGGCGATCGGCACAGCAGGAGGTGTAATGCGGAAGTCGGTCGTGCTCATAACCGGCGCCGGCGGTGAAATTGGCCATGGACTCATTTCCCGGCTCGCGCAAGTCGGTCGCGAGTCGGTCGTGACGCTCGATCTCAATCCGTTGGAACCGGCGCAGGCGAAAATGGTGCTGCGCGAGTTCACCGGTTCCATTACCGATGCGCGATTGCTCGATCGGTTGTTGTCGGAGTTCGAGATCTCCACCGTGTTTCATCTCGCTGCGCTCCTCTCGACGCGATCGGAGTTCACGCCGACCACTGCACACCAGGTGAACGTCGAAGGCACGCTCAATCTGCTCGAGTTCGCGCAACGCGAGGCCGAGTCGCACGGCAGGCCAGTCACGTTTTTATATCCTTCGTCGATTGCGGCGTACGGTTTGCCTGACCTCGAAAGCAAACGGCGCGCAGGCCGCGTCAAGGAGGACGACTTCAATACCCCGACGACGATGTACGGGTGCAACAAGCTGTATTGCGAGCACCTTGGCCGATACTACGCGCGCTTTTACAAGCAACTTGCCGCTGAAACCCACAGCGGTCGCGTGGACTTTCGCACGGTGCGATTCCCGGGATTGATTTCGCCCGTGACGGTACCGTCGGGCGGGACTTCGGACTACGCCCCGGAGATGATTCACGCCGCAGCGAAAGGGGAGCCGTACGCGTGTTTTGTCCGGCCGGACACGCGTATCCCGTTCATGGCCATGCCCGACGGCGTCGACGCGCTGCTGACAATCGCCGCCGTCGATCGGAGCCGGTTGTCGCGAACGGCGTACAATCTGGGCGCGTTCAATCCGTCGGCCGAAGAAATTCGCGCCGAGGTCGTGCGCGCGTTCCCGGATGCGCGGATCACGTGGGCAACCGATACGAAGCGTCAGCGGATCGTCGATTCCTGGCCGGCGGATGTGGACGATTCGGCGGCGCGGCGCGATTGGGGGTTTGCGCCGCGCTACGATTTCCAAAAGGCGTTCAGGGATTATCTCATTCCCACGATTACGAAACGATATGCCGCCTAGAACTGTCGTGGTCGCGCTAGTGCTGTCGCTCCAGCCCATGATTCAGACGCCGCCGGATCCTTTGCAAGATGGTGCCGAGCGCTACGTGAAGCTGGTGCTCGCCGTCGGATTGCACGACAGCGATTATGTGGACGCGTATTACGGTCCGGCCGAATGGCGATCGCAGGTGCAAACGGAAAAGCCGTCGCTCGCCGAGATCGACAAGCGTGCCGAGGTGCTCATCGCGGAAGTGGCCAAAGCGCCCCTCGTGGCGCCTGTGAAAGCGGATACCGAATTGTGGAAGCTGCGGCTGCAGTATCTTGATCGTCAGCTCTCGGCTCTCCGCGCGCGCGTTGCGATGCTGCAGGGCAAACGCTTGACCTTCGACGAGGAATCGCGAGCGCTCTACGACGCCGTGGCGCCTCGCTATCGGGAAGCGGATTTCGAAGCCGCGCTCGCCAAGCTCGAAGCCAAGCTTCCGGGCCAGGCTCCACTCATTCAGCGCTACGAGAAGTTCAAACAGGCGTTCGTCATTCCGCGCGATCGCCTCGATTTGGTCTTCCAAGCGGCGATTCGAGCCTGCCGCGATCGCACCGCCGCGGCCATCGAGCTTCCGCCCGGCGAGAGCTTCACGGTTGAATACGTCACCAACAAATCGTGGAGCGGCTACAACTGGTATCAGGGCAATTACCGGAGCCTGATTCAGGTGAACACGGATCTGCCGATCTACATCGATCGCGCCGTTGACCTTGCGTGTCACGAAGGCTATCCCGGACATCACGTCTACAACGCGCTGCTCGAGAAGAATCTCGTGCGCGATCGCCAGTGGGTGGAGTTCACCGTGTATCCGTTGTTCTCGCCGCAATCGCTGATTGCCGAAGGAACGGCGAACTACGGAATCGAGGTGGCGTTCGCGAAAGAGGATCGCCTTGCGTTCGAGCGCGACGTGCTCTTCCCGTTGGCGAAGCTCGATGTCGGCCGGGTGAAGGAGTATTACGACGTGTTTGTGCTCGTCGATCAGTTGTCGTACGCCGGGAACGAAGCCGCGCGACAGTATCTCGACGGTAAGATCGACGCCAGCGCAGCGGCCGAGTGGCTCGAGCGTTACGCGATGATGCCGCGCCCCCGTGCCGAGCAGCGCGTCAAGTTCTTCGACCAGTACCGCAGCTATGTGATCAATTACAACCTCGGCAAGGATCTCGTGCGCGCGTTCATCGAGCGTCGCACGCGCGGCAATGCGGCGCCGGCGCGGAAGTGGCGCGAGTTCGCGGCCCTGCTCTCGTCCCCGCGACTGCCGAGCGGCCTCAAATAATGCGCGTTGTCGAGATCGCGCGGCCAGGTCCTCCCGACGTTCTTCGCATCGCGGAGCGGCCAAGGCCATCGCCGGGTCCTGGCGAAGTGTTGATCAAGGTGGTGGCGGCCGGCGTCAATCGTCCCGACGTGCTGCAGCGGCTGGGGAAATACCCGCCGCCGCCAGGCGCGTCCGACATTCCTGGACTCGAAGTATCGGGCCACATCGAGGAACGCGGCGACGGCGTTGTCCAGTGGCGGCCCGGCGACGCCGTGTGCGCGCTCGTTGCCGGCGGCGGTTATGCCGAGTACTGCGTTGCCCCGCAAGCGCAATGTTTGCGGCCGCCCGATGCGGTGTCACTGATCGAAGCGGCCGGCATACCCGAAACGTTTTTCACCGTGTGGAGCAACGTGTTCGAGCGCGGCCGCCTGCAGCGCAACGAAACGATTCTGATACATGGTGGATCGAGCGGTATCGGCACTACCGCGATTCAACTCGCGGCCGCGTTCGGGGCGCGCGTGTTTACGACGGCGGGCACCGAGGAAAAGTGTGAGGCGTGCCTCAGGCTTGGCGCAGAACTCGCTGTGAACTATCGCAGCACTGACTGGGTCGCCGCCTGTAAGGAAGCAACAAGCGGACGCGGTGTGGATGTCATTCTTGACATGGTGGGTGGCGATTACGTCACCAGGAACCTCGATCTCCTTGCCGTTGAAGGCCGTCTCGTGCAGATCGCGTTCCTCAAGACGTCGAAGGTCGAGTTGGATCTGATGCAAGTGATGCGGCGGCGGTTGACGATCACAGGGTCGACGCTGCGGCCGCGGTCGCCGGAGGAGAAGGGGCAGATCGCGCGGGCCCTGGAGCAAAAAGTGTGGCCGCTCATCGAGGACGGCCGCGTGAAGCCGATCGTGCACGCGCGGTTTCCACTGGAGCGCACGGCGGATGCGCATGCCATGATGGAAGCGGGCGAGCATATCGGCAAGATTCTGCTCGTCGTATAACGCATGCCTGCGCAGGTTCCGCGATGAGCCGCCCCCAGTTCGGGCTTGTAAGCCGAGTCGAGCGCGGCGCGGACCGCTTCGGTTGTCATCATCCCGGCCGCACGGTGATCCGGATGCCCGTTGTACCCGCCGGCCGGATCGAACGTGAGCACGAGGTCCGGCCTCCCACCTCTGATGCGCTCGACGAGGCGATCGATAATGCCGCGCCCAGGAACGTGATCAAGTCCACCGTCGGGGTACTCCCAGAGGCCGTGGCCCGGGACTATCCTCTGTTGCGATGGTCATCACCCACACGCATCAGGTGTCCACGAAGGGTCAGGGCGACGCGCACGATGTCACGCCAGCTGTGACGCGTGCGCTAACGCAGTCGGGTGTGCGCAACGGCATCGCAACCGTGTTTGTGGTTGGATCGACCGCCGCGCTCACGACGATCGAATTCGAGCCGGGCGCCGTCCACGACTTCAGCGCGCTGTTCGAGTCGCTTGCACCTCGGGACGCCGAGTATCGGCATCACCTGCGCTGGGGCGACGACAACGGATCGAGCCACGTGCGCGCGGCGCTGCTCGGTCCGTCGCTGACGATTCCGTTCAAAGACGGTGAGCTGATGCTCGGAACCTGGCAACAAATCGCGCTCTTCGAATTTGACACGCGCCCCCGCGATCGGGAGATCGTCGTGCAGATAGTGGGCGAATGAGGCTCTTCCGCGGTCCGGCTAAACTACGGGCGAGAGGCGCCCATGGACCAGCTCACCGCGAGGTGAGAAAAGGGGGCTGAGCGCCGCGGCCCTATCCTGCTGGCGAGCCGCATCGCCACGAGTGCGTCGCCGCGAAATGCTCTGTCGTCATGTCTGGCTTTCTCGCCGATCTCATCGTTATCCTGCACCTCGCGTTCGTCCTGTTCGTCGTGTTTGGCGGGCTGCTCGTCGCACGCCGGCCGGGGGTGGCATGGCTCCACCTTCCAGCCGCGATTTGGGGCGCGTGGATCGAATTCGCCGGCTGGGTCTGTCCGTTGACGCCACTCGAGAATTGGCTCCGGCAGCAGGAGGGCGGGACGGTCTACACGACAAGCTTCGTCGAGCATTACTTGGTGCCCGTCCTCTACCCGGCTGCGCTCTCGCGCGACGTGCAATGGCTGCTGGGCGCGCTCGTTGTCGCAATGAATCTCGCGATCTACATCGTCATTGTGCGCCGCCGCGCTCGCGTGGCTCATTGAGCGATGCGCGGCTCGGCGACATACAGTGCGCGTCCGTTCCGGATCGCCGACACCGCAAACGCGATCACTAAAGCTGGAACGGCGACCGCCGCGCCGACATCGAACAACTTCCACGCCGAGTCGAAGAGATCGACCACAGGCTTCATCAGCGCAACGAGGTTCCCGACGGCGAGCAGGATGCGCAGCTCTGTCGGCCCAAAACCGAGAAACGACGTGCGAAACGTGCTGAGACAGTAGGTCGCAAGGAAGATTTCGATCGAGACCAGGAAGTACGCAATCAGAAACGCCATTGCCAGTGTCAGCGACATCAGACCGGAGGCCGACATGCCGAGTACGAGCAGCGCAATGCCGGCGCAGTCGAGCACGTGATCGACATAAAAGCCGTAACGGGGGCGCTGTTGATTGCGCACGCGCGCCACGGTGCCGTCGAGCGAATCGCCGAACCAGTTGATCACCAGACAGAGATTCACCAGATGCAGCGCGCCCGGCCAGCGGCTCGCCGCGGCGTACGCGGCCGCGGCACCCACCATGGCAAGCGCGGCGAGCGCGGTGAGGTGATCCGAATTGATCGCGCGCGGCAGCCGCGACGCCAGCCAGACGAGCAGCTGCTTTTCGCGCGCGGCGGTCCAGCCGTTCATCACCCGTGTCGCGTGCACAAATCCCTGAACCACTGTCAATATCCTCCTGTCAGGGAATGTGCGAGGCCGGATGAATTCGGCTCATCAAGTAGAATCAACGGCTCCGCATGCCATCGCCGGACCGCCTGTTTACCGCACGTTTCTTTCTGATGTGCGGGTTCAGCTTCACCGTGTTTCTGTCCGCCTTTCAGCTCCTGCCCACGGCGCCGTATCGCATTCTCGATCTCGGTGGCACGCCCGCGGTTGCCGGCCTGTTTCTCGGATTTCTGACCTACGCATCGGCGTTGAGCGCGCCGCTCACCGGCACGGTTGTCGATCGCGTCGGGCCGCGTCGCGTGATGATCACGTCAAGCCTCGCGATCACGGTGTTCTCGCTCGTGTATTCCGCGCTGCCGAACTACGGGATCATGCTCGCGCTGGTCATGGTGCACGGGCTGTTCTGGTCTGGACTGCTCTCTGCGTCGGCCACTTACGTTACGGCGCTCATTCCAGAGATCCGCAGGGCCGAAGGCATTGGCTATTGGGGGTTGTCTACCGTGCTCGCCGTGTCGGTTGCGCCCACACTCGGGTTGTGGGTGTACGGCCACGGCGGATGGACGACGATGTGTCTCGAATTGGCGATCCTGAATCTTGTGATGGCTGCGATCGCGTGGTCGCTGCCGCCCGACACACACGGGAGCAGCCACGGCAAAGTGGCTTTCGAATGGCGCGTTCTCGTGCTGTCGATCACGCTGTTCATGTACTCATTTGGCTACGGCGGCCTCACGAGCTTCGTAGCGCTGTACACGGACGTAAACCACGTGACGCCGCGCGGCCTTTATTTCATGGTGTTCTGTTTGACCATCGTGCTGACGCGTCCGATTATCGGCCGCGTTGCCGATCGCATTGGCTATCGCCGCGTGTTCATCCCTGCTGTCGCGCTGGTTTCGCTCGGCTTTGCAGCGCTGGCCGTCGCTGGCACCCGCGGCACGCTGATCGTGTCAGCGTTGATCTTCGGGGTGGGATTCGGCTCCGCGTATCCCGTCTTCCTCGCGCATCTGTTGAAGCACGTCTCCGAAGAGCGACGCGGCGCCATGTTCGGCAGCATCATCGGCGCGTTCGACACGGGCATCGGCACCGGATCGATCGCCATGGGATCGATTGTCGAGCGCTACGGATACCAGGCGGGGTGGGGCACCGCGGCAGCGCTCGCGGCCTGTGCGATTCCGTTCTTCCTCATCACGGAACCGAGGATGATCGATGGACTACGTGAATCTCGGTAAGTCGGGTCTGAAAGTCTCGCGGTTGTGCCTCGGCTGTATGTCGTACGGCACGTCGAAGTGGAGGCCGTGGGTGCTCGACGAACCCGCTAGTCGCGAGATCATCAGGCATGCGCTCGACGTCGGTATCAACTTTTTCGACACAGCCGACTATTACTCGCTTGGCGTCAGCGAAGAAGTTCTCAGCCGCGCGCTGCGCGACTTCACCCAGCGCGACGCAGTGGTCATCGCGACCAAAGTGTTTTACCCGATTAACGAGCACGCGAATGCCGGTGGGCTGTCGCGCAAGCACATCATGCAGGCCGTGGACGACTCGCTCCGGCGCCTGGGCACCGAGTTCATCGACCTCTATCAGATTCACCGCCTCGATCCGCACACCCCGATTCAGGAATCGCTCGAAGCGTTGCACGACATCGTCAAGGCGGGAAGGGTGCGGTACCTCGGCGCATCGAGCATGTTTGCGTGGCAGTTCGCTCGGATGATTTACACGCAGCGACACCGCGGATGGAGCGAGTTCATCTCCATGCAGAATCACTACAACCTGATTTACCGCGAGGAAGAGCGCGAAATGAATCCTTTCTGCGTGGCCGAAGGGATCGGATTGATTCCATGGAGCCCGCTCGCGCGCGGCTTCTTTGCCGGCAACCGCAAGCGCGGCAGCAAGGATGCGACGCTACGCGAGAGGCACGACGAATACGGGCACGGTCTTTACTACACCGACGCGGACTACGACGTCGCCGACAAAGTGGTGGAAGTCGCACGACGGAAGGGGGTCCTCCCGATCCAGGTCGGGCTCGCGTGGATCCTGAGCAAGCCTGGCGTGACCGCGCCGATTATCAGCGTCACCAAACGCGAACAACTGGATCAGTTGATCGACGGCCTTGCCGTGACGCTCACGCCCGAGGAAGTGAAGGAGCTGGAGTCACCCTATCGGCCGCATCCGATTCTCGGCCACGAGTGACCGTGGCCGGCGCCGGCTGCGACAGGAAGCTGGCAATCACGAAGCTCATGAACGAGAGCAGCATCACCAGACCGACACTCGGGAACCCGTGGGCCGGCACCCACCAGCCGCGGCTGGATGCGAAACCGAGCTGCTGCGCGATGAAAAAGTAGATACTGCCGGCGATCGCCACACCCGCGCTCCACACGACACCCGCCGCAGTAGCGCGCGACCAATGCAGACCGAGGACCAGCGTAGGCACGAGCGCCGCGGCGTGCAAGCCATAGCCGATCGCGCCAAGCAGCCCGACCAACTCGCGTGACCACAGCGCGAGGCCCGCTGAAAGGAGTGCGAGCATCGCCGTCCATGTCCGTGCCCAGAAGATCGGCCGTTCGAGCGGCCGCTCGAGCGCGAGCGGGATGTCGCGGGTCAGCGTTGCGCTGCCGACGTTCAGGAAAATACTCGCGGTACTGAGAATGGCACACATCAAACCTGCAAACGCGATCCCTGCCAGCCAGCCAGGCGTGTAGGTGCTGAGGAACACGGGCGCGGCTTGATCCGGGACCGACAAGGCGGCGAGGTCGCCGGCGGCAACGCGGGCACGAACGGCAAAACCGACGGTCATCCACAAGAGGCTACCCAGCATGTAGGCGCCGGTTGCGATGAGAAGACCATAGCGAAGCTGGTTGGTGTCCTTGAGCATGAGGAACCGACTCGTGCTGTGTGGCATGCCAACATTGCCGATGCTGAACACGAACAGATACCCGAGCGCCATCATCGCGGGCGTCGTCCCCCACGGACCCACGAGCGCTTGATTCGCACGCGCGGCGTCAACGGTGATCTGCGCCATGCCTCCGCCGCTGGCCAGCGCGAAGTAAAACACGAGCACGCTGGCGACGATCATGATCACGCCCTGAAACACCTCGGTGCGGATGCCGGCGACGATGCCGCCGATGAGCGGGTAGACACTGATCACCGCAACGGCAATCCAGAACGCCACTATCGAGCTTGTGCCAAAGACCTCGACGAGCACGAAGGTCGCGGCCAGCATCTGCGAGCCGAGATACGCGACGATGCCGAGCAGAATGCTGAGGGCAATCGCAAGCCTCGCCGCTTGACTGTTGAACCGCTTGTGCACGGCGTCGGGCAGCGTGAGCACGTCCGGCCCGGCAAGCGCACGCAGCTTGTGGCCGACAAGGAGAAACGAAAACGGGATGCCGAGCGCCGCCGCAAACGTCATCCACAGGCTCGTCGTGCCGGTGTTGTAGACAAGGCCAGGTCCACCGACAAAGCCGAAGCCGCTCATGATGGTGGAGAAGGTCGCCAATCCGAGGACGAACCAGCGCAACTGCTGACCGTAGGCGAAATACTGCTGCTGCGTTCGCGCTTCCCAATAGGCGTGAATGCCGATGCCCATCGTGATGCCGATCGTCAACAACATCATGACGGCGATGAACGGATTGGTCATTGGTGCCCCGTCAGGCGGTCGAACACGAGCGCGAACGTGACACCCATGGTGAAGAACGCCGGGATCCAGACGCCGTAAATCAGAAACGCCGTGCCTTTTTGAAAGCCGAGGAGCGTATCGTGCACGTCGTGAACGGCGGCGGTTTCGTAGAAGAACATCCCCGCGAACGCGACGAGGAGAACTGTGGTGGCCAAAACAGCCGGCACCCAGGTCACCGGATCACCTCGCCGCACGAATCCAAGCGCCGTGAGCATCCCCAGAAAGACGACGAGCGTATAGCCAAACGCGCGGTACGATCCGGCCAGCGCGGAGACGAGGAGAACGACCATCAACACGAGCAGAGCGAGCACGAATCCGTCGCGACGCAGATCGAAGTGATTCATACGGCCTCAGTCCAGTGCACGCGGCGGTTCGCCGTCGTATTCAACAGGAATGCGGATGCGCATCGGTTTTTCTCGGGACAATTCCTCGGCAACTTCGGCGGTCAGCCCCGCCACGCGGCCGATGATGAAGACCAGGCGGCCGAATGGGGGCGCAAATCCCATGTCGTGCAACACGGCGGCGAGGGCGCCATCGATGTTGATCGGCAGCGGCTTGATCTGCTGCGCCACCACCTGCTCGAGCGCTTCGATGAAGGCGATGCCATCGCCGGCGATTCCTCCGGCACGCGCCATGTCGAAAAGGATCGTCGTGCGCGGATCCGTGGTGTGGATACGATGACCGAGACCGGGTAAGCGCTTGCCCTGAGCCCGCCACTCGGCCACGGTACGCCGCGCCGCCTCCGCGATGTCGACCTGGTCGGCACGCGCGCGCGCGATGCCGGCTGCGATCAGCTCCATGCAACCGGACCCTGCGCCGCCGTGATCATCGCCGACGGCCAGGATACCCGCGGCAACGGCGGCAGACAGCGACGCGCGGTTGCCGGACGCGGCGAGCCGTGCCGCCGCGCACGACGGCGCACCCGAGCCGTGGTCGGCGACTCCGATCAGAATGGCGTCGAGCAACGCACGTTCGTGCGGATTCGGCAGCCGCCCCTGGTGCAAGAGGTAGATCGTGTCGGTAAACGTCTTACCGGTCATCAGGGAGGGCACGTCGTACCCGCGAATCCTGATGTGACCATCGCGTGCATCAACCAGAGCGGTGCGCCACGGTTCCATGAGCTACCGCCCGACTATGCCGCAGACTTGTATTAATGTCAATACAAGTTGTAACGGTATCGACACCGTAACACGCTCGCCTCCGCGCCGGCCGGCGCGGATAATCGTCGTCGTATCCATGGCAACACGCATCATCACGAACGAAGAATCCGCACTCGCGCAGCAGCTCCTGTCGCGCGCGCGCCGGGCGATGGACGCCATCGCCTCCTATGATCAGGCCCGCGTCGATCGCATCTGCCGCGCGGTGGCGTGGGCCACCGCCAACATGGAGACGTCCATCCGCCTCGCCAACATGAGCGTCGACGAGAGCGGGATGGGCGCGCGCGAGCCCTCGCGCCGCGGCAAGGTGCTCGGAATTCTCCGCGACGCGCTGCGGCAAAAGAGCATGGGCGTGATCGAAGAGTCGCCGGAAAAGGGCATCGTGAAGTACGCGAAGCCCGCCGGGGTCATCTGCGCGCTGATCCCGGTGACCAGTCCGTACATCACGCCAATCGGGATCGCGATCTACGCGATCAAATGCAAGGACGCGGTGATCTTTTCTCCGCATCCCTCGAGTCGCAGGACCACCGCCGAAGTCGCGCGCTTGATGCGCGAAGCGCTCACGCGCCTCGACGTTCCTGGGGACGTCGTTCAGGTTGTTGAACGTCCCAGCATTCCGCTTGCCAACGAGCTGATGTCGATCTGCAATCTCACGATTGCCACGGGCGGTCCCGCCATGGTGAAGGCGGCGTACAGTTCCGGCAAACCTGCATTCGGCGTTGGCGCCGGCAACGCGACCATGGTGATCGACGAGACCGCGGAGATCGAAGACGCCGCGCGCAACAGCGCGATCAGCAAGACCAACGACAACGGATCCGGATGTTCGGCGGATGGCAATCTGCTCGTCGAAGCGTCGATTTACGACCGCTTTCTCGACGCGTTGCAGAAACAGGGCGGCTATCTCGTGTCGCCTGAGGAGAAAGACAAGCTGCAATGGGCCTACTGGGATGCCGACGGGCACCGCACCGCAGACACGATTGCGCGCCCCGCCCTCGTCGTCGCCGAAAAAGCCGGTATCGCACTGCCATCCGACAAGACGTTCTTCATCGTTCCTGAGAGCAACATCGGCAAGCAGTATCCGTTTTCAACAGAGAAGCTTGGTGTCGTGTTGTCGATCTTCAAGTTCTACGGCTTCGACGATGCGCTCGACAAAGTGCGGCAGATCTTCGAGGCCGGAGGCAAGGGTCACTCCTGCGGCATTTATTCGTTCAACGACGAACATATCCATCGCCTCGCGCTGACCGCACCGGTAAGCCGGATGATGGTGCGTCAGATCCAGTCGAAATCGAACGCCGGCACCTTCACCAACGGCATGCCGATGACCTCGAGCATGGGTTGCGGCATCTGGGGCGGCAACATCACCAACGAGAACATCTCGCTCAAGCACTACATGAACGTGACGTGGGTAAGCCGGCCGATCCCGGAAGACAAACCCTCGGAAGAAGAATTATTCGGCGAGTTTTACAACAGCGAAATCACGGTCTGAATCGCGGACATCATCATGAGTACAGCACGACCAGGGGCCGTTGAAGGCGTGGGCGTGGCGAGCACCCGTATCGCCTCGTATCTGATGACCGAGTACCTCGAACGCATCGGCGTCGAGGTGATCTTCGGTCTTTGCGGCCACACCGTCATCGCCTTCCTCGACGCGCTCGGCAAGAGCAACATCCGGTTCATCTCGACGCGCCACGAACAGATCGCCGCGCACGCCGCCGACGGTTACGCACGTGCGTCCGGCAAGGTCGGCGTCGTGCTGACGCACCTTGGCCCGGGCCTCACCAACGCGGCCACTGGCGTCGCCAACGCGGCACTTGACTCGATTCCGATGGTGGTCATCGCGGGCGATGTGCCGTCGTACTTTTACGGCCGTCATCCGCACCAGGAAGTCAACCTGCATCAGGACGCCGATCAGTTTCAGATCTATCGGCCCTTCTGCAAGCGCGTATACCGCGTCGATCGCGTCGAGGATCTGCCGCGCGTGCTGGAACGCGCGTTCCATCTCGCCGAAACCGGTCGACCTGGCCCCGTCCTTGTCGACATCCCGATGGATATGTTCTCCGCCGATCTGTCGGTCAACGCATTTGCGCAGACGCCGCCGGAGATTGCCAAGACCGGGCTCGATCCCGAAGTCGCCACACGCATGGTCAATGCGCTCGCCACCGCCAAGCGTCCCGTGCTGTATGCAGGCGGCGGCGTTCTTTCGGCGCGGGCGACGGACGAACTCGCGGCGCTCGCCGAGGCCCTCGAGGTGCCGGTCGCGCACACCCTCATGGGAAAGGGCTGCCTGCATCACGACCACCCGCTGCTGCTTGGACAGTCGGGATTCTGGGGCACCCCGATCGCCAACGAGAAGTGCCGCACGGCAGACGTGATCCTCGCCATCGGCACGCGGCTCGCGGAAGCCAATTCGAGCTCATGGGATACGCGATTCACGTTCGAGATTCCGCCGACACGGCTGATCCACATTGACGCTGATCTCGCGGAGATCGGTCGCAACTACCAAACCGAGTTGGGCGTCGTGGCCGATGCGAAGTTGGCACTGGCCGCACTCGTCGAAGCTGCTCGTGACACACGGCCCGCCGATCGTGGACGGCTGCGGGAAGAGATCGCACGCGGTCGCAAGCAGTTCGCCGCTAACTGGGCGCACCAGTGGAGCTCCGACCAGTACCCGCTCCGGCCGGAGCGCATCCTCGCCGAGCTGCGCGCCGCCGCACCAGAAGATGCCTTTATCGTCACCGACGTTGGCTGGAACAAGAACGGCGTTGGCCAGCAATTCCCCATCACCGTGCCGGGCACGTTCATCACGCCGAGCGGACTCGCAACCATGGGCTTTGGCCCGGCGGCGGCGCTGGGCGTGAAGATGGCGCAGCCCAATCGCGCCTCCATCGCACTCGTCGGCGACGGCGGTTTCAGCGCCAATCCGTCCGTGATTGCGACGGCAATGGAAGCAAATCTTCCGGTGATCTGGGTCGTGATGGACAACTCCGCCTTCGGTACGATCGCGGGTCTCGAAGAGCTGCACTACGGCACGACCTTCGGCTGCCTCTTCGAGTGCAACGGTGAGCCGTATCACGTGGACTACGCGGCCATGGCGCGCTCGTTTGGCGCCAACGGCGTCGCGATTACGTCGGCCGACCAACTCGGGCCCGCGTTGCGTGCGGCGATCGCTTCGAATCGGCCGACGCTGATCCAGGTCCCGATGGAGAACGCTCCCACGCCCACGCCGGGTCACTGGGACATCAACGACATCTACCGCAAAGGTGAGTAGCTCGCGATTGGTGTGAGGAGGCCAACGTGATGGATTGGAAATCCTTGTCAATGTTGCTCGGCGCGATGGTCTTGTGTGCGATCACCAGCAATCCGGCTTTCGCGCAGGCGGTTGCCAGCGCACAGATTTCAGGGGTGGTGCGAGACGGAAGCGGCGGGGCCATTCCTGGCGCTGACGTCACGGTCATGAAGACGGATACCGGAACGATGCGGTCAACAGTGTCCGAAGCCGATGGCACCTATGTGCTGCCCAATCTGCCGATCGGACCGTATCAGCTCAAGGTCACACTTCAGGGGTTCACCACCTACGTGCAGGACGGCATCGTCCTGCAGGTGAACACGAATCCGCAAATTAACGTCACGCTTCAGATCGGCGCGGTCAGCGAGCAGGTCACCGTCACCGCCAACGCGACGATGGTCGAAACGCACTCGACCGGTATCGGTCAGGTCGTGGATAATCAACGCGTCGTGGAGTTGCCGCTCAATGGGCGGCAGGCCACGGAGCTGATCTTCCTGGCGGGCCTCGCCACCTCGGCGCCCGCCGGCGACCTCAACACCAACAAGAACTATCCGACGGTCACGATTTCTGTCGCCGGCGGTCAAGCCAACGGCATGACCTACATCATGGACGGCGGCACACACAACGATCCGTTCAACAACCTGAATCTGGCCACGCCGTTTCCCGACGCGCTGCAAGAATTCAAAGTTGAAACCAGCGCGTTGCCCGCGCGCTACGGCCATCACGCGGCGTCGGCCGTAAACATCGTGACGAAATCGGGCGCCAACAATTTCAAGGGCAGTGCATTCGAGTTCAACCGCAACTATCGCTTCAACGCGCGCAATGCCTTTGCGCCCGAGCGTGACAGTCTCAAACGCAATCAGTTCGGCGGCGTACTGGGTGGGCCGATTCTTCAGAACAAGGTGTTCTTCTTCGCAGGCTACCAGGGAAAAATCGAGCGAACGAATCCGGCCACGAACATCAGCTACGTCCCGACACCGGCGATGTTGAGCGGTGATTTCAGAACCTTCGCATCACCCGAGTGCAACACCGGCCGGCAGGTGAATCTCACGGGCGGCTTCGCCAGCAACCAGATTGACCCGGCGCGCCTCAGCAACGTTGCGCTGAACTTTGCGAAGTATCTCCCGACTGCAAGCGCCGACCCGTGCGGCCGCGTGCAATACGGCATTCCGAATAACAACACCGAACATCAAACGATTGGCAAGGTCGATTACACGCTCACCAGCAAGCAGAGCGTGCTGGCGCGCTATCTCTACTCGGTGTACGAGAGCCCGGCGACCTTCGACGGCGTCAACGTGCTGACGCTGAGTCGCACCGGGCAGAAAAACCAGGTCCACTCGCTCGTCCTCGGGCATAACTACCTGCTTTCGCCGTCGCTGATCAACTCTCTCCGCATCACCTACAACAAGACGCTCAACGATCGACCGCTGCCGCAGTACTTCACGGCGACCGATCTCGGCAGCCAGATCTACAGTCCGTTGCCCGGTTACGTGGGCGTCAATGTCACGGGCAACGGCTTTTCCGTCGGCAGTGGGGCGACCAATCCGGGTTATTTCAACTCCGACGGGTTTCAGATCGCCGACGACGTTGATTTCATCGCCGGCAACCACCAGGTCTCGTTTGGCGGCAACTGGATTCACACGAAGATTGAGACGCTGAATAACCGGCCCACCAACGGCGCCTTCACCTTCAACGGCCAGGGCGCGGGCCTGCCGCTTGCGGATTTCATGCTTGGTATCGTGAGCGGCGGGTTCATTCAGGGCAACCCGGTCTACGACTACGACAATCACGATTACATCGGCGCGTATATTCAGGACGACTGGAAAGTACGGCCGAATCTTTCGCTGAACATCGGACTGCGCTGGGAACCGTTCATTCCATTACGGAACACGTTCGATTGGGTGAGCCATTTCGATCAGTCGCGCTTCGATCAGGGACTCAAGAGCAAGGTATATCCGCAGGCTCCTGCCGGCCTGATCTTTCCGGGTGACGACGACTACCCGGGCTCGAGCACGACGCACGGACGCGTGGCGATGTTTGCGCCGCGCGTCGGCGCCATCTGGACGCCGGGGCGCGATAACAACACCAGCATCCGCGCGGCCTACGGCATTTTCTACGACACCCCGCACTTGTTCTTCAACACGCGCTTCGCCAACAATCCTCCGTGGGGCGCACAGATCACCATTCCCAACCCTCCCGGCGGGTGGGCCGATCCGTATCTTGGATATCCGGGCGGTAATCCATTTCCCGCGCTCAACACCGAATGGGAGTCGGCGCCCTTCCCCGCGTTCGGCGTCTATGTCAACACGCCGATCGAGATGAATCCCACGTCGCTGCACCAGTGGAATGTCAGCGCCCAGCGGCAGTTTGGCGAGTGGCTCCTCGCGGCCAGCTATCTCGGGAACCACTCATCGCATTTGTGGAGAGCGACGGAACTGAATCCGGCAGTCTTCGTTGCAGGCGCGACGGTCGGCAATACCAATCAGCGCCGCCTTCTGATTCGTCAGAACCCGGTCGAGGGCCAGTTCTACGGGACCATTGGCCACGTCGACGACAGCGGCCGCGGCAACTATCACGGCATGCTGCTCTCCGCTCAACGCCGTTTGCGAAACGGGTTCAGCGTGCTGTCGAACTGGACGCTCTCGAAGTGCATGTCGGATCCGGCGACAACGGAGATCACCGGACCAACGATCACCGATCCCAATAATCCCGACCTCGATTACTCCTATTGTTCGTCGGATCGCCGGCACGTGTTGAACTTCTCAGTGGTCGCGCGCACGCCGCGGTTCGACACGCCGCTGCTCAACGCCGTGCTCGGCAACTGGCAAGTGTCACCCCTGGTTCGCTGGCAGAGCGGAAACCGTTCGTCGGTCACCACCGGCGTGGACAACGCATTGAGCGGCATGGGCGGTCAGCGGGCGGTTCAGGTCCTCGACGATCCATACGGTGACGGCGCCCCGGACAACTACTTGAATCGGGCCGCCTTTACCTCGCCGGCGCAGGGCACCTACAGCGATCTGAAGCCGTTCAGCATCGTGAACCCGTCGCGGTTCCAGAACGATCTCGCCGTGACACGCACCTTCCGCGTCGGCACCAACAACCTCCAGTTCCGATGGGAAATCTTCAACGTGATCAACTACGTGAACTACAACGCGCCGACAACAGCGCTCAACAGCGCAAATTTCGGCCGCATCCTGAGCGCCGGCGATCCGCGCATCATGCAGTTTGCCTTCAAGGTCGATTTCTAGCCGGAGTCAACGATGAGACGTTCGCGCTTCTGGCTTTGCGCGGTGACATTGCTCGCGGTGGCGCTTGTGTCGGTGCCCAGCGCCGAACCGCGTGGCGGGCGCGGCCCCTCGACTCCGCTCGGGGCAAGCGGCCGGCAGGAACGTCCGGGAGCGCGCAAAGTCGTTCTCGCCTGGGCAGACACGCGCAACGGTATCGCGCAGCATGAATCGGTCTCGCACGCGCTCGCTGTGATCGAGCGCCTCGGTTATGAATCGGGCGCCTACGACACGTTCATTCGCACTGATTCCAACATCATTGCCAAGCAGCCCAAACGGACGACCGGGGAGCCGGCAAGCGGTGGGCCGAGTCTCGCGATCGCGGACGCTATCTTCTTTCTCGGTCACCGCGACGTGCCGCTCGACCAAGGGCAGAAGAGCGAGCTGCTCGCGTTCGTGCGTGATGAGGGAAAGGGCTTTGTCGCGGCGCACACGGCACTCACCGCATTTGAGAACTGGCCGGAATTCGGTGAGCTGCTCGGTGGACGCTATGATGGCCATCCCTGGAACACGGCGGCGGGCACCATCATCAACGACGGCCGCGACTTCCCGGCCACGGCCCATTTCCCTCCGACGTTCGCCCTGACCGACGAGTTCTATCAAGCGTCGTCGTTCTCGCCGGAGAAAGCGCGCGTGCTGCTGCGCCTCGATGTGACGAAGATGCCGCCCAACGATGCCTACCACGGCAAAGATGGTTCGATGCCGCTCGTGTGGGCCAAGAACTACGGCAAAGGGCGCGTGTTCTACTCGTCGTTGGGCCACGCGGCGAGCACGTGGGACGACCGCGACGTGGCGCAAATGTATTTCGAGGCCATCAAGTGGGCGCTGGGATTGACCGCGGGCGATGCAACGCCGCGACAGAGTCTGTCTCTTATACACAATCTGACGCTGCCGACGACGA
>JBKPDL010000042.1:0-27523 GCA_046727855.1 Acidobacteriota bacterium
TCCGAGTCCCGATCGCGATCCCGATCGCGATTGCGCTGGGCAAACGCCGGCTGGGCGAGCAGCAGGGCGAACAAGAGGGCGAAAACCTTCAGGTGGGCGCGTTTCATAGGTTCCTCGGGCGAATAGACGGGAACGGCGCGGCAAGGGTTTATCAGACCGGAACGCGAAAAAGTTACGAGCCACTGTCCCGGCCTCTGGAGATCGGTCGCGAGGCTACGATAAAATGGCAGAGCTTTAGCGGACGCCTGCCGAAGCCTTTTTCTCGCCCGACTATTGGAGCTTTTTGGTGGATTACGCTCAACAGCGGTATTTCTGCGCGACGGGAGTTGCGATCATCGCGGCAGTGGTGTTGCGAGCGGCTGCCGTGCCGGCGCCCTGGCCAGCCGCCCTCGCGGTTTACATCTATGGATTGGTTGCGTGGCCGGTAATTCGCGACGAGATGCTGCCCAACGTCAAGCCGGGCCTTTACGCGATGATGTGTCTGGGTGCAGCCCTCATGGTAATCGTCTACGAGAATCTCGGCAAATACGCGGGATGGTAGAGAAGTTACAAGTTCAAAGTTCAGAGTTCAAAGTTGAGTTGCCAAGTTGCGAACTCCGCTTCATCGTTCAACTTCGCTTTGAACTTTGAACCTTAACTTTGAACTTTGAACTTAACTTTGAACTTTGACCTTAACTTTGAACTTTGAGCTTAACTTTGAACTTTTGAACTTAACTTTGAACTTTGAACTTTGAACTTTGAACTACTGCAGGCCGAAGGCCAGCAGTACGTTCCCCGGCTTCCCACGCCAGCGCCCGTAACCGGAATTGGTCAGCACCATCCCGTTCACGATCACTGGACCGCCGCCATCGATCGATCCGCCAGTACCCTTCACACCATTGACCGTCTCGAATTCGCGCATCGTGTCGAAGTCCCAGATGATCTTGCCGTCGCCCGTGGAATACGCGCGGATGTGACCATCCACAGAGCCTGAAAACACGACGCCGGGAATGGCGCTGATCGCGGCAGACTGCGCGCCGGAACATCCCGGCCCGCCCTTGCAGGTGAGCGGCGGTGCCGGCGTGTGCCACAGGCGTTCGCCGGTGACGATCTTCAATGCATGCAACCCACCGGGTTGCTCGCTTGGGCCGGCGCCTTGCGCGATCACGTCCGAGACCGCCACGTAAACGTTAGCCGTGTCAGCGGCCGGTCCCCATTCGATGCCGCCAAGCTCGCTGCCCTTGCCCACGCGCTGTTGCCAAAGCACTTTGCCGCCGTTGTCGGGATCGATTCCGTAGATCACGCCCGACTTCTGACCGGCGAGCAGCACGCGGCGTCCACCGACCGTGCGCAGAATCGGCGAGCTGCCGAAGTCGTGATCGGGACCAACTTCGTCCGGACAATTGGGATTATCCGGCTTGCAGCCGATGACAAACGCGTCGTTCGGCGTGATCTGATTGAACCAGCGAATAGCGCCGGTGTTCATGTCGAGCGCAACAATCGCGTCGCTCATCGGCGCCGCTGGCTGCGTGTAGGCGTTGCCGGTGGCGACGTAGACGGTGTTCTTCGCGACGTCGATGGTTGGCGACGACCAGATAGCGACGCCCGCCGACTTCCACAACGGCGTGCCGGCGGCGTTCTTGCCGACGATCTTCGGCTCTTCGGAAATCATGTATGTGCGCCACACCTGCTTGCCGGTGGCGGGGTCGAGCGCAACCACGCTGCCGCGGAACGTGCAGCAGGGATAATTCGGCCGCGCGGCGGGAACTTCCTCCACCGACGACACGGTCACGAACAACCGGTTGTTGCTGAACAACGGCGCACCCGTGACGCGAGCGAACGGATGCTCATCGGCACGCACTT
Source organism: Acidobacteriota bacterium (assembly GCA_046727855.1). Lineage (GTDB taxonomy): Bacteria > Acidobacteriota > Vicinamibacteria > Vicinamibacterales > UBA2999 > DASPWV01. The sequence continues at coordinate 1,843 of JBKPDL010000042.1, forward strand.
TCCAGATCAACTCGCCGCTTTGCGCATCGACGGCGTACACGTTGGCGCGGAAGTCGCCGAAGAAAGCGGCGTACCGCGCAGGAGTCTGACTGATGCGCTCCACGGTGATGGCGCTTCGTACGCCTGCCTCGGTATCGAACTTCCAATACGTACAGCCGGTCGCGAGGTCGAGCGACCACACACCGCCTGCCTCGCTGCCGACGAACACACGGCCTCCGACCACCGCGGGCTGCGACGTCGCAGTTGTGGCGTTCGGGAATGCAAACGCCCACTTCAACGTCAGTTTCGGCACCGTGCTCGCGGTGAGGCCGGCGGCCGCTGCGGTTTGAAATCGTCCGTTCGATGGATCGTTGCCCCACCCGTTCCATATCGGCGCGAGCGATGTCCCAAATGCCGGCGCCGGCGACGCACATCGTCCCACTGTCGGATCACTCGGTGCTGGCGCGGCAGCTGGTGCGGCCCCGGGCGGTGCTGCCGGCGTTGCGGCTGGCGCCGGCGTTGGCGCAGCAAGATACGCGGCTACAGCCTGCTTTTCGGCCGTTGACAGTTGCGCCCCTTGCGGCCCCATCACGCCGGTCGGTTCGAGCGACGCGAGAATCGCCTGAACCGATCTCGCGCGTAACGACTCGCGCGACGGCGCGCGTGTTGCCTCCGGTGCGTCGTGACACGTCGCGCAGCGGGCCGCGTAAACGTCCGCGCCCGGGCTCTGTGCCGTTTGTGCCTGTGCCGCCGTGACCGCCGCGACGCCAAGCGCGGCCAACGTGATGCTCACCGTGCGCGTCACTGTTTTTTACCCGTGAAGGTCCCGCTCGCCATCCCGCCGAGATCGACAGTGCCTTTCATGGTGTCCTTCTCGACCGTGCCGGCGTAGGTGACCTTGAAGGTCTGCCCCTGCAGGTCGCCGGAAAAGCTGAACGTGATGTCCTTACCCTTTAGAGTGCCGGTCAGCTCCGCTTCACCCAGCTGGCCGCTGTAGTGACCGGTGAGCTTTTCTCCGTCCTGCTTGAGGGTGACGGTCGGCGTGCCGCTGCCCTGATCGGTCTGGACGTCCAACACCCATTTACCGGTGACGTCGACGGCCTGCGCCGACAGGATGAGAGAGCTTAAGACAAAAACGATAACTGACAGAGAGATGCGTTTCATTGCTGCTCCTTTAGCCGTTTCTTGCTATCTGCGAGCTCGGGTAAATCCGGATCTGCGTGGCTCCAGTATTTCTGCGCAAGCGTGAATTCGCGGCTCGCTCCTGTTGCGTTGCCGTCGTGCTCGGCGACCAACGCAAGCGCGTAATGCGTGCCGGCGTACGACGGATCGTGCGCCAACATCTGTTCGCCAATCTCGCCGGCGAGCTGCCAATCGCCAACTTGTCGCGCCGCGCGCGCCATCGATTCCAGCGCAAATAGCGCCTGCACCCAGCCGTCCGGTCCGGGCAGTGCGCGCCAGCGGCCGGCGGCGTCGAGCAGGAGCCGCCGTCCCTTTTCTCGATCCGCGGTACGTAGCGCGATCTCGCCCTGCAGTCCCAATAGGGCCGGCGCCGCGATCGGAGCGCCCTCCGCGCCCTCGCGAAGGATGCGCAGCGCCGTATTCGATTCGTTTGCCGCGTCGCCCCACCGGCCGCCTGCAACCAGCGTGTAGCCTGCTTCAATGTGGCCGGCGGCCTGCACGAGCGGGTGCAGATGTTCGATCAAGCGCCTCGATGCCGCCAGCGCCTCGTCCCGCTGTCCGCGTCCGCGAAGAAAGCTCGGCCACTCGTGCTTGTTATACACCTGAACTACGAGATTTGACGGCAGATCAAACGATTGCTTGAGCAGCGCCGCAGCTTGTTTCATTCGCCCGAGATACTGATGTGACGTCGCCAGCAAATCGAGATTGTGGTGAAAGTGCCAGTCGTACTCGGCGGATATCGCCTCCCGTTTGAAGTACTCGCGATGCAGCCGATCGGCGGCCTCGAATTCGGCGATGGCCTCGAGCGTGCGGCCGGCGCGCCGCAAATTGTGGCCGTACATGTGATGTGCATGCGGCACGTTCGGCGCCGCCTTGGCGTAGGCTTCTGCCGTCTTGAGGGCTGCGTCCAGCTTGCCGGTGTTTTCGTAAGCGTGCGTGAGGTAATGCTGCGCGGCAAACTGCACGCCTTGTGCCGCCGGAGCCTTGGCGAAGGCGGAGTTCGCGAGCGCTGAAGCCTTCTCGAAGTACGGAATCGAACTGGTGACGCTCCCTTGACCGCGATCCGCTGAATCGGCCGATTCGGCGATGCCGCGCTGCAAGAGAAACTCGATATCCGACGGGAACGCGGCGATCGCGGCATCGAGCGCCTGACGATAGGCGGCGAGCTTCGCCGTGTCGCCGGGGTTGGCCTCAGCCTCGGATTGCAAAGCACGAGCCTCGATGTGCCGACGATCGTGGTCGGGAACGTTGCTCGCCATCGCACGCGCTCGCTCTAGTGCGATTCTTGCTTCCGCCGGCTTGTTTAGTTCGATGTAAGCGAGGCGCAGCGCGGCATGGGCAGCGGCAAGCGAGGGATCGAGGCGTAGCGCCTGATGAAGCGATCGCGCGGCGTCGATCCAGACGTAAGAGTGAAGATACGCCAGCCCCTGGTCGTAAAAGCGCTGCGCGTCTGAAGATTTGGTCGCGACTGCATCATGCGCGGAACCGATGCCGTCGCGGACGGTGATCGCGCGCTCGAGCAGTTCGTTTGCAACCACCGGAATGGTGTGGCCGGCATGCTGCGCGCGGCCGATCGAGACGGTGAAGGCGACGATAAGGAAAGTGGGAAATATCTTCACGAAAAACAACGGGCGGGTGCGATGCACCCGCCCATGATCGCGGAGCTGAAGCTCCGCGCTACAGGTGATTCGTTAAGGCACACCTAGAAGCTGAATTGCGCCCCCAGCTTGAAGAACCGGCTTTGCAGCACGTTGGTCGGCCGCAGCCACTGGCTCATTGTCGGCGAGGTGCTGTAGGTCGAAGTCACCGTGTACGGCCAGCTGCTGTTGAGCACGTTGTAGATGTCGAAGTCGAACCGCACGCGGTAGCGATCGAAGTTGAACCGCTTCGCGAGCTTGAGATCGAGCTGATTCAAGTTGTGATCTCCGTACATCAACCCCTCGCGAATCAACTGCACCGTGCGGGAGGCAGCGCCGTTCCACGGGCGATCACCGAGTGCCGCTGCCGACGCGCTGGGAATCGCGAAGTTCGCCTGAATGCTCGGACCGGCGCCGCCGGTCTGCACACCGCGACTGAACTGATACGTGCCGGCGAGCACGACGTCGAACGGCAGCGTGTACGAACCCGAGATCTTGACGTCGGGACGATACGGATACTCACGGTGGCACGCCCGGGTGCCGTCCGGGTAGACTTCAGTGCCTTGAGCGGTCGTCAACTGCGTCGTTGAATCACGCATCGCATCGAGGCCAGCCGCCGCGAGATTGCAGAAGTCGAGCGTGCGCGAGGTCGCGCTCACGCCGCCCTTGAGGAACGCGCCGTTGGCGAACCGTGCTTCGAGGTTGACGTCGAAGCCTTGATACATGTTCGTTTCGCCGCCGAAGTCGTCGGAGAAGCGGATCAAGTTGTTCGCCGGCCGGTTCTCAGCGTTCACCGATGGCTTCAGATCCTGTACTCCGCACACCTGGTAGCTGGCGCCATTGCCGTACGGCAGCCGCGGATCGGCGGGTGCATTGATGCACATCGTGTCGTAGTCATTCGCGTCAAACGCCAGGTTGTCGGTGAACGTCTGTTTGCCGAACGAGCGGCGGTAATAGCCGCCGTTCACCGAAACGCGGTTGCCGAGCTGGTGCTGCGCAGCGACGGTCCATTCGAGGTTGTAGCCACGCTTGAACCATCCATTCAACACTTCGGGGTCGTACGAAGTCGTCGAGACATTGCGGCCGAACGTTGGCGTTGAGCTCGACGTGCCGAGCTCGTTCAGTTGCAGGTTGCCGTTGGCATCGAACGGGAGGCCGTTGCCGTCGAGGTCATTGGTCCATGGCCTCGGATCGGAGCGTGTCAGGCTTTCAACCGGATTCACTTGCCGCGCCACCGCCACATTCTGGCCGGCGACGTAGCGCGCAATGCTCGCCTTGACCGCCGTGCGGCCGTTGCCGAACAGGTCGATTGCGACACCCGCGCGCGGCGAGATGTCGTGCCAGTTCTGCACCTCGCCGAAGCAGCCACGGCCCGCTTTACCGTCCGGACACTCGCCGTACTTCACGCCATCGGCGAGCTCGGTGAAGGTAAAGCGATTGGGCAGCACTTCGCTCTCCCGCGTGTCGCCGACGAAGTTGTCATAACGAAGTCCCAGGTTCAACGTCATGCGCCCCATCAACCAGCGATCCTGCACGAACACACCGAGGTCGCGTTTGATGCCGTTGCGCATGTCGTTGGGAAGCCGCAACGTTACGGATACCGGGCGGCCTGCGTTGTACGTGATTGGCTGCACGTCGCCCGTATAAGCCTCGATCAACCGCCAATCGCCATTCGTCAGCGTAGCCCCGAAACGGTAGCTGTGCGAACCGGTGACGTACGACGCCGCGCCCATGAACGTACGCAGCACCGAGAAGTGATCGGCGGGGCTGTTCCACGCATTTGCGTTCTTATTGTTCGAGGAATCGATAACGTTGTAGACCTTCGACTGCCGGACGGCGTTGAGGTCCCACACTTTTTCTGTTTGCCCGGTGACGCTCGGCTGATAAAGCTCGGTGTACTCCTGGTTGTAGTATCCGAATCCACCTTCGAGCAGCAGCTTGTTGGTGTGGGTCCGCGTCCACCTCGTGACGTTGACGAAGCTGGTCGGCGTTACCTGTATCGCCGCGGCTTCGGGTGGGATGTTGGCCGCGATGCCCCAGTGATTGCGGTACTTGCTCTGATTGTCGTGATAGACGGAAACCTTGTCCTTCCCGGTCATCGCCCAGGAGACGCGCGCCGCATTGCTGACAATGTGACCATCGTCGATGCCTTTCCGATCGTAGTCCGGGTCGTAGATAAAGGGCGAATCGTTCTTGTCCGCGTAGGCGTCCGTCTTGGTCTTCTCAGTGCCCCAGTGACGGAAGGTGTAGTGGAACCACAGCCTGTCGCGTTTGATCGGTCCTCCGATAGACGGGTTGATGTCCCAGATTTTCTGGACTTCGTCTACGTTGGTAAGTTGGTTGTTTTGATTGAACGTCGTGCTGCCGCTGAGATTGCCTCGTGTGCAGGGCTGGCCGATGCCGGGCGAGCCGCAGTTATCCGACGTAAATCCTTCTCCCGCGTAGTTGGCAAAGAACTGTCCATGGAACTGATTGCCACCATCGCGCGGCACCATGTTGACGCGCATGCCGCCCTGGCCCATCTCGGCGGAGTCGGCGCCGGTGACGTAGCTGATCTCTTCGAAGCTCGCATCGTTCCAGTAGACGCCGCTGTACGCGCCCTGCGCACAGAGATTGTTCAAGCGAAGACCTTCGATCGTCTGAACGGTATCGCCGGAGCCGCGGTATTGCAGCGGCGACTGCTGAAGCTGTCCCGATCCACCAACGTCACGCGAGAGCGCGCTGCCACCGCCGAGTGCGAGCGCGGTACCCGGGATCATGATCCCGACTGCCTGAATGTTGCGGCCCGTCGGCAGCACGTCGAGCACGTCGCGCGTCATCACCACGCGCTGAGTGATGCCCTGGGTATCGACGATGGGCGATTCGCCAGTAACCGTGATTGTTTCTTGCAGGGTTCCCACCTTCATCTCGGCGTTCACGACCGCCGTGAAGTCGGAGGTGAGCTCGATTTCATCACGCTTGACGGTGCCAAATCCCGGCAGCGAAAACGTGACGCTGTAGATGCCCGGTCGCAGGCTGACGACGGAGTACTTCCCGTCGTTGTCCGTGACGGCCGTGCGGACTTTTTCGATCAGGGCGGGGCTCGCGACTTCGACCGTGACACCTGGGAGCACCGCGCCCGAAGTGTCCTTGACGCTTCCTGAAATCGACGTGCCGGTTTGCGCCGAAACGCCCGCTGCAAAGAGCGTCACGCCGACGATGACGCCGAGCAGGCCGACAACCAAATTACACATCACCACTACCTCCTGAGAACTGTGGTACAACCTGGCCATTGCCGGCCAACGCTTAGGGGTGGCGCCAACCTTAGCGGCCCGGCCAAACGAGACGCATGCGCATCTCGAACGCTTGGATATAACCCGGCCTCATGCCTCTGTCAACACTGAGATATCACGGTGGATCGGCAAAAACCGCCCGGGCTGTCCTGTTTAGAGGGCTGGGCGACGTTCGCCAACCCGAGTCGCCGACTCAAACGCGTGAGCGAACTGCAGAAGTGCGAAATCGTGGTGCGGCAGGCCCACCAGTTGGATGCCCACCGGCAACCCGTGTGCGGTAAAGCCGCAGGGCACGGAAATAGCCGGTCCGAATGTGAGAGTCATCCAATAGGCAGATTTCATCCACTCAACATAGTGGCGCATCGGAAGGCCCGCCACTGTAGACGGCCAGTCGATGGTGACGTCAAACGGCGGAACCTGATTAACTGCGCATGCGATGAATTCGTAGTTGTGGTGGAACAGCCGCACACGCTCGAGCAGGTCGGCGTGGCGAGTCATGGCAGCGGCGACGTCTTGCCCCCGCAGCGAGAGACCCGCCTCGATCTCTTCGATCGCTTCCGGCTTGATGCGCGAGCGCTCCTGTTCGAGAAGCGGCGCGTATTTGTGCGCCGAGATCCACCTGCGGATCGTCAGGAAGATGTCGTCCGCCGCGCTCAGGTCGGGCGCGACGTCTTCCACGATGCAGCCAAGATCGACAAATCTCTGCCGTGTCGATTCGAGCACGGCGCGAACGTCGTGATCCAATGGCAGGCAACCGAGATCGGGACACCACGCGACGCGTACGTCTTTCAGGTCGCGCTCCAGAGGCATCGCGAACTCCGCTGGATTCGACGGCATGCACGCGGGGTCTCGTGGATCTGCGCCAGCCATCACGCTCAAAAGAAAGGCGCAATCCGCAACTGAACGCGCCATGGGTCCTTTCACCGAAAACCCGATGAAGGGCATAGCCGATGGAGCGGTCGGCACGAGTCCGACCGAGGGACGCAAGCCGACGACGTTGTTGAAGTTTCCTGGATTGCGCAGCGAGCCGCCAAGATCGCTGCCGTCGGCAAGCGGCAGCATGCCGGTGGCGAGAGCAACCGCGGCGCCACCGCTCGATCCGCCGGCGCTCTTTGTCCTGTCGTACGGATTACGGGTGCGGCCGTACACCTTGTTGTAGGTGTGCGATCCCATACCGAATTCAGGCACGTTGGTCTTGCCGATGGGGATGACGCCGGCCCGCCGCAGCCGTTCGACGATGAGGGTGTCGCTCGTCGGGAAGACGTCCTGGTAGATCGGGGAACCGCGCGTGCAGGGGAAACCGACGGCTTCTTCGAGATCCTTGAAGGCCCACGGCAGGCCATGAAGTGCGCCCACGGCATCGCCGCGAGCGAGCTTTCGATCGGCATCATCAGCCAGGGCAAGGCACGCCTCGTCATCCAACTTCGCGACGATTGCGTTGACGGCAGGGTTGACGCGCCGAATGCGCTCGAGGTGTGCCGCCATCACCTCGCGGGCGGAGGCCTCGCGGCGCCGAATGAGCGAGACGAGCGCCTGCGCGCTGAGGAAACAGAGATCGCTCACGGGCGTGGTAGCCGCCGCGTCAGGTCGACATCCACGCCGATGAGAGGCATGCGCGGATTATAGGTGTGTATCATGGCGCCATGCGTTTGTTGCCTGCGTTGCTGGGCGTCGCGCTCACCGTCAGTCTCGTGCACGCCAGCGAGGATTGGACGCGCTTTCGCGGTCCAAACGGGCTGGGCATTTCCGACGCGAAGAACGTGCCCGTGGACTTCGGGCCGGACAAGCACGTTGTGTGGAAGACTGTGCTCCCGCCAGGGCACTCGTCGCCGGTATTTACGGCGACCCACATCTTCCTGACGGCGCACTCGCCCGAGCGTGACGCGTACAAGCTGTTTGTGATTGCACTCGATCGCAAGTCGGGCAAGCAGCTCTGGCAAAAGGAAATCCCGAGATTGCACACCGGCCGTCGTGAACCCGTGAACGGCCCCGCGTCGCCGAGTCCGGTGACCGATGGGCGCAACGTCTACGCGTTCTTTCAGGAATTTGGACTGATCGCCTTGACCGCGGACGGCCAGGAGCGATGGCGCCTGCCGCTCGGCCCGTTCACCATGTTCTACGGCTTCGGCGCGTCGCCGATCCTCGTCGACGACAGCTTGATCCTGCCGGTCGATCAGGATCACACCGCCTATATGCTGGCGCTGGATGCGGCCACCGGCCGTGAGCGTTGGAAGGTCAATCGGCCGCACGTGATATCCGGTTATTCAACGCCGACGATCTATCGCCCTCCGACCGGCGGCACGCAGATCATCGTCCCGGAGTCGTTTCAGCTCACAGCCTACTCCGTCGCCGATGGTCAGAAGGTGTGGTGGGTGCGTGGGCTGGCCTGCGAGATGAAGTCGGTGGCAAGCACTGATGGCAAGACGCTCTACATCAACGGGTGGGGGTTTTCGCAGAATCAGCCAGGACGGCAGATTCCGACGGTGTCGTTCGATGAAGGACTCAAGTTGTACGACAACAATGGCGATGGTCTGATCGGACGCGATGAGATCAACGGCAGCGGCCCGATGGATCGGATGCTGCGGCCGGAGGTCGGCTTCGACGCGTTCGACGGCAATCGCGATGGCAAGCTCACGTCACAGGAGTGGGACGTATTTCGCGCCATGCTCGCGGCCGAAAACGGGTTGCTCGCGATCCGCATGGGTGGGAAGGGTGACATCACGGATTCCGCAATTCTGTGGAAATACACCCGTCCCGTTCCGCAGGTGCCATCAACGCTGCTGTATCAGGGCGTGCTGTTCATGGTGAACGACAGCGGTATCCTGATTTCGTTCGATCCCGAAACCGGCAAGGTGTTGAAACAGGGGCGCCTGCAAGGCGCGATCGACAAGTACTTCGCATCGCCAGTCGGCGCAGACGGCAAAGTGTGGCTGGTGAGCCAGGACGGCACCGTGTCAGTTGTCACCGCGAAAGGGGAGTGGGAGACCATCGCGGTCAACATGCTCGACGACGAGGTGTTCGCGACGCCCGTGCCCGCGGATGGGCAACTGTTCGTGCGGACGCGCAGCGCCCTCTACGCTTTTGGACGCAGATAAACGACGCAGATAGACGCAGATGAAATCTAGTCGCAGATGACACAGATGACAAAGATGCGGTTTGGATCGTGGAAAGCACCGAAGCGCTTACGGCGTCGAGCCGTTTCGAACGGTCCGAGATGCTCGACAAGATCCAAAGGTTATCTGCGTCTTATCTGTGTTTTATCTGCGTCCTATCTGCGTCTTACCTGCGTCCTATCTGCGTCCCAGATACTCGGCATCGCTGACCTTTTCGAGCCACTTGGTTTCGCCGGCGAACATCAAATACAACTGCACGACGCGTTCGTTCGGCACAGCGCCGTGCCAGTGCTCGACGTTCGGTCCTGTGTAATCCGATTCGCCGGGTCCGAAGTCCTTGAACGGCTGACCGCGCCTGCCGATGCGAAGATGCCCCGACTCGACGAACAGCAGCTGCCCGCCCGCGTGACTATGCCAGGCGGTGCGTGCGCCCGGCTCGAAATCGCGCCGCGCGGCGCTGAGGTCCTTCGAGTCGAGAACGCGTGAGATGCCCGTAAAGCGCGGATCGTCTGGCCCGCCGGCAGCCGGCTGCGCGGATTGTCCCGCGACACCGACCGACACCACCAGCGCAGACAGCAAAGACACCGCGAGGATCACTCGTGTTCGATCGATGGCATTCATGACGTGCTCCTTACTTCATCGGCGAATAGTCCGTCGCCTCCGCAAACACTGATTCCACCTTCTCCACGATCCGGCCGTTGACCTGCGACTCGGCGCTCACTTTCTTCCATTCCGGGTCGGCGCTGAATGCCGCCCAGCTTTTCTTCGCCGCTTCACGGCTCTCGTGCGCGAGCACGTAGATCAACGTGTTCTGCGACAGCGGTGGATCGAGAGGTTTGAAGTAGACGACGTTGGTCATCCCATGCTTTTGAAAGATCCGAAGGGTGTGTTCGCGAAAGCGTTTGTGCAGCTCGTCGAGTTTGCCGTCCGGCGCGGTGTAGGTGCGAATCTCGAACACCTTCGTGCCGGCCTGCGCGTGAACCGTCTCGCCGCGCGCGACGGCGAGACCTGCCGCGAAGCCGGCACTCAGCAGCACGATCGAATACATCACCAGCGAAATCCGCTTGCTCCGCATCGTTTATTCCTCTCCTGAAGGCGACGCCTCGAGCGGCGTCACGTTGAAGTCTGCAGTGCTGCCAATTTCCACTTTGTAGAGCTCGTGAAACCCTTCGACCAACGCCGGCGGTATCAGCCGCTTGTAGGTGCCGAAAACACCCGCCGCCGGAATAGCGGCCTTGCCCGGCCGCTTGCGGTTGCGATCGAATGCAGCTTTCGGGTCGGCAGCGAAGAAGTAACCAATCACACGAAAGCCCGCCAGGCGTGCGCGGGCAATGTACGGCTCACGCGCGGCTTTCGTCACGTTGGTGTTGTCCACGACGAACGGCTGACGGGTCTGGATGCAGGCGCCGAGAAACACCTCCTCGCGGCTGCGCGTGCGCAGCAGATCCAAGCTGATCCGCACGTGCGTCTCGAAAAAACGCTCTCGATAGAACGTGGTTTTGCCGCTTGCCTGAATGCCGCAGAAAATCACGGCCTGCATGGTGCGGCTGACCGTATCACAACCGCCAGTGGTAGGATCCCCGAACCTTGAGTCAGCCCATGCGAGTTGTTCGCTTGGTGGCGTTCGTCGCGCTGGTGGGAGGTCTCTCGACGGCCGATCTGTCGGCCCAGGCGCTTACCAGCCTCTCGTCGGTGCGGGTTGGTTACAACACGCGCAAGGCCACGGTGAAACCGGAGGGCGAGCTGAAAGTGCAGCTCGACGAACTGGAAAAGCAGATCGCGGAGGCCAATCGACTGGGTCGCACCGGCGAGGTGCGGCGGCTGTATGCCAAGGGCATGGTCCTGCTCGCAGGTCGTCCTTGGACCGACGCCGAGGAGTACAACGCGGCGCTCGTCATTCGCACCGACCGGCTGATGGTCGATTCGTCTGCGCCTTACCGCGTACGGCTCGAACAGATTTTCGCACCGGCGATAGAGCTGACGCGATCGCTCACGGCGCACGCCACGCTGCGATCTCGTTCGGGCGCGGCAGCCTCGGGGACATCGACCACCGCACCGTCGTCAACGCCGGCGCCGATTGAGCTGGGGACGTTCGAGGGGGTCACGCGCGATCTGCGCGAGTCGCCGTTTCCGATCGATCTGAACGTCGCCAACGTGCCCGACGGGTCCTACACACTCTCCATGGAGGTTGGCGACGCCGAGCGCACGCTTGGCACAGCAACGCTTTCGGTGTCGATGCTCAAAGGACTCGATGGCCGATTACGCGCATTGGAAACCGCGGCGACGAAGGCGCAGCCCGCGGTGCAGGCCGATTTGCGATTCCCCGGAGACTACGTCCGCAAGATCAATCAGGGAGTGATCGGCGTCGGGACCTTTGAGCTTGCCAAGGAAGTTGCCGCAACCGAGACGATCGCGGCGTCGACTGCGAAAGCAAAGAAAGATCCGTTCGCCGGCCGCACGGGCGACTTCGAGCGCCACTATCGCCTCGTAGGCGCCAACGAGATCATGCCGTATCGCGTCTACGTGCCCACGCGCTACGACGGGACCAAGTCGTTTCCCCTGATCATCGCGCTCCATGGCCTCGGCGCAACGGAGGATTCGTTCTTCGACGGCTACAACAAACGCCTTCCGGCGCTCGCCGAGGAGCATGGCTACATCGTCGCGGCGCCACTCGGATTCCGCGTTGACGGGTTTTATGGCTACGGCGTCATCGGCTCGTCCGAACCGGCGGCGCGGCAACGCACCGAGATGAGTGAGAAGGACGTGATGGAGGTTCTTCGCCTGATGCGCGCCTCGTACAAGATCGATCCATCGCGCATTTATCTCATCGGGCATTCGATGGGCGCGATCGGCACGTGGGCGATAGCCGCGAAGTATCCGGACATCTGGGCCGCGATCGCACCATTCTCCGGGCTTGGCTCTCCGGCCTCGGTCGAACGCATGCGCCACGTGCCTGAGTTCGTCGTGCACGGCGACGCTGATCCGACCGTCAACGTGAGCGGCTCGCGGACGATGGTGGCGGAGATGAAGAAGCTGGGCGTCGAGGTGAACTACATCGAGGTGCCCGGTGGCAATCACATCAACGTCGTCGCGCCGAACTTACCGGCGATGTTTGATTTCTTCAACGCCCACGTAAAGAAGCCGGTCACATCGTCTCGTTAGCGCACGGTGAGGTCGACGAAGCGTAGGTAGGCAGTCCGATACTGCGCGGTCACTTCTCCCAGCCACCTGCGAAATGCCTCTGCGTCACGCGGTGCTGAAGCGAGATCGCTCAGCACGCGTCGGCTCACCTCGCGCATGCTGGCCGAAATGGCGCCGTCAATTGCCTGATCGGAGGTAAACGGGGCATCCGCAGGCAGGAGCCCGACGCCAATTTGTCGCAGGGACGCGTCGGGCACGACAGACAACTTTTCAATCTGCGCGCGCAGCGCCGCGGCAATGGTCGCGCCATCGCGGATCGGAGCGTCGGCCGCCGCGCGGAGCGCGTCGAGAACGTGTGAAAACTGAACGCGCCGGCCTAGATATGCGAGCCGTGCTGTCGCGACGCCTGCTGCATCGCCCTCGATCGTGCCGTCCTGGAACATCAAGCCGGTTATTTCGATCGCATCAGGAGGGGTGTTGATACCTCGCTGGAACACGAACGTTTCACCGGGTGCGACAACGGGGTTCCCGTCACGGTCGCCCAAGCGACCGGTGTTGACCATCGTGGCTCCGCGGTAGGTCATGACGTGAAAGGTCATCACAGGTTTGGCCGAGAGGTTTCGCACGGTCATGCGAAATGCGGCAGGCCCTGACGTCACCAACTCGACCGAATCGACTTGGAGCGCAGTCGTCTTGTTGCGAACCTGCGGCTGGTCGAGTGCCGGAGCAACGTAGTCGCCGATCGAGAGCGTGACGGGCGCGACACCGAACTTGGCGAGCACCTCAACGGTCACGGGCCGTTCGCGCTCGACGAGCACCGTGGTCACCTTGACTTCTTTTTGATACGGTTGCCCGAGCAGCAGCAAAACGTCGACGCGAACGCCTGCGCCTTCGAGTACGCGGTTGTAGCCGAGAGCGTTGACCGTGAGACCCTCCGGCGAGCGCCACTCGTGGATTTTTGGAAACAGCGGGGTCCATGAGCTCGTCGGACGTGTGGTGACGGCTGTCGGAACGGTTCGTCCGTCTGCGTACGTTGTCGTCAGGAGGACCGGCGCTGAGCCGTTTTCCTGCTGCAGCGCGACCGCCGAGCTCGTCGTGGCAAGTGACAGGAGCAAAATGCCGAGAACGGACATTGCCGGGGCTCCTCGGTAGAATGGTAAGTCAATCTGGTCGCCTCGACGCCATGCGTGCACGATTTGTCATGGGGCTGGTCACTGCCATTGCCATGTTGGCGATTGCGGTGAGTGAGCGCCCTGCGTACTCCCACAAGCCCATCACCACGACGATCATCTTCAAGAAGGAAATCGCGCAGATCTTCCAGCGCAAGTGCTTCAGCTGTCACAGCGAGAACAACCTCGCGATGTCGCTGACCACCTACGAAATGGCGCGGCCGTGGGCGCGCGCGATCCGCGAAGAAGTCGTAGGGCGGCGGATGCCGCCATGGGGCGCGGTCACGGGATTTGGCCACTTTGCGAACGACCTCAGTCTTACGCCGCGCGAGATGGACATCATCCTGTCGTGGGCCGATGGCGGCGCGCCGAGCGGCGTGTTGAAAGCGGAGGAAAGCACCCCGCCCGTTTACGTTCCCTCCGCGCCCGTTTGGGATGCAGGTCAGCCCGACGAAGTACTGTCGCTCGATAAGCCGGTCACAGTGGAACCCGGTTCGGGCAATCAGGTTCAGCGCATTGAGGTAACCGCGCAGTTCTCGGCGCCCCGCAATGTCAGAGGCATCGCGTTCAAGCCTGGCGACCGGCGCGTCGTGCGCTACGCGACGGTCTACGAAGCGGCATCGAATCGGTGGTTATGGACGTGGACGCCGTGGCACACCTATATGAACCTGCCGCAAGGTGTTGTCTACAAATTGCCTGCGCGCGCGCGGCTGCGCGTGGAGATCGGCTACCGCGCGATCGAGGAGCCGGTTTCGGACAAAGGCGAGCTTGGGCTGTATTTCAGCGATGCCGCAGCAGCACAGGATGCCGCCCCGTTGGTGATTGCGCCCTCGACCACGGCCGCGATGAAACAGGACGGTGACGGTCAGAAGCTGCGCGGCGAGGCCGTGGTGACCGCGCCGCGTCGGGCGCTCGCGATCTGGCCCGAGCTTCCGGACGGCGCAAAATCGCTCGAGGTTTCGGCTGTCGCACCGGACGGCGTCACCGAGCCGTTGCTGTGGGTCAAGGACGTACGCGCCCACTGGCCCACCAGCTACGTTCTGCGATCGCCGATTGCGATGGCGAAGGGAACAAAGCTCGTGATGACGATCTACGTCGACGGCGCCGCCGCGAAGTCGACGACTGGTCCGCGCGTCACGGTGATTACCACGGCGACGAATTAAGGGCGGATCACACAGAGCTCTTGATCGCCCAAATCACCGCGTATACGGAGGCACATCAAACGTATACGCGACCGTCGACAGCCGGTCGTTACGTTGAAACTGGACCCACGCCCGATAGCGGCCCGGACGCGGGAAGAACGCGTCGAATATCACCTCCGGCCCGCCGCCGCTTTTCACATCCGTTCCCTCGAGCATCTCTTTTGGATGCGTGTGGATGTGTTCGACCAGATCGTCGCTGACGATGAGCGCGTGCGCGAAGGCGCCGAGATAGCGCTGCAGATCCCTCAGCGGCTCGCCGGTTTTGACATCGCTGAACTGGAACGGAAGATCGACGTCTTCGCCCGCGAACAACTGCGGCCGTGGCAGCGTCAACTCGATCTTCACGCCGTCCACGCTCTTGATCCATTCGACATCGGGCTCGAGTTCCGGAATCGAGCTGGTCAGATCGCCCTCATATCCCGCGGTCACAAGCGGGGTCGAGATCATCTGCGGGCCTCCGCCGGTGGGCAGAAAATCGGACAGAAGGATGTAGTGGCCGGCCTTGGGAAGCGTGACGTCGATGGTCCACCCGCCGTCACTGGTCGGCTGCGGATGCTCATGCGCGAAGTAGTTCAAGTCGCGGCTGATGATGAACAGATGAAACCGCTTGTCGTGTACTTCGGCGTAGTCGGTGACACGGGCGCCGGTGAGCGGGTGGAAGACGTTGAACGTCACGCGCGTCTTCGCGCCCGGTTTGATCGCACGTGGCGAGATGTCCACTTTGACGTCGTAGTTGAACGTCGCCATCGGATCGCCGGGCACGAGCGGCATACCGCATAGCTCGCATTTGCCTGGCGTTGCCGAGACGATGTTTGGATGCATCGGGCAGATGTAGCCAGTCGGTAAATCTGGAGATGAGGGGATTTGGGGACTTGGAGTGGATGGCGCGGATTGCTGCGTGCGCCCCGGCGCAACACAGAGCGCGATGACAAGAATCGTTAGCGCGAGGATAGGCCGAGACGGCACCCCTTTATTGTAAGTCGAGGGATGAGGGCCATCCAGATTCGGGTGCGTCGCCCTTGAGGCGCGACATCCATCCAGGCTACCCGCCGCCGGGCCCAGGTCGCTAATCCAACGTCAGACGCTGCATCGGCTCTTTCGGTACTTCGTCCCGGCGCGTGATGTTATGCGAGGGGGGCTCTTGAATGAACAGTATTCAAAGGGCCGCACTCCACGGCTCAATTGGTGCGACGCTAGCCTCCGTTCGCCAGACCAGCCACCCTGGCTCATCCGCTCGGCCCGAGATCGTGAAACCAAAGCCTGGACGGTGACGTCCAGGCAGTCATGCAGTCGGGTCGAGTAGGCACTGAAGGCGACGAACTCTATTACGAGGTCCGGGGGACGGGGCAGCCGCTCCTGCTGATTCCTGGAGGTGGGAGTGATGGAGCTGCGTATTCACTGATTGCCGACATTCTCTGTGATGAATTCAAAGTCATCATGGTTCTTTCGTGGATATGCCTGATCAATGGGCCGCCACGCTGCGCGATGTTCTGCATCGCCTGAACTCCCAATTAGCGGAGTGAAGGTTGATTCTTGCGTGCGCTTTCTTCGAGCCTCGCGAGAAGTTCGCTGAGATCCGCGCGGCCGAGAACGCGACCACCGACGACGACGGCGTCGATGGTCGTCGTGTTCCGGATGTCGGCGAGGGGATTCGCGGTGAGAACCACAAAGTCTGCGAACTTGCTGGCTTCCAGGCTGCCGAGCTGGTTTTCTCGACGTAGCGCAAGATGCCCGTAAGTTGCGCTCCCAGATCGCCTCGACGCAGCCTATGATGGGCTGCGGCCAGTATCACGCGAACAATCTGGTTCAGCGGCAGGAGTTCCCATGAAGAGCACACATGCGCTGATAGCCATCGTGGTCGGCATGATGTCCGTGTGGCCCCCGCCGATCGCGGGCGATACGTCGACCCAAGACAAACCGAAGGTTCAGATACCCAAACCCGAGGTGCCCGAGGTCATGACGATAGAGGGCAAGTTCGTGCGGGCAGCGTACAACCGGGAAGGCTATGTGATTCTCGGCTACCAGGCCTCCAACCGCTCGATCGGCGAGGAGTGGCTGCTCCTCGAAGTCGGGATGACAGTGCTCGACGATGTGCCCGATTACAAGCTGACTCGCGACGCGCTGTCGCTTGACACGCCAGACGGGAAAACGCTTCCGCTGCCATCGGTCGTCGAGCACCGGGACGGAAACACACGCGCACTGCAGCAACGGGCGAACGTCCAGCGCGACTCCATCAACTACTTCCCAGTGATGGCGAGCCGACCATGCCGCATCGGCTTCTTCTCGGAACTGGACTCTCGCGCCATGGCGTACGACGAGGTCGAGCTCAGTAACACGCGTGCCTGTCTGGGTCGGCTCTTTTTCAAGGTTCCGGGCGGCATCACGTATGGCCAGTATTGGCTCAACGTAAAGTTCGCGAAGAGCCTGGTCCGCGTGCCGTTCCGCATCCTGACGAAGGATGAAGAAAAGCTCCTGTCAAACAACTACAAGAGCATCGAGCAGCAGGTCAGGGACGCGTTTAGGAAACCGAAATAGGCGCGCTTCTACGGCCAGGGGAATTCGACCCAGCCGACCCTGAACTAGCCAAGGGCCCTGCCCTTGATATCCGGCTAACTCCGCGGCCCTTGGCTAGTTCTTGTTGTTGGCTTGGCGCGCTCCGCGCGCCGTAGACCGTTATGCGGGTCCACAACGCGTACGAAATTCACGTCTGTGGCGCATAACGGTCTATAGAACCGAGGGCAGTATGACCCGCCTGTCACTCGCACTCCTCCTCGTGCTAGTGGCGCATGCTTCCGCCCGTGCGCAGACGCAGACTGGGACCATCACCGGGTTGGTGACGGACTCCTCGGGAGCCGCGCTGGCGGGCGTGCAGGTCAGCGTCACGAATCGCGATACCGGCCAGGCCCGGGCTGCGACCACGTCAGAGCAGGGCACCTACATCGCTGCCGCGCTACTCCCCGGGATCTACGATCTGCGAGCCGAAGCCGCCGGGTTCAAACGGGTGGAACGCTCCGCCACTGTGGAAGCGGGCACGAACACGACCGTCGATCTCTCCCTCGAGCTCGGCGAGATGACCGAGACAGTCACGGTGGCCGGCGTCCAGCCGCAGATTCGCTACGACCATCATCAGGTGAGCGGGCTGGTGACGCGCGAGCAGATCGAGGGTCTGCCGCTGAACGGCCGCAGCTTTCTCGAACTGGCCAAGCTCGAGCCGGGCGTCCAGCCGCCGGCGCGGGCCAGCAGCAACCGCATCTTTGTGCCGGCTTTGGGTCAACCCCAAGGCAACAGCGGCCGTGGCACGCGGGTCACGGTTGATGGCGGCAGCACCATGGCCGTGGGCAACGGCGGCTCGGCCATGGGCTTTTCGCAGGAGGTCGTCCAGGAGTTCCAAATCGCGACCGTGAACTTCGACCTTACCACTGGGATCACCAACGGAGCGGCAATCAACGTGGCCACGCGCTCGGGCGGCAACGAGCTGCATGGCTCTGGCTTTTACTTTTTCCGCGACCACACGCTGGCTGCCTATCCCGCGCTCAAGCGCGATCCCGCCAATTCGGACCCGTTCTTCCAGCGGCGGCAATTCGGCTTCGCTCTCGGCGGCCCGCTCCGCCGCGACCAGGTCTTTTTCTTCGGCAACTACGAGCGCAACGAGCAGCGGGGAGTCGTGGCGACGACGCTCCTGGTGCCGGAGTTCGCGCACCTCAGCCGCATCACTCCCAGCCCGTACTTTGGCAACCAGATCAGCCTGCGGGTGGACGGCCGTCCCTCGAAAGCGCACACGGCTTTCATCCGCTATTCGCATGATGGCGTCCGGGCCATCGGACCGCCTACTACCCAACCGACTGCGTACCCGTCGTTTTGGTTTCGCCAGCCGGCCTGGGCCCACCAGACCATCCTGGGTCTCACCAGTGTCTTGCGTGACACCTTGGTCAATGACCTCCGCTTTTCGTACTTTTTCGTCCGCTCGAGCGAGGTTGGGCCGACCGAGCAGGAATGCCCCGGCTGCCTGGGAATCGGCGCGCCCTCAATCACCGTGGCCCAGACGGGCCTGTCTATCGGAAACGCTGGGATGCAACACACGCTCGGCCGGCGTTTCCATCTGAATGATTCGGTGACCTGGCAGCGGGGCGCACACGGCGCGCGGTTCGGCGTGGATTGGGAACACCATCGCGGCGGAATGCTCAACTGGAACAACGAGCCGGCGACGCTGACCCTCTTCTCACCACAACGGGCGCGCCAAGCCAACATCCCGCTCCCGGTCGCGTTTCGCACGTTGGACGATATTCTGCAGCTTCCACTGCAGAGCGTCACCGTGGGGATTGGAGACCCGCGCGTACCACAGGAAAATGGAAGCCTGGTGCGGACCTGGAACACCCTACGACTCTTTTTCCACAACACCTGGCGGCTCCCTTCACGACTGACGGTCAACTACGGGCTGGGCTGGAGCATCGACCAATATCAGAACTACGATCTCGCCAAGCCCGCCTTGCTCGCCCCGATTCTGGGCGCAGACGGCCTGGGCCCAACGCGCAAACAGTGGAAGAACTTCTCCCCTGTCCTGGGGCTGGCCTGGGCGCCGCGGCGCGAAGGAAAAACCGTCGTTCGCGCGGGCGTCGGCAAGTTCTACGACTTCCTTTTCGGCTTCCTCCCCGATAACGAGCGCGCTCTGCTCGGCCCGCCTGGTTCGGGCCGTCAGGATATCTCCGGAACCTCGATCCTCAATTGCTTGCCGGGCATCCCGGGCGTCCCCGTGGGAAGCGCTCTCAACTTCCTCAACACGCCAACGCGGTTTACCGGCGCGAACTTGTTGGCCTGTCTGCCGGGGATTCGGTCCGCGTTAGTCCAGAACTTGGCGAATACGGATCGGTCTATCCAATCGCTGCAATTGACCAAGCAGGCTGGCCCCTCTACCTTGAATTCCGTTGACGTTCCAAGCCCGTCCGCGCTCCACGTCAACTTGGGCATTCAGCGCGAGATTACGCAAGACTTCGTGGTGAGCGCCGATTTCGCTTACCGGCGCTTCACTCACGTTGGGATCGGCCAGCCCGACCTGAATCATTTCAATAGCGCACGCGGCCCGGTGATTCCCATGTGTCTCACCGACGCAGAGCGCAACGACGCGCAGGCGCTGTGTTCGACGGGTGCCATCATTGTGCAGACGAATGCGGGCCGCGCGACTTACAAGGGATTGCTCATGCGGGCCGACAAACGTTTTTCACGAGGCTTTCAGCTGCTAGGCTCGTGGGCATATTCGAGCAACACCGGGACGAACAGCGGGAACGGCTTCAACCTGGATGACTTTCTGAGCAATCACGGGCCGCTCGACAGGGACATCACCCATATCGTGAATCTGGCTGGCGTCGTGCAGTTACCGTTGCGCTTCGAGTTCGGGTTCAACTTCTCGTATGCGAGCGCCCCGCCGTTCAGCGCCTTCGTCGGCGGGAGCGATTTCAACGGCGACGGGACCACAAACGACCTGCTGCCCGGAACAACAGTGAACGCCTTCAATCGTGGCTTGGAACGTGCGGAGCTGGAGAGCCTCGTCGCTCAATTCAACCAAACCCAGGCGGACACTGTTGACGGAAAAGGGGCATGGATCCCCAGGTTAGTACTACCGAGCCGTTACTGGTTTGGCGACAATTTTCAGTCGATCGATGTGCGGCTGAGTCACGTGTTCAGGTTTGAAAAGCGATATCGGTTGGCCCTCATCGGTGAGGTGTTCAACCTGTACAACGCTGCCAACCTTTCCGGCTACAGCGGCAATCTGACCAACGCCGCATTCGGGCAACCCACGAG
This sequence comes from Acidobacteriota bacterium, assembly GCA_046727855.1. Taxonomy (GTDB): domain Bacteria; phylum Acidobacteriota; class Vicinamibacteria; order Vicinamibacterales; family UBA2999; genus DASPWV01. Next base: position 22,334 of record JBKPDL010000042.1, read on the forward strand.
CCGGGCAACACAAGTGTTCGGCTCCGGTGGCCCGAGGGCAGTTCAGTTGGGAGCGAGGGTCAGCTTCTAGCGACGAACGACTAGCAGCTACGGCATGTTGAACCTCCTCCGAAGAGCGGCGAAGCGAGGGTCGCTACGAAGCCCGGCCAATTCCGGATATGACAGAAGATCCACAACACGGTGAGGTTCGAGAAGAGCCAGTCCGTCCAGCGCCTCGAACGTGCGGTCCTTGTCGCCAAGCGCGGCATAGATGATCGCGCGGCGGTGGGGATAGTTCTGATGCTTGGCGGCTAACCTTTCCGCCTCGTCGCGGCGACCTGCCATGACGTCGGCATGAGCCTCCCATTCCGAGTCAAGCGGCATTTGTGAAGATTCTTTATAAACGGCTAACGCTTCCGCTGGTCTGCCCGCGAATGTCAGGGCTCTCCCGAGGAGCCAGTCTATCCAGGGAAAATCGGAGTCGATGGCCCGAATCCGCTGGAGGGTATTGATGGCCTCTCCGTACCGTCCGACGTGGATCTGCACCAACGCTGTTTCCCGTTGCAGATTGAGCGACAGCGGGTCGGCTCCCATCGCCCGCTGCAGGAGCCGCTCCGCCTCGTCTAGCTTTCCGAGCGGCCAAAGCGTCGTTCGCGCGTACAGCGCGTAACTCTGGGTGAGACTTGGGTTGAGATCGATTGCGCGCCGGAACGATTGGTCCGCCTTCTGCCAATCGAATTCGCGCGAGTACACGTAACCCATGGCTGCGTGTGCCTCGGCCAGCAGGGGATCGAGCTGAAGAGCTTTGAGGGCCGCCGACCGCATGATGGGATGCGCCTGAGCGGACGAGATACCGAGAAAGAGCCGGTTGTGCGACATCGATGCATAGGCATTCGCCAGCCCGGCATAAGCAGGGGCGAAGCTGGGATCTGTATCGATGACTTGCTGGAATAGTTCTGCGGACTTGGCTGAAGCCTGGCGAAGATCCATTCGGTCGAGCAGCGTAAGCGCTTTCAGGTACAGCTCGTACGCCTCCACGTTGGTCTCGTAGCGTCGCTGGCCCCTGCCCAACGTCAGGCGTAGCTTGTTGACTATCGCCCGCGAGATTTCATCCTGGATGGCGAAGACGTCCTTGAGCTCTCTATCGAACCGCTCCGCCCACAGGGGAACATCGCCGGCGATCTGAATCAGCTGGGCATTGATCCGCAACCTCGAGCCCGACCGCATGATTGATCCCTCGACGACGAGGTTCACACCGAGTTGCTGGCCGACGTCTCGAAGGTTGCGCGGCTTGTCCTTGAACGCGAAAGAGGATGTCCGCGACCGAACTTCCAGCCCTTTGATCACAGCCAGATTGCGGATGATTTCATCCGTCAGCCCGTCAACGAAGTAATCGCTGTCGGGTTCGGCGCTGAGGTTCTGCAGGGGCAGCACTGCAATGATGGGTCGCTCGGCGGGGCTGACGTTCACGGCGTCTACAGGGTTCAATCCGGCGAAACCCGCGAGCAGTGCGCTGGGCGTCCTCGAAGATCCCACCTGACGGCCAGCCAATTCCCAGCCCACTCCTACAACCAGAATGGAGGCGACGGCCACGCTGGCTACGTACGCCAGCCATGCCAATCTCGGACGCGGCTGCAACGCTGCCAAGTCCGCTGCGAGAGCATCTGCGCTTTGGTAGCGGCGCTCGGGACGGGATTCGATCGCACGCTCGATGACGCGGGCGAGCCTCGATGGCACATCGCTCCGCGCGGTCTGAACAGCAGTTCGTTCGTCGCGCTCATGGGCACGGCGCACCTCGTGCACTGTTCGTGCCGGTACCGGATACGAGCCGGTGACGAGGTGATACAGCAGGACGCCGAGACTGTAAATATCGCTGCGAGCAGTGGCTTTTTGCCCCTGCAGCACCTCGGGCGCGAGATATAGCGGCGTGCCTGCCAGATCCGACGACGCGTCGTCCTCGAGCTCTCTGCCAGTACCGAAGTCCATTAGCACGATGCGCCCGTCTTCGGACCGCATCACGTTGTGCGCTTTGATATCGCGATGCAGCAAGCCAGCGTCGTGCACGGCTGATACGGCGCCACAGAGCTCAAGACCTATGTCGACAGCTTCGGCGGCGCTCACCACCTTCCGTTGGTCGACGATTTGCTCGAGGGTGCGGCCGCGAACGAACTCCATCCAGAGACCGATCTGGTCACCTATCTGCTCGGCGCCGTGAATGGTGACCACGTTGGGATGCCGCACCCGGGCCAGCAATCGGCCTTCGTGGATGATCGCGGAGGCCGCGCGATTGCCGGAGGAGCGGCCGGCGGGCAGGAGCTTCAGCGCGACTTCGCGATCGAGTCGCGTGTCCCAGGCGCGGTAGACCTCTCCGAACGCGCCCCGGCCGATCCGCTCGACGAGCCGAAGGTGGCCCCACAGCACAGGGGCCTCTCGAACCTCCGGCCCCACGCGCGACGGCGCGACCTGAGAGAGCGTCAAGGTGCTTAGCGGGACACCGCGATGGAGCTCGGCAAGCGCTGCCAGCACTTTCAGTTGTCTAAGAAGTGGCGGCGCGGCCCCTTCACAGCTCGATTCGGCTGCTGCCCAGTCGATTGGCGTTCCGTCGAGGATCGCGTCGACGAGATCGTCAACGACCTGCTCACTCCGCGGCACGGTCCATCTCCTGGGCCAGCCGGAGGAGCGCTCTGTGCGCTGCCTTGCGAGCAGCCTCTGAGGTCGGTTTGCCTAGCGCCCCGGCCAGCTCGTCGTAGCTGTAACCCATCTCCACCCTGGCGATGATCGCTTCACGCTCGTCCGCCGTCAGCCGCTGAAGCGCTTGCTCGTAGCGCTCGACCGCCTCGCGCCCGATCGCTTGTTCGAGAGGTGATTCGCCACTCTCGACTTCGATGCCATCGAGATCGGTGGTATGCGGCTGCCGTCCTTTCCGCCGCAACTCGTTTCGGATGCGATTGAGCACCGCCTGACGGAGGTACGCCTGCAGCGCACCGACACGGCGCGGCTCGAAGGCATCGATCTTCTTAAACGTCTGAACCAGGGTGTCCTGGACAAGATCATCGGTATCGGCGAGATCGCGCGCCCACTTCGGCAAGCGGCCGCTGGCCCATCGCTGCAGCGGTTTGAGATGTCGCGCGAAGAGGCGTTCCAGCGCCTCCTGGTCACCCGCCCGGGCCCGCTCGATCAGATGAAAGGTCGATTCGACATCGACTGAACGAGGGCCCTCCGACCGGAAACGATCGCCGGCACCTTGATCCCGGGACATAGGTTCGTCTGGGACGCGGAAACCCGCCCATCCTACTCCGAAATCTACATCGAACGGCCGCCGACTTTCGGGGTGGTTGTCCGGATCGCCGGCGGTCGGTGTTTACAGGGTTGTAGGAGTCGGACATGAAGTTGGTCGCCATCGTGATTCTGACGCTGTTGTTCCCTGTCCAAGGTCCCTCCGGATGGGGAGGCCTTGTCGCGTCAGCGGATCGGCCGCCGCACGGCTCCGTTCATGCCCTCTTTGATCTGAGTGCGCCGGTCACTGGCCCCTTCCCAAGCAACTGGTTCACCGTGGCTGACATCAGCCAAAACACCGGACGGCGGGTCAGTCTTCCCCTGCCGGATTGTGAGACGCGCCGCTCGGACTGCGAGGACGTTGCAGTTCTCAACTCTCTTGACGGCTTCAACCTCCAGCCGCGCCTGTCGGTGCCATTCAGCGGCTCGATTGACGCGAACAGCGTCACCAGCGACACGGTGTTCCTGGTGAGCCTGGGGAGTACGCTGTCGGACCAGGGTTATATGCCGCCGGGCACCGTGGTCGGCATTAACCAGGTCGTCTGGGACCCGTTCACGACCACGCTGCACATCGAGTCAGACGCGTTGCTGGCGCAGCACACGCGCTTTGCCCTGATCGTGACACGCGGAGTGCGCGACGAAGGCGGGGCCCCCGTGGAGGCGAGCGATGCGTTTCGGCGATTCCGCCAGATCGTACGCGGCGAGTACAAGCAGGCCTTGCTCGACGCGATTCACGCGGCACGGCGCGTCGGTGTGCACGAGCAAGATATCGCGGTCGCGAGCTTGTTCACCACGCAGAGCGCGACAGCCGTCCTGGAAAAAATGCGCGATCAGAATCACGCGGCCACACCCGAGCCGGCAGACTTCCTCCTGGGGCCGCAAGGGGAGCGGACGGTCTTCAGCCTGGAGGGGGTCACAGGCATCCGGTTCGACCAGCAGACGGAAGTCGATCCCCCGGTGTTCACCCCTGTCAACCTCAACCTCTCCCTGATCCGCGACTCCTTCCCGGGTGCCGTAGGCAGCCTCGCCTTCGGTAAGTACCTCTCGCCGGACTACGAGGTCCACCCCGGCGAGTACATCCCGCCGGTCGGGACGCGCACGGGCACGCCGGCCGTGCAAGGGGTGAACGAGATCTACTTCAACCTGTTCTTGCCGTCAGGCCCGACGCCGGCCGGTGGGTGGCCCGTGGCGATTTTCGGCCACCCCAATGGCGGCTACAAGGAAGACCCGGCCTTGTCCGTCGCCGGCTCGATGGCGGCGCACGGCATCGCCACCCTCGCCATCAACGCGGTCGGGCACGGCTTCGGCCCGCTCGGCACGCTGACGGTCCGCCAGTCCGTCGGCGGGCCGGTGACGTTCTCCGCGGGCGGTCGTGGGATCGACCAGGATCGTGACGGCACGATCGCCGGCAACGAGGGCCTCACTACTGGCCCGCTACGGGACATCCTCTTTTTCACCGACGGCATTCGGCAGACGGCCGCAGACCTGACGCAGCTCGTGCGGGTCATCGAGGTCGGGATGGACGTGGACGGCGACGGGCAGCACGACCTCGACCCCTCCCGGATCTTCTACTTCGGCCAATCCTTTGGCGCCAATTACGGGACGGTCTTCCTGGCGGTGGAGCCGAGCGTGCGGGCCGGGGTGCTCACTGTGGCGGGCGACCCGCTGGCGAATCGGCAGTTGGGGGCGGGCAGGGCCGCCCTGGGCAGTCTGCTCGACTCTCGACAGCCGTCGCTTATCAATTCCCCAGGGATCACGGTCTTGGGCGGGCGTGCCGTCGGTCCGCCGCTTTTCCATGAGAACCTGCCCCTCCGGGACGGCGTTCCGCTCACGATTCGCTTGGCGGATGGCACGACTCAGGTCATCCAATCACCGGTGATCGACAGTGTGTCCGGGGCCATGGCGATCCAGGAGGTACTCGACAACATCGAATGG
>JBKPDL010000043.1:0-44957 GCA_046727855.1 Acidobacteriota bacterium
GGCTCGGAGATGTGTATAAGAGACAGGATCAACACGATGGCAATCGCGATGATCAGCAGGACGTGAATGAACCCACCGAGAGTATAGGAGCTCACCATTCCCAACAGCCAGAGAACGATGAGCAGGACGAGAATCGTAGTCAGCATCTGAATGGCTCCTTTGTTGGTTCCACTTACACGCTGGGTGCGGTATTCGACATACGGTCGCTCGTGGTCGCCGTGGACGTCGGCGTGGTGCGATCAGTGCCCGTGATCCGTTCGGTCACCGACGACACACGGTCGGATAGCTGGCTGGAGATCTGCTGGCCGCGCTCACGTGCCTGCTGCCGCAGTGTCTCGGTCGCCTCGCTTACGCGATTGGCGAGTCCGCGGTACTGCTCTCCGAGGATCTCGCGTGTCTCTGTTCCCGACTTTGGCGCAAAGAGTAGCGCCATTCCGGCGCCGATTACGGCGCCAGCAAACAACCCCAGCGCGAAGCTGGCTCCGGTCCCTTCCTCTCGATACATGGTCCGCTCCCTCCTATTCACCCTTCCACTATCGACATGTTTGATTGCGTCCGTCGTGCTGCGCGCCAGCGTTTGACCATGCGCATCAGTCCGCCCGCGACACCAGCGGCCACGGCCGCGCGCGGCCACACGAGGGCGCCGAGCCGGCCCGCAGTGTTGTTCACGGAATCGATCGCACGGCTCACATCGTCGGTGCGGGTGCGAACGACCGCGCTCGTATGTTCGAGATTCGTCAACACGCCCTCGAGGCGCAGCAGCAACGGTGACATCTTGGCGTCGAGTGCGTCCGTCGCGGCCTGATACGCGCGAAACGCGGCGATGACCGCACCGATCATGAAGAGCGTCTGCACGACGCTCGCAATTGCGAGCACGACGAGAATGATATTTGTCGTATCGAGCCGCTCCATGCGCCAGCCTCTGGAAAGCCGCCGAGCCGTGATGCACGGTTCGTGCCCGCGCTTACGGGTCCGTCCCTACCTCTGCCGTTTAAGTGGCCGCGGGCAGTATGAAACACGCGCCGCCCCGTGAGGCTCAACTGTCCAACCGGTTACCTGTTCTGGCTAAACCGTGTTTCACAACGGGCTCGGCGTTGCTTCGTCGGTATTGGAGCAGACGCTCTATCTCGGCGACGAGCGCCGCCGGATCGCACGGCTTCACGACAATCGCATCGAAGCCCGAGGCACGTGCTTGATTGAGCTGTTTCACATGCGAATAGCCAGTTGCCGCGAGCAACGGAATGTGTTGCGTGTCGGGCGCCTGGCGGAGACGAATTGCCGCTTCAAAGCCCGTGATTCCGGGCAATTCCAGGTCGAGCACAATCACGTCCGGCATGCAGCGATGCGCCTGCTCAACGGCCGTCAAACCGTCCTCTGCCTCGACAACGTCATATCCAACGGACCGGAGGTACAGGCCCCAGATCTCGAGGGCATCGGGGTAATCATCGACGAGGAGAACGCGTTTCGACGGCACGACAAATTTCCAGTTCGAAGATTTCCGGGCACGACCGGATTTCTCCGCGGAGTCTGACTTCAAGCTGCATGCCACGCGTGACGGTGGTAGGCTCGACGTGGCATGTCGGTTGACATCAGCGACGTTCTGCATGTGCTGGCGCACGAGCTTCGAGGACCGTCAGGCATCGCGCAAGGGTATCTCCGCATGCTGCTGGAGAATCGTCTGACCGATTCAGCTGATCGGCGGCGCGCGCTCGAACAGACGCAGCGGGCGTTGGCGCGCGTGAGTGAGTTGACCAACGAAAGCTCCCAACTGGCGAACTGGTTCGACGCACAACGCGAGACGAAGGTGGCTGGACGCGTTGATGCGCGCGCGTTGATCGAGCGCGTCGCAGCTAGTGCGGGTATCGACCCCGTCCCGACCATCCACATCGATGTGGCGCCGGCGAGTGCATCGGTGCCGACAGCAAGCGAGGACGCACTTGCCGCAGCACTGGCTGCCTGCGTGAAGGCGGCCGCGCGCGAGCTGAAAGGCAAGCCGGTGACCATTGCGACGCGCGTCAACGGCAACCACGCGCTAGATGTGTTGATTGGCAGCGATGAACAGCTCGACGCGTTGTCGCAAGGGCCGGATGCCGACAACGCCGGACCCATCTCACTGGAGCGCGGCGGTCTCGGGTTGTCGCTCGTGCTCGCCGCTGCGGTTCTCGATGCGCATGGCGCCGCACATTGGACGACGAACGGCTCACGCAATACAGTAGGAGTTCGACTCCCGTTGGAAGAAAGGCCACATCAGTGACCCCCGCGAAACTTGCGCTGGTCGACGACGATCAGCAGTTCGTTCAGTACCTGGATACGCTTCTCCGTTCACGCGGATATGACGTGCAGCCGTTTACGAGTGGCAGCGAGTTGCTGCAGGCCATGCACACCGACGCTCCGCCGGACGTGGTGCTGCTCGACGTCTCAATGCCCGAAATGGATGGCCTCGAAACGTTGAAGGCCGTACGTGTGGCGCATCCCAACGTGCAGGTAATCATGCTCTCGGGTCGCCAGGCGCCGGCGACCATCGTCGATGCGATGCGCCAGGGTGCGGCGGACTACGTGGTCAAGCCCGACGATCCGAATGGTGTGGGCGAAGCAGCCCTGGAATCCGCAATCCGCAACGCGGTTGAGAAGACCGTTCTGACCAGCGAAGTCGCGCGACTGCGCACCCAGGTCGGCGAGGACCCAGAAGGCGTGACGTTTTGGGGTCCTGGACCCGCCATGCGCAATGTGATGGCGATGGTCGAGCGTGTCGCCGACAGCGACGTCGGTGTGCTGCTGCGCGGGGAAAGCGGCGTCGGCAAAGAAGTAATCGCAAGAGAACTGCACCGCCGCTCCCCGCGTCGCAGCAAGCCGTTCGTCAAAGTCAACGCCGCGGCGCTCCCGTCGGAGCTTTTAGAGAGCGAGCTTTTCGGTCACGAACGGGGCGCGTTTACCGGCGCGCAGAACGTCCGCATCGGCAAGTTCGAGTTTGCAAACCACGGCACGCTGATGCTCGACGAGATCGGCGAGATGCCGCCAGGCCTGCAGGTCAAGCTGCTGCACGTGCTCCAGGATAGCGAGTTCACCAAGCTCGGGAGCAACAAGCCAGTGTCTGTCGACGTCCGCATTCTCGCCGCGACCAATCGCGACCTCGAAGCGATGATGCGCGCGGGATCGTTCCGCGAAGACCTCTATTACCGACTGCAAGTGATAGAGATTTTCATTCCGCCGCTGCGCGAACGACGCGAGGAGATCAACCAGTTCATCGAGTTCTTCCTGGTCAAGTACTCGGAGCGCTATGGCCGGCCGTTGCGCAAGCCGTCGGATGCGCTGCGCGACACCCTCATGAATTATTGGTGGCCTGGGAACGTGCGCGAGCTCGAAAACGTCATCAAGCGGTTCGTCATTCTGCAGGACGAGGCGCTGGTGTTGGCCGAGTTGAAGCGCGCCCGCACGGTTGCCGCCGAACATGCGGCACCTGTCGCCTTCGCTTCAGCCGCTCGTCCGGCGCCGACCGCGCCACCTGTTCAAGCCGCGCCACCGCCGCCGCCACCATCGCCGGCACCGGCGCCTGTTGGCCCAGCCAGCGATGCCACGGCTGAGGATGATTCCGATGAGGATGCGGAACCTGATAGTGCCCTGGCGACGCCGGCGAACGTGAGTCTGCCGGAACTCGCACGAGAAGCGGCAATGAAGGCCGAGCGCGCGGCGATCCAGCAAGCGCTCGACCGCTTCCGCTGGAATCGCCGCAAGGCGGCCGACGCGCTTGGCGTGAGCTACAAGACGCTGCTCAACAAGATGAAGGAGTGTGGCATCAGCGAGCAGCAGGCATGAAGAGAACTAGCCAAGGGCCCTGCGCCTTGATATCCGGCTAACTCCGCGGCGCTTTGCTAGTTCTTGTTGTTGCGTTGGCGCGCTCCGCGCGCCATAGACCGTTATGCGGGGTCCATAACGCGTACAAAATTCACGTCTGTGGCCTCCTAACGGTCTAAAGCTTGCCTCGCCGAAGCTCGCAAGAAGGAAGCGAGCGAAGGCGGGAACGAGGGCTACGAGCGCACGGCCTGGTGGTCGCTGCGCTATCGATCCTTCGTGAACGCATGAGAAAGCCGCTCGAGCCGCGCGGCCACTTTCGCAAGGCGGCGAATGTTCCGATCAAAGAGTGCAAGGAGATGCGTCAGCTCCATGTCGCCTTCTCGCACCGGCAGTAGCGCGGGCATGAACTGGAGCACGCTCAACGGCTGCCGCATCTCCTGCCCCACCAGTCGCGCAACTCCAATCAGCTGCGCCTTTTGCCGTTCGTTGGCGTCCGTGTAGATAGCGACGAAGGTTCCCACCGTCTGTCGCTGGAGTGCCCGGATCGTTGCGGTCACGCGCCGCATCGCACGGAGCGCGTCATCCAGCGGCATGTCCCCCGCCCGTGCGGCTTCGTGCAGAACGAACTCTTCGAGGACGTCGCCGAGAGTGTCGTACTCCTGCAAGAGCTGATAGACCGTCGCGCCGTGACCGAAGCGCAATCTTCCCAGCGCCGCAGCGTGGCGCATGACGCTGTCGTGCACTTCGTGTCCCTCAGCAACTGGCGCAGACAGGCGTTCCGCGATCTCGACGATAAATATCTCCGCGTGTGGAATCAAATCGTGCGCTGGAGGCAACGGCCAGCCACCTGCCGTCAGCGCCGCGGTGACCAGGTCGAACCACTTCGCTGACAGTGGGCCGCGCGAAGCCTTGAGGCGCGACGCCAACGACAGCGCAACCGGATCAGGCGTGAACGTGTCGAGCATAGCGCGACCCTCAACTTGCTACGCCTTCGAAACCAACGACATCTGACAGTGAACGGCGTGAAGTATTTTTTGGCATGGATGTTCGGCCCAGGCAGCCTCGTGCTGTTGTGATTTCTCGCTAACCAGATTGGCTGATAACCAGCGGATCCGACAGACGAAATATCGCGCCGGCACGGGCGAGCGGCGGCTCACCACGCATTCCGGCAGACGCATTCAGCAGCTCGTCGACGAGTTGCGTTTCGAGGCGGGCGTTGCGTTCAATCGACGCGAGCGCGCGCTGGGTTTCGTCGTGGTCGAGGAAGCCGGCCTTGAGCAGTTCGACCGAGCCCAGAATAGCATTGAGCGGCGTTCGCAACTCGTGAGAGACGGCGCTGGCGATCAGAAGGCGCGCGCGGCGGCGCCGCTTGTCCCAGCTGCGACGCCAGCGAAGCAACCTTCCAACCATTCTCACCACCGTCCTCACCATCACGCCCTCTGGTGATCGGTATCGCAAGCTGCGTGCCGCTACCTTCTGTGAGAACGTGGTTACCTAGTGGGTGTTGAGCTTGCCCGCTGATAGGCGGCTTTCGCGAGTGTTGGCACGTCCGTGATTGCTTCGCAGTTGGTATGACGCTTGCTTTTGCGGTATCCGCAGGGAACGCTGGCCACAGCGTTCAGCCAAGAAGTTTGTAGTATTCAAAGCCCGTCTTTATACCCGCAATTTTACCCGCCAGTAGCGCCGTTGGGTTCGCCCAACGGCGCCCCACCATTCGGTTCCTCGCTCGCGTTGATGGTCAATGGCGATCGTCAAATGGTCCACGGTTGGTCAGAGCTCCGCATTCCGCGCACGCCGACTATTGACCGTCGACTGTCGACAACACGGAACATGTCACAATGCCCGACGGGAATGGACGTTCTCGAGACCCACATCGATCCCAACAGCCGAGATTTTCAGACCAACCGGGAGCGCATGGCCGCGCTGGTTACGGAGTATCGTGAGCGACTGGCCAAGGTGCGCGAAGGCGGGGGCGCCAAGTACATGCAACGACACCGCGAGCAGGGAAAGCTGCCCGTCCGCGAGCGCATCGATAAGCTCATCGATTCCGCTTCCGCGTTCCTCGAGTTGTCTCCGCTCGCCGCGTGGGGAATGTACGATGAAGAGGCCCCTGCTGCTGGCATCGTGACCGGGATCGGTCGCGTCTCGGGCGAGGACGTGCTGATCGTCGCTAACGACGCAACCGTCAAAGGCGGCACGTACTATCCTGTCACGGTCAAAAAGCACATTCGCGCGCAGGAGATCGCGCTGCAGAATCGGCTACCGTGCGTCTATCTCGTCGACTCGGGTGGTGCGTTCCTGCCCTTGCAGGCCGAGGTTTTTCCTGACCGCGATCACTTCGGCCGCATCTTTTTCAATCAGGCGCGGATGTCGGCTGAACGTATTCCACAAATCGCCGTGGTGATGGGCTCCTGCACGGCTGGTGGCGCCTACGTGCCCGCGATGTCTGACGAGACCATCATCGTCAAGAACACCGGGACCATCTTTCTCGGCGGGCCGCCGCTCGTAAAGGCTGCGACTGGCGAGGAAGTCACCGCCGAGGAGCTCGGCGGCGCCGACGTCCACACCCGGTTATCGGGCGTCGCGGACTATTTCGCGGAAGACGACGAGCATGCGCTTCATCAGGCGCGAACGATCGTCTCCACCCTGAATCGCGTCAAGCAATTTCCCGGTGATGTCGTCCCGCCTGAGGAGCCCGCGTACGATCCGGCAGAGATCTACGGCATCGTCAATGTCGACGTGCGGCGCCCGTACGACGTGCGCGAGGTGATTGCGCGAATAGCGGACGGCTCGAGGTTCGACGAGTTCAAGGAACGGTACGCCACGACAATCGTGTGCGGGTTTGCCCGTGTCCACGGATTTCTCGTCGGCGTCGTTGCCAACAACGGGGTTTTGTTCTCCGAATCGGCGTTGAAAGCGACGCACTTCATCGAGCTCTGCAACCTGCGCAGCATTCCGCTCGTCTTTTTGCAGAACATCACCGGCTTCATGGTCGGCAAACAGTACGAGCGCGGCGGCATCGCAAAAGACGGCGCCAAAATGGTGCACGCCGTGGCGAACTCCGTAGTGCCCAAGTTCACTGTAATCATCGGCGGCTCGTTCGGCGCCGGCAATTATGGGATGTGCGGCCGCGCATATGAGCCGCGCTTGTTATGGATGTGGCCCAACGCTCGAATCTCGGTGATGGGTGGCGAGCAAGCGGCAGGAGTGCTCACGACCGTTAAACGGGATCAACAGGCGCGCGAAGGGAAACCGTTTTCGGCCGAGGACGAAGCCGCCATCCGCGATCCGATTCTGGAAAAGTACGAGTCTGAAGGCTCGCCGTATTACTCCACGGCGCGGTTGTGGGACGACGGCATTCTCGATCCCGCGGAGACGCGCAGTGCGCTTGCGCTTGCGTTATCGGCCGCATTCAACGCGCCAATCGCGCCGGCACAATTCGGCGTGTTCCGCATGTAAAAATGTCGTTTCGTTATCTGCTCACCCGACGTGAAGGGCCCGTTGCGCACCTCATTTTGAACCGCCCGGACGTGCGCAATGCCTTCAACGATGACGTGATCGCCGAGCTCACGGCGTGGGTGGCCGCTGCACGTGCCGACGAAACATTGCGTGTCGTTGTGCTTGCCGGTGAGGGCAAGGTGTTCAGTGCGGGCGCCGACGCAGGTTGGATGGCGCGCATGATCGATTATTCGCGCGACGAAAACGAACGCGATGCCACGCGCATGGCGGAGATGTTCCTGGCCCTCGACACGCTGCCTGCCGCCGTGGTCGGGCGCATCCACGGCGCCGCGCTCGGCGGCGGCGCGGGGCTCGCCGCGGTGTGCGACGTCGTCATCGCTGACGACGATGCTGTTTTTGGTTTCACCGAAACGAAGCTGGGCATTCTGCCCGCGGTCATTTCTCCCTACGTGCTTCCCAAGATTGGACCGTCCGCCGCACGTGAGCTGTTTCTAACCGGCATGCGGTTCTCTGCGGCGCGCGCCCGAGAGATCGGCCTGGTTCACGCGGTCGTGCCTGCCTCGAAGCTCGATGAAACCGTCGGACGCTACGTCGCGGAACTGTTGTCGGCCGCGCCAACAGCCGTTGCGGCCGCCAAAGCGCTCATCCCCCGCGTATGGGGAGAACCCGCCGCGACCGCAATGCGGATCACGGCGCAAGCCATTGCCGCACAGCGGGTGTCACCCGAGGGTCAAGAAGGGCTGCGCGCGTTTCTCGACAAACGCCAGCCGCGCTGGATGGACGAATGATCCGGCGGCTGCTGATCGCCAACCGTGGAGAAATCGCGCTTCGCATCATCCGCGCCTGCCGCGAGCTGGATGTCGAAAGCGTCGCCGTCTACTCCGATGCCGATCGACGCTCGCCTCACGTTGCGGCGGCCGATCGCGCCGTTCGAATCGGGCCGGCGCCTCCGTCGGAGAGTTATCTGAACATCGACGCGCTCATTGCCGCAGCACGCGGCACGCAGGTCGAAGCCATCCATCCCGGCTACGGCTTTCTCTCGGAACGCGCGCGGTTCGCGCGCGCGTGTGAGGACGCAGGGTTGATTTTTGTCGGACCGCCCGCGGCGGCGCTCGAACGCATGGGATCGAAGACCGGCGCGCGCACGCTGATGAAACGGGCGGGCGTGCCGGTCGTGCCTGGAGAGACGCCGACGGATCAATCGGATGAATCGATTCGCGCGGCGATCGGACGGCTGGGATTTCCGGCGCTCCTGAAACCGTCGGCCGGTGGCGGCGGGATCGGGATGAAAACCATCCGCTCCGTGAACGAGATCGCCGACGCCATCCAGCGCGCGCGACGTGAAGCCTCGGCAGCGTTTGGCGATGGCGCGCTCTACGTCGAACGCCTGATCGAGCGGCCGCGGCATGTCGAAATCCAGGTGTTTGCCGACACGCACGGCAACGTTGTCCACATCTTCGAGCGGGAGTGCTCCGTTCAACGCCGGCATCAGAAGATGATCGAGGAAACTCCGAGCCCGGTGCTCACAGCGGGGTTACGTCTCGAGATGGGGGAAGCCGCAGTGGCTGCTGCACGGGCCGCGAATTACATCAACGCGGGCACCGTGGAATTCCTGTTGGAAGGCTCGGGCGATGCCGCCCGATTCTACTTTCTCGAGATGAACACGCGGCTGCAAGTCGAGCATCCGATCACGGAGATAGTGGCGGGCGTCGATCTGGTGCAGGCGCAACTTCGCGTCGCGGCCGGAGAGAAGCTGCCCTGGACACAGGCGTCGCTCGCGCAGCGAGGACACGCCATCGAGTGCCGAATCTACGCGGAAGATCCGATGCAGGACTTTCTCCCGCAGGCCGGCACGCTGCTGCGCTATCTCGAGCCGCGCGGCCCCGGCATTCGTGTCGACTCCGGCTATGAGGAAGGCGGCCAGGTGTCGGTTCATTACGATCCGTTACTTGCCAAACTGATTGTCTCGGGTGAAACACGACGTGGCGCAATCGCCCGCGCCATCGCGTCGCTGCGCGAATTTGCCGTGCTCGGGATCAGAACCAACATCCCTTTTTTGCTGGCGATTCTGCAGCATCCTCGATTTGCGTCAGGCGACGTGGACACCGCGTTTCTGGAGACGGAGGCACCCGCGCTTAGAGCGTTCGCCGCCAAGGACGGGATTCCAGACGCCGCGCTAGCTGCGGCGATCGCGCATACCACTCTGGGCACGACTGCAGGCAGCCGAGGCACCTTCGCTGCCCCAGACACTCCGGACCCGTTCGTCACCCTGAGAGACTGGCGTGGCTGAGCATGAAGTGCGCGTCGGCGACAGCATCCGTCGGATCGACGACAGACAATTCACAATCGAGCGCATCGCCGAAGGCGTCTATTCCGTCAACGATGGGAAGCGCCGCTGGCGCGTCGTTGTGGCCGGTGCGCCGGCCGAGCGCTGGGTGTTCGTCGACGGCCGTGTCGCGCAAATCGAGATCGTCGACAAGACCCACGCCCCCGGCCGTTTCCGGACCGCCGTGCACGACATGAGCGCGCCGATGCCCGCGACCGTGGTAAAGGTGCTGGTGGAGCCAGGTGCACAGGTGATGAGGGGCGACACGGTAGTGATGCTCGAAGCGATGAAAATGGAGCTCCCCGTCAAAGCGGCGCGCGACGGCGTGGTTCGTGCGGTTCGCTGTCAATCCGGAGAACTTGTACAACCGGGTGTGAATCTCGTGGAGCTTGAACCGTGACCGTCACTCCGCGGCGCGTGACGATCGTCGAAGTTGGACCGCGTGACGGGCTGCAAAACGAAACGGCGACGGTGCCGACTGACGTCAAGGTTGGTTTCATCGATCGCCTCACGGCCGCCGGCCATAGCGTCATCGAGGTGACGGCGTTCGTTTCACCCAAGTGGGTGCCGCAGATGGCTGATGCGAGTGATGTGTTCCGGCGCATCCAGATCAAGCCGGGTGTCCGCTACACGGCACTGGTGCCCAATCGCGCTGGCCTCGATCGCGCGTTCGAAGCCGGCGTGCGCGAAATTGCGATTTTCGCCGCCTCGTCGGAAACCTTCAGTCGTCGCAACATCAATCAGAGTATCGACGAGTCGTTCGTGGTCTATCGTCACGTGACCGATGCGGCGCTCCAGGCAGGACTGCGCGTTCGTGCCTACCTCTCGACCGCGTTCGGTTGTCCCTTCGAAGGAGACGTGCCGATCGCGCGCGTGGCTGAACTCTGCGAACGGTTGATCGATCTGGGAGCATTTGAAGTGGCGGTCAGCGACACCATCGGCATCGGCCATCCCGGACAGGTCGCACGCGTGCTCGACGCCGTGAGCGCGCGCGTCCCAATCGATCGCGTCGTGCTGCACCTGCACGACACGCGCGGAACCGCCCTGGCCAATGTGTTGGTCGGTCTTCAGCACGGCGTCACGACATTCGATAGCGCGGCCGGAGGATTAGGTGGCTGTCCGTATGCGCCCGGCGCCGCTGGGAATCTTGCCACCGAGGACTTGATCTATATGCTCGAAGGCCTTGGAGTTGAGACCGGGGTGTCGCTTCGCGGAGTGATGGAGGCGTCGCTCTACATCGAGCCCGCCCTCGGCCACGCGCTGCCCTCACGATACGTGCAAGCCGCACGCGCCACACACGCTGTCGGTTCTTAGACCGTTATGCGGCCACAGACGTGAACTTTGTACGCGTTGTGGACCCGCATACCGGTCTACGGCGCGCGGAGCGCGCCCAATCCAACAACAAGAACTAGCCAAGGCCGCGGAGTTAGCCGGATATCAAGGGCAGGGCCCTTGGCTAGTTCCTTGGCCCCCTCGTTGTCGCGGCAGGTTCGGCGTGGAGAACCTGCTCCAGCTCCGGCCACTCAATGGGCTTCAACAGATGAAAATCAAAACCAGCCGCGGCTGCCTTCGCCTGCACCTCACGCCCGCTCCAGCCGGTAAGCGCTACGAGCACCATGTGCCCGCCGTACGGACGCTCTCGCAGGCGCTGCGCCACTTCGTAGCCGTCCATGCCGGGCAAACTCAAGTCGAGCACCACGACGTGCGGCTGATAATCATCCGCGATCTTGATGGCTTCTTCTCCACTGTCCGCGATGCGCGCGTCGTGGCCCTTGATACGCAGCAGCATGCTGAGTGTTTCGACTGAATCGCGATTGTCGTCGACGACCAGCACTCGTCGTGTGGTGTGCCGGATCATGGATTGTTCCATCTTACCCGAAGCTCATTGTTAATTTCTCCACCGTACGGCTGTGCTGCATGAATCGATGTCGGTAATTTCTTCCTCACGTTTATGTGCGGCTCTCGTCTGTAACGTCATTTTGACGACACATGTACCCGTGTTGAGAGACCGCCGGGCGTGGCACAGCCCTTGATTTACTCCGTCCACGAACTCGGCCGGTCATTTTCTGCCGGCCCGCAAGGAGGCTCACGAGACGAAAACTGTGGTGCTGAAGGGCTCGATCCCGACCAGTGCGCAGAAGGAAGAAGCCGGTTGCATCGCCGCGCGCGAAGCGAAAGGCTACAAGGTCGACAACCAGTTGGTGGTGAAAACCAAGAAGTAAACGCGCCCACGAATCTCCAGGTCTCCAAATTCGGTATCGTAGCGGGATGGGTGTAGTCAGCCGCCGCCAATGTCTCGCCCGCGTTGGCGCGCTTGCCGCAGCCACAGCTCTTTCACCCACCAGGGCATTCGGCCAAGGCTCGTCGCGCCCGCGGTCATCCGAATTCGTCTTCGCCCGCCTGCGCTACGATTCTGGCGACTGGGACTACAACCCGAAGGTTGCCGCCAACGTCCTGAACTCGATCGTCGAATACACCAACATCCCGGTCTACGGCGACGAGGTCGTGATCACCGCCGATTCAAAAGAGCTCTTTGCCTTCCCCTTCATCTTCATGACCGGCCATAAGCTCGTTCGCTTCAGCGCCGGCGAGCGCGAGCAGCTTCGCCGTTATGTCAGCGAAGGAGGATTCCTGTTTTCAGACGACTGCAATCACGATGTCGCCGGCCTCTTCGCCACCTCGTTCGAGCAGGAGATGAAAATCGCGTTTCCCGGGACGCGAACGCTCGCGAAAATCCCCTCAACGCACCAGCTTTATCGCGCGTTCTTCGTGTTTCCGGATGGCCCGCCTCAGACAGCGCATGAACTCAATGGCTGGGGTGACGACCTGGTCCACGACTACCTGCGTGCGGTCGAGCAGGGCGGCCGCATGGGCGTGCTCTACTCGAACAAGGACTATGGGTGTGAATGGGACTACGACTGGCGCAACAAGAGGTTCCAGCGCGACGATAACACTCGCTTTGCGGTAAATGTCGTGGTCTACGCAATGACCCGGTGAATCGCGATCTGGCACGGTCCTTGGTTGTCTGTTATGCAGGCGGGAAGAACCCCGCAGCTTACAGCGGAGGACGAACGTGGCGCGGTCTCATTGCAGCATCAACGCATTCATACTCTCCTGCGTCGCCGCGTTTGCGATCACAGGCGTGGCGGCCTGCCAGAACACGGCGCGCGGTCTCAAGCAGGACGCGCAGCAAGCCGAAGAGCGCACGCGCGACGATCGCGCGGCGGCTCGCGAGAAAGCACGGGATCTCGGCAACGATGCGGCCAAGGCCGCGAACCGCGGCGCCGCCGCCGCCCAGCAGGCCGGCGAGGAGCTTGCGGAGCGCGCTGGCGCGGCGTGGGAAACGCTCGATGTCAAGGGCGCGCTGATGGCGGACGGATCGGTGGACGCGACGCGAATCGACGTCAACACCGATTACCGCACCAAGATGGTGACACTGAACGGCTATGTGCCAACCGAGAACGAGCGGACGAAGGCTGAATCGATCGCCAGGGCGAAGGCGTCTGGTTACAACGTGGTGAACAACCTGCAGGTGCGGCCGAGGGGGTGACAAAAAGGGGTCTGACAGGGAAAAGGGGTCAGACCCCTTTTTCGACCGAACCACTGGAGCGAAAAAGGGGCCCCTTTTCCCCTCTTTGTCTCACGAATAGGCCGCCCCTACCATGATTCGCCGAATGCGACACCAGGGCGATCCGTGCGACGGATGATTGATCTGCACGGGCTGCCCTTTCGCATCGCCTGTCGTCCCAAACATTTCCCACGATTCCTTGCCTGAAATCGCGTCGAGGTTCTGCCAGAAGTCGGTGGTAATTGCGTTATAGGTGACGTCGCTCACCATGCGTGTCTTTTTGCCGCCCTTGATCTCCCAGAACGCATCGCCGCCGAATTGTCCGTTGTAGCGCTGCTGGTCGATCGAGTAGCTGCCGCGTCCTTCAATGAGCAGGCCGTCCTTGGTATCGGCGATGATTTCCTCCGGTGTGGGCGACCCCGGCGGCCCCGGCTCCACGTGGACGTTGGGCATGCGCAGGAACGGGTAGTTGCGCCACGAGGTGGCAAAGGTGCAGCCGCGTGAGGTTTTCTCGCCAATGTAATGGGCGGTTTCGCGATTGGTCTGCAATCCGACGAGAATGCCTTCGCGCACGAGCGCCCACTGCTGCGACTTGACCCCGTCATCGTCATAGCCAACCGTACACATGCCACCGGGGAGCGTGCGATCGGCGGTCACGTTGAATAGCTTCGATCCGTATTTCAGCTTTCCGAGATCGCTGATCTTGACGAAGCTCGTGCCGGCGTAGTTGGCCTCGTACCCGACAATGCGATCGAGCTCCGTGGCGTGCGCGACGATTTCGTGAATCGTGAGCATGGCGTGCGACGGCGTCATGATGACGTCTTTCAGTCCCACTCCGACCGGCGGCGCCGTGCAGTGCTCCGCCGCTTCCGCGCAGATGCGCTCCACGTTTTCGAGCATCCTGGCGTCGAGCGCCACCTCGTAGCCGGCCGTTTTTGGCGCCACGCTGAACGTGCGCTGCTTCGGGACACCATTGCCCTTGCGCGCGGTGACCGAAAAGCCTGGCGCCGTGCGCCAGATCTCCTGCTCGATGTACGAGCCTTCGGAGGTCGCCAGATACTTCCACTCATAGTCGAAAGCGATGTTCGAGGTGACGCGGATGATGTTCGGCTGCTTGAGCGCCGCTTCGTTGATCTTCATCAGAAACGCGATTTTGTCGTCGAGCGGGACGTCCTCGGGTTTGACCTTGACCGGCACCGACCAGTAATCGACGTAGGCCTCGACCGGCGCAAGCTTGACCTCGAAGCGTTTGCTCACGGCGCTCGCCTTCGCCACGTCTGTCGCCTGCGCAGTGACCTTCTTGATCTCGTCTGCGGTCACGAAGGGACTGCTGGCGAAACCCCACACACCGCTGTGAATCACGCGCACGCCGACGCCGGCGCTCTCCTCGTGACCGCCACCGCCAAATCCGAACCCGCCGTCGGTGACAATGCGATCACGTACCCCGACGCCGTCGTTGATATTCCGCGTGAAGCGGATATCGGCGTAAGTGCATCCCAGCCGTTTGGCCTCGCCGAGCGCGATGTCGGAGAGGCCCTTGAACTGCGAGTCCAGCGCGCGCTTGCCGGCTGACTGGGCGATGAGATCGCCAACCAGATCGCTGGCGTAAAGCGCGACGCCGGTCGCGCCGAGGGTTTTCACAAAGTCACGTCGTTTCATAAGACCTCCGCGGACCTCGAGGTCCGCGCTACACTGCAGGCGAAATCGATGTCATCGTGAAGTCTTCGAGCTTCATCGGCGGCACGAGCGCCGTGCCTGGATTGTCATAGGCCTCACCCGTGTGCATGAGAATTGGCCGCCCTAGCGCGGTGATGTTGTTGAAGCTCACCGCCGGCGATTCGTTCCATCTGAAGTTCTGCACCGGCGCGACGATCTCGCCGTTCTCGATTAGGAACAAGCCGTCGCGCGTCATGCCGGTGTTGAGCAGCGTCTGCGGATCGACTGCGCGGATGTACCAGAAGAACGAGACCAGCAACCCACGTTTGGTGGTCTTGATCATTTCCTCCACCGTTGTGTTCCCGCCTTCCATGACCAGACTCATGAACGGCGTCGTCCCGGTGGGTTCCTTTTTCTGGCGCTGCGCCCAGTAGCGATCGTAGAAGAGATTTTTCACCACGCCCTTCTCGACCCAGGTCATTGGCTTAGCCGCAAGACCGCTGTCGCCGATCGGCGTCTGGCGCAGGATGGGATTGCCGATGTCGCCGCGCAGAGTGAAGTTGTCGCCGAACACCTTCTCGCCAACACGCGTTGTGCCGCGCTCTTTCCCGCTCATGAAGCTGCGGCCTTCTTCCGCCGCACGGGCGTTGAGCGCGCCGAGCATCAGCGACAAATATCGCGCGGCCGGACGCGGCTCGAGAATCACCGTGTAATTTCCGGGCTCGAGCGCCCGCGGTTTTCGCGACTTGATCGCTTTGTCCGCCGCCACTTCAGTCAGGCCGGCCGCGTCGATATTACCGACTTGTTTCATGCCGGTCGTGCCCGCCCAGCCGGAACCGGTTTGATCCTGCGTGCGGCACGTGAGGATGAAGCTCGCTTCCGCATAGCGGAAGTACGCAAACAGCCCTTCGGAGTTGGCGATCGCATCCGTCCAGTGCAGTTTGGGAATGTAGCCCGCGCCCAAAACACCTTTCTTCTCGCAGATGTCGGTGCTCGCCTTCACCATCTTGGCGCGCTCGGCCGGACCGAAATTGACTGCCTCCGGAAGCGCCGCCTCGATCTCCATGTACGTCTGCGGCGGTTTGACGAGCGGCATCAGCTCCGGGTTGTCGGGTTTGCGCTTCGCGAGTTCCTGCACCTGCGCGATCGTGCGCTTGAGCGATGCGTCATCGAACTGATGCGTCGTCGCCGACGCAGTCTTCTCGCCGTAGTAGACGGTGACGGTGACTTCCTGATCGTGCTCAATCAGATTCGCGGTGATGCTGGAATTCGCAAACCGCGTCGCCGAGCGCTCGCCTCCCGAGAAGCGGACCTCGACGCCGTCGGCCGCGCACAGGTTCAGCACCTTGTCCGTAATCTGTTTCACTTCGTCGCGCGAAAAACTCATAGCGAGTAATTTACCTCAGGCCCTTGCGGCGACGAAGCCACCACTCGGCGCCGAGACACGCGCCGAACGGCACGATCCACAACGGCGATCGCATCGGATGAATTGCTGTGGATTGCCGTACTGGCGTGGCGAATTGCTGTAGATGCGACACCAGCGCGCCCTCGTCCCCCGCACGAACGACGACGCCGCCATATGCCGCGATCGCCGCCGATAGTTCGTCATCGCCGGTCGCGAGCATGGCCGCGCGACCGTCCACCACAAGCGGCACTTGCGTGGGGGACCCGCTCAGCGACGACACCATCACCTCACAGGTGCCGGCAAAGACCGGCGCCACTGGTCCGGAGAAGCGATCCCGTCCCATCGGCGACAAATAAATCTGCTCACTGCTGTTGCCAACGGCTGGACCGTGGCATTCGAGCGTCGCAGTGGCTTCGAATTTGTCGTCGAGCGGCTCGGTCGATCTCGCTTCCACGTCAAGCCGCAGTTCCTCACCGGGATGCGCGGCGGTTGCCGATAGGCTGGCTACGACGCGCTCGCCCGCCGCGTTGACAGCGTCTGCGACGAGAGCGCGCCAGAACGTCGCAAAGCGAGTCCCTTCGCCACGAAAGCGCCAGGCGTCAGCCGCGCCGAACAGGACGATGTGGCCCTGACCGTACGGGCGTGACACGACAACCGGATCATTGCCCGCCCTCGCGAGCACGGTCGCATCCTGATTGGTCGCAATCGCAACAAATTCCGACGCCATGAGCTCGCCGATGGCCACGGTGTTTGCTTCGCGCCGTTCGTGAAGCGCAAACGGCACGAGCCGCTGCACAGGACCGTTGGCCGCCTGTTCGATGAGGAGTACTGCCGAACCGCCGCGCGCACGGACGAATCGTTCTAGTGCGTCCACTTGATCGCCGCTCAAGAGCTGCGGCGCCGCGATCACGACGGCTTTCACGTCCTCGTCGTCGAGCGACGCGGCATCGAAACGGAGCGGCTTCGTTCCGATCGTGACAGCCCTGCTCACGCGTGATTGTGTAACGAGCCTGAACCGTGCATCCGACTCGAGCGCGCGACGGACGAATGTCGCATTCCACGTCGGCCGCGGTTCGTAGATCAGCACCGCCGACGCACGATCGATGACATCGATGCCGACGTGCGCTTCGTTGTCGAGCAGCGTGATTTCGTTCTCGGTCGGGCGTGCAACAACTCTCAGGTGCCGCACACCGCCGTCCACAGGCGTCCACTCGATGCGGACCACTGCCCGCATGACGTCCTGGTTGTTCTGCCCTTCCCACCGATGCTCCGCACGGCCGACGAGCACGTTGCCATCGAACATCTCGAGGTGCGTGTCGCGGCCGGTGACCCCAGACCCGGTCAGCTCGACTTCGACTACCGCTGCAGCTTTCGGATTCACATCGCCAACAGAAGCGGTCGATCTGATCGCCACGTTGGGCGATAACACGCTCGCGACAAGGACACCGCCGAGAACGGGGTGCTCTTCATGGAGTCGGCGCGGGCGCGCACCATCGGAGATGACGACGCACGCCGATCCGGATGGGCATGGATCCGCATGTGTCTGTGGAGGCTGCCGCCGGACAATGATGCTGAATTGCTCGCCTACCGCGGAACGAATCGCATCGGCGACGCGGAGCGCGCGATCGAAACGTGTGCCTGAGCCGTCGGGCAGTGACAGCGTGGCGGTCTCGAGAATCGTGATCACCAGCTGCGGTCGTACGCTCTGACCGATCGTCAGCACAGGATCGGCAAGCGCGACGATTGCGATCGCGACCGCGATCAGGCGCAACGCGATGGCCAGCCTCATCGCGGCACCTCGGTGCGTTGCAACTGATCGACGAGCGCACCGGCAAGCGGCTCGCGTGGAATCCTGTGCAGCGGTGCCGGGCCGAGATGTTGGCGAAGCCACTCGCCCAGGTGCCTCTGCGCCGCGCGCGCGGCTGCCAGTCGCTCATCGAGCGTGCGCGGGGCGGAAAGCTGCGCCGCACTCTGCTGCAAGGGGCGCGCTTCCGGATCGATCGCCAACAGTCGCGCGGCAAGCTGCGCGTCCAGACGTGAACGAGTGGTGATTGCGGTCGAGAGATCGGCTAGAGCCCGCACAACGGTCGTCACCGCGGGATCGTCTGCTGCCGGCAACACGGCGCGCGTCGACGATTGCGCAGCCGCCAAGTCTCCGGTGAGCCGACGAGAGGGATCGATTCGAGCCCGTTCTGGCAAGGTTCGAAGAAAGTACCGGCGGCGATCGAAGGCGCGCTGCAGGGCTGCAAGCGCGGCGCGCTCGAAGACCAGGGCTTGTGAAGTATCCGCCGCGTTGAGGCGCGCGTGGGCGCGCGACATCTCACGAATGGCGGTCAGAAGCTCGATTTGTCCTCGGTTCTCGAATCGCCCCTGCGCGAGCTCGTCGGAGTGCTCGGCCTCCTCCACTTCGTCGACAACCTCGCCGCCGGTCATGAAGAGAAACTCGGCGCGGACCATCCGCTGTTCGACAGCCAGCAGGCGGCTCTGCTCCAGGAGCGTCTCAGCACTCAGGCGCTGACGGTTTGCATGCAGCCGCTCGGTCTTCATGATCAGCATCTGCTGACTGAGCGCTTGGCGATCGCGATCGTCGGGCACAGCGAATCCCGCGGACGACGCCTCGCTCCGCTTGCCGATCTCGACCAGAAACGAGTCGGACACGCCGGGATCGGCGCCTGGCTTTTCGTCGCGCGCGATGCCGCGATAGACGAGCGCATCGCCGTCTGCGAGATTCAAGTCCTTCAGGTTCAACGTGACGGTCGCCTGCCGGGATTTCGAGTCGGGATTGCTTACCGGCGTTAAATGGATTTCTCCTTCCTGAAAGGTGAACGTCTCACCACCGCCAGAGATTCTGATGTAGCGAAGCGAAATCGAGGAGACGTTCAGATCGTCTTCTGCCTTGATGACGACAGAAACCGTCCCCTCAGCCGAGGAGAAGATGAGATCGCGACCGGGTCGCTCGATGCTGACGACCGGCCGTTTGTCGGACTCGACATGAACCTGAAGAAGCCTATCCATCGTTGACCGAACCAGCAGCACGCGCGACCTCGTCACCACGAATTCCAGATGCGCGCCGTCGTCGCGGCTTGAAAAGGGTACCGGGTCGTGACCTGGCTCAATCAGCTCCACGCGCCCACGGTCGCCGGTTACGTGCAGGTCGACTGTACTGCCCTCGAGCACGCGAATCTGAAAGGGATTCTCGAGAGTCGTGCGTTCGCGCTTGGTATACGACGGCGGCGTCACCGTGATCCGGAGCCGCGGTTCAACCCGGATGACATCCGCGAAGGCGTTTGCGGCCTGCGACACAACATTGGTGCGCGAGGTCGCGCTTCGCGATACGACGACTAGACTCGCGGCGACGATGCCGGCGCTCACGATCCAGCGCGTCGCCGTTACGCGAGGCGGTTGGCGCAAATGCTCCAGCGCGACGGCAGCTTGCGCGAACAGCTCACGAGCGATGACGGGATGCACGCGACGGCCGGCAAGCGCTTCTTCCGACGTGACCAGCAGGTTGTGAGAGGCTGGTAACTGCGCGTCAACAGCTAGCGCAGTACGCTGTCGCGTCCAGCGTCGCCAGCTCCATGTCGCGACAACCGCCAGGACCAGCACGCCGATCGACGTCGCAATCCATGCAGATATCGCAAACGACGCGAGCGAAGCGGCGATGGCGCCCATCGCGAGCGCGTCTGCGAGCGCATGCATGAGAAAGCGTCGCCGGAGACGCGCAAGGCCGCGCAGCACAACGGCGGCGGGTTCATGCATGAAAGCGTCAGGCAACACGTGCTTCCCGTTCTGCGGCCTCAGCTTGCGGCACTCGCGGCGAGCGCCGCACGAGCCACTCGACGCCAAGCAGTACCAAAACGGCGCCCCATAACCAGCGGCGATCACCCTCATCGGCCGGCGTTGATTGATCGAAGTGAAGCGGCCGTCTCCAGCTGATCATTTTGTAGAGCGGCATCATGCGCGGGTCACGCGGCACAAACTCGTCCACAAAGACCGCTTCAACGACGCGCTCGAGCAGCCGCACGGTCTCGACGCCGCGTGCGCGAATCGGCGCGTTGACCACGAGCACGTCTCCGTTCTGTCCCCCAGAAAGTCCTGACAACTTGGCAAGCGCCTCGTGCATCCACGGATCAGTGGCCCGCTGCGTGAGCGGACGACTCGCGACGCCTTCAAAGACGACGACCACACGCCGTCGAGATCCAGGCGCGATGCGAACTCCCCGATCGAGCACCGCGTTGAGAGCGGCCACGGCCACTCGCTGCTCAGCGGCGTTCGCAATCACAGTGACAGGAGGAATCACGGCTCGCGCGTTCGTGAGGTTCACGCTGCTGCGCCCGTCCGCAAATTCGAGGTCGGCGCGCAGAAGACGATTGCCTTCGATAATGTCAACCTGGTTAGTTGGCGCGCGCGGCGCCACGGCGAACGGCACGAAGCGGATGCCGACTGACGGCGGAACCAGCGCCTGGTCGGAAACGGAGAGTTCACCGTCGTGGAGATCGCCAACGATGACAAGATCGCGCAATGCTGGCGGCTGCGTGGCAAGCCATGCCCCGGCATCGCGCAGTGCATCCGCCAGATGCGGCGCCGGACGAAACACAGCGCTCACGAAGCTCGCCTGACGCTGAGCGGCGATAAGCGCCGCCTGCTCCATCTCCTCGCCCCTGAGACCCGGCGCGAGCACGATCGCGCGGGCGACGCGCGACTGCCACAGGCTTTCGCGGCCCGCCGTGATAAACAGCGGCGACGCGAGAGCGGCGACGGCTGCGGCGAGAATGAGAACCCTGAGTGCCAGCAGCAGCCAATCGTCGATCGATCGTCTGCGCAGCGCGGAAAAGCGCGTCGCGGCAATGAAGCGCAGCGTCGGAAACAGAACCAGTCTTGTCTGCTGCCTCGTGAGCAGGTGAATCGCGATGGGGATGAGCGCTGCGACCAGCCCCCACCACGCGGCCGGCGTCAGCCACAGCACGCTCATCGTGTCGCTCCGCCGCGGCGTCGAATGAGCAGCCGCCGCAGCGCAGGTTCGAGCGGCTCGTTTGTGACGAGCCTGAGGTAGTCCAGCCCCTCGCGTCGAACCGCCCGTTCCACTTTCAAAAGAAATCCTGCCACGGCCTTCGCGTACGAGTCGCGCAGCACCCCAGGATCGGCGATCATGCGCGCACCCGACTCGAGATCTTCGAACTCGATCGGTCCGCGCCCGGCGAGCACCATCTCCTCCGCCGCCATCGTTTGAACGACGAGCACGTCGTGGCCCATGCGGTCCAGACGCCGCAGCTCGGTAAGTGTTGTCTCCTCCTCGTAGAAGTCGGAGAGCACAACGATGAGCGCTCGTCGCTTGAGAATGGTCGCGGCACGCCGCAACGTTTCGGCGATCGAGCTTGTGCCCGCCGGCAGCAACTGCGCGAGCGCGGCAAGGAACACGCGGAGGTGCTGCCGTCCGCTTCGCGCCGGCACGTATTCGACCCGTTCCGCCTCGCCAATCGCAAGAAGACCCGCGGCGTCCCCTTGATCCAGAACCAAGGTGCCAAGGACGGCGGCCGTTCTGATGGCGAGCGAAAATTTGGCGGCGAATGCCATCGATCGGCTGACGTCGATGGCGAAAAGTGCACCAAGATTCGTAGTCTCACGGAACTGCCGCGAGTAGAGGCGATCGGTCCGCGCAAACGCTTTCCAATCGACGTACTTGAGATCGTCGCCAGGCCGGTAGTGGCGATATTGGCTGAACTCGGCGCTGTAGCCGTGAAACGGGCTTCGATGCAGACCCTGCCGCAGCCCCTCAACCGTCGTTCGCGCGAGCAGTTCGAGGTCGCGAAGCGCGGAACGATCGGCAGCCGCGACAACGTGAGGGCGGCTCACGGCTGGATGGCATCGAGCAGGCGCGAAACGATCGTTTCAGCGTCGATACCTTCGGCCTCGGCTTGAAAATTCACGAGCAGACGGTGGCGCAGCACCGGCCTCGCGACTGCGCGCACATCGTCTATTGAAACGGCCGGACGTCCATCGAGAACCGCGCGCGCCTTGCCTGCAAGCAGCAGGGCCTGCCCGGCGCGGGGTCCGGCGCCCCAGCGTATCCAATCGCGCACAAATGGCAGCACGTCGTCCCCGTCGGCGGTTGTCGGGCGACTCGCCCGCACCAATCGCGCCGCGTAGTCAATCACGTTGGTCGCGGCGGGAATCTCGCGCACGAGCACACGCGCGCGCTCGATCTGCTCGCCGGTAGCCACAGCGTTCACGCGCGGCTCCTCCGCAGTCGTGGTCTGCGCGAGGATCGCACGTTCCTCTTGTGCGCTCGGGTAGTCAATCACGATGTTGAGCATGAAGCGATCGAGCTGCGCTTCGGGCAGCGGATACGTTCCTTCCTGCTCGATCGGATTCTGCGTGGCAAGGACGAAGAGCGGCCGATCGAGGACGTAGCGTATGCCGCCGACCGTCACCTGATACTCCTGCATCGCTTCGAGCAGCGCCGATTGTGTTTTCGGCGGTGTGCGGTTGATTTCGTCCGCGAGGATGATGTTGGCGAAGATCGGACCCTGAATGAACCGGATCGAGCGCGAGCCGGTGGCGCGATCCTCTTCGATGACCTCCGTGCCGAGAATGTCGGAGGGCATCAGGTCGGGAGTGAACTGAATACGGCTGAACTTCAGATGCACCGCCTGGGCGAGCGTCTTGATCAGCAGCGTTTTGGCGAGCCCCGGTACACCGCGTACGAGACAGTGCCCGCCGGCGAGAAAGGCGACAAGGATCTCGCTGATGACCGCCTGCTGGCCGACGATCACACGTCCGAGTTCGCGCTGCAGCGCAGACACGAGCGTCGCCGCCTCGGAGAGGGTCAACGGCTCGACCGCAGTCTCGGAAGGAGCATCTGACCTTCGGAACATCGAACCTCTGAACGCCGGAACCACGAACCCGAGAATTTCAGAACCCCGGAAACCCCCAGGCGCGGAGCCCCGAACCGCGAAACTTCGGAACCTCGAAACCTCGGGTCCTTTTTATCCTAGCCGTTCGGCTGATGCGGCGCTCGTTCTGACTTCGTAATGTGGAGTCATGAGCGAAGTCTTCACCTCTCTTTCCAATGCACTGGCCGATGCCGTCGATCGCGCCGCCACGTCCGTCGTCCAGGTGCACGGTCATCGACGGCCCGGCGCCGGAATCACGTTTGCCCCCGACCTGGTGCTCGCGCCCGCGCATGTGCTCGAGAACGACGAAGCGACCGTGCGCGGCTCCGACGGCCACACGCATGAGGGCACCGTGCTGGGACGAGCGTTTTCGATGGGGCTTGCGGTGCTCCGTGTCACCGGTACAGGCATCAAACCGTTAGAGGTCGCGCCGGAGCCTCGCGTCGGCCATCTCGCGATTGCGGTCGGGCGGACGCACAGCGGGAACGTGATGGCGACACTGACAAACGTCGCCGTGATTGGCGGGCCGCTGCGGACCGGCCGCTCGAGTCAGCTCGAACGGGTTATTCGGATCGCACAGCCGCCGCACGGCGCGCTGACCGGCGGAGCGTTGATCGACGTCAGCGGACGCGCCCTTGGCGTCCTGACCGGCACTGATATTCGGCACACGACCGTGGTCATCCCCGCCGCGCTCGCATGGGGCATCGGACAACAGCTGGTAGCACAAGGTGGCACCAGACAGGGATTTCTTGGTGTGAGCTCTACGGCCATCGCCATGCCCGAGCGGCAGCGTGCCGGCCGCACTCAAACGCACGGTCTGCTCGTGACTGGCGTGGTCGAAGGCGGACCGGCGGATGTTGCAGGCGTGCTCGTGGGCGACGTGATCGTGGCCCTCGACGCACACACGGTGCAGGAGCCCGAAGATCTCGTGACGCTACTTCGCGCCGAGCGCAAAGACAAGGCGGCGACGCTGACATTGATCCGCGGAGGGGAGGTTCGAGACGTGGCGGTACAGATCGGCGAACGGCCAGTGCGTAAATAAATTGATCCCATGTAGCGTGGACCTTTAGGTCCGCGGCATTGGGATCGCGGAGAATCTTGTTGCTTGCGAGTATTTCTGATCGGCCTCGCGCGGGAGGATCTGGACGAGTTACGCCGAGGGGTGACGGCCGATCCCGCGCTCGAGATCGTGGGTACTGCGCTGCGACGTGACATCGATCAGGGACGGTTGCGAGTGCCGTCCCATGCCGACGCGGTGATGATGAGCCCACCCGCGGCGGCGCGCGAGTCTGGGGCGGCTGATGAGGCCACGTCTTCGGAGCATGACCCGATCGAAGCGCTCACGCCACGCGAGCTCGATGTGCTGGCGCTTTTGTCCGACGGTTATGGAAATCGTGCGATCGCGTCACGACTTGGCATCAGCGAGCACACGGTGAAGTTTCACCTCGCGTCCATTTTCGGCAAACTCGGCGCGTCCACTCGAACCGAGGCAGTTCGGCGCGGACTCGAGCTCGGCCTCATTGAAATCTGATCGCTCGGGTGATGGAAATGATCACGCAACTGCAGGAAGATGTCGATTTGCTCGACGCGTACTCTCGCGCGGTGACGACAGCGGTGGCGCGAGTTGCCGCTGCCGTCGTCAACGTGGAGGTCGGATCGGCGTCCGAGCCGCAACGCGCGCGGGCCGGTGGATCTGGATTCGTGTTCACGCGCGATGGGTTGATTCTCACCAACAGCCATGTCGTCGCGCACGGTGGCCCGGTGCATGTGACGCTGCTCGACGGGCGGCGGGTCGAAGGTGATCGCGTCGGAGACGACCCTGATACCGACCTCGCCGTGCTGCGCATCAGCGCCGACGATCTCGTGCCGGTCGTGCTTGGCGATTCTGCCGCGCTCCAGCCCGGGCAGCTGGCGATCGCCGTCGGCAACCCGTTTGGTTTTCAACATACGGTTACGGCCGGCGTCATCAGCGCGCTCGGCCGCAGCTTGCGCTCACGAACGGGACGCTTGATGGAGCACTTGATTCAAACCGATGCGGCGTTGAACCCCGGCAACTCCGGCGGACCGCTGTTGACGAGCGCGGGCGCGGTGGTCGGGGTGAACACCGCGATCATCATGGGTGGCCAGGGAATCGCGTTCGCGGTCCCGATCAACACCGCGCGCGTGGTCATCTCGGCGCTGCTGCGCGATGGCCGCGTGCGGCGCGCCGTGCTCGGCCTCTCGGCGCAGTCGGTTCCAATTCCTCGACGCCTGGTGCGCGCACACGCGCTCACGCAGGAACGAGGGGTGCTCATCACTGATGTGCACGCCGGATCAGCGGCCGACAATGGCGGATTGCGGCCTGGTGATGTGCTGATTGATTTTGCCGGAGCGCCGCTGACCGGACCAGACGATCTCGTGAGGCTGCTCACCGCAGAACGCATCGGCGAAGCCGTTCCTGTGCGATTGCTGCGCAATGCGGAACCGCGGCGGCTGATTGTCGTTCCGTCCGAACCAACAGCCTCGCACGCGTAGCGCGGACCTTCAGGTCCGCGGCCACGCGGTGCGCATCGCTCACTCGGTGAGCGCAATCACAGGATCCGTCTTGGCCGCGCGCCGCGCGGGCACCAGGCACGCCACCAACGCAACCGCCAGGAGGATGACAGCAACCGTAGAAACAACGCGCGGGTCCATCGCGCCGATTTCATACAGCTGCGACTGCAGCGTCTGCCGCAGCGCAAACGCGCCGGCAAGCCCCACGAGCGCGCCCGCCAGCACAATCAACGCGCCTTCGCGCAGCACCATGCCGAAAATCCGTCCGGTCTCGGCGCCAAGCGCGATGCGAATGCCAATTTCGCGCCGCCGCTGCGACACCTGATACGCAAGCACGCCGTAGATGCCAATGGCGGCGAGAAACAGCGCCACCGCCGCGAAACTCAGCGCCAGAATCATCGGCGTCCGCCGGTCCGTCAGCCATCGATCAACCCGTTCCTCCATCGTCCGCACGCCGTAAAACGGCAACTCGGGATCGATCGCCGCGATCTCGCGTCTCACGGCACTCGTCACCGATGCCGGGTCCTGCGCGCTGCGGACCGCGAGGCCGAACGAGCGCGCGCTCGCCTGACGAAGCGGAAAGTAATACGTGCCGACACGCCTGAACTCGGCGCGATCGACCAGGCCGGCAAGACGAACGTCTTCGACCACGCCGACTACCGTGTACCACTGGTCGCGCGGGGGCGCTGCCATCACGTTCTTGACGTCGGTCGGCTGATACATGTGTTTTCCGATCGGATCCTGTCCGGCCCAGAACTTGTGTGCGAGACGTTCGTCCACGATGATTGCCCGCGCGGCTCCTTCCTGATCGGCGGCCGTGAAGTAGCGGCCGCGCAGCAGCCGCGTGCGCATCGCCTCGAAGTAGCCTTCGCTGACGACCACCTGGCTTGGCGAGACCAACGACTCGCCCGGGGCCATTTGATATCCCTCCGCGAGGATAACCGAGTCGCTGTAGTTGCCGCTCATCGGAAGCGTCGTGGAAAAGCCGACCGCCTGCACGCCGGGCAATGCTCGTACCCGTTCGAGCATCCGATCGAGCGTCGCACGCACCGCAGCGTTGTCCTTGTAGCGCGCCGTGGGCAGCGCAACGGCGCCGGTCAGTACATGCTCCGCGTCGAATCCGGGTTTGACCGCTAACACGTGCTGGAAACTGGTGAGCAGCAGGCCAGCGCCAACGAGCAACACCAGCGCAAACGCCACCTGACTGCCGACCAGCAGGCGCCGCACGACACGCGCGCCCCGCGACGCCGTGCCCGCGCGACCTTCCTCGCGAACCACTTGCGCGAGATTGGCCCGCCGAATCGCGACTACAGGGAGGAGGCCCACCACGATGCCCACCGCGAGCACAAGGCCAAAGCTGAAGATCAACGCCGGCGCGTCGAGCGCGATCTCGCTTCCACGCGGTAGCTCGTCGAAGCCAAGCAGCGTGACCGCCGTCAACGCCCAGCGCCCGAGCGCAATGCCGAACGCGCCGCCGACAATCGCCAACACGATGGTTTCGGTGAGCATCTGCCGTGACAGCCGCTGCGTGCTTGCGCCGAGCGCATGCCGCGTCGCCATCTCGCGCAGCCGGGTGCTCGCGCGAACCGACACGAGATTCGCCACATTGACGCATCCGATGACCAGCACGAACAGTGCGCCGCTCCATAACAAATAGAGCGTGCGACGGCTGCCCTCGACCAGGTCGTCCTGAAAACTCTTGACCTGCGTATTGAACCCGGCGTTGATCAGAACCTGCTTCAGCTCCGGCAGCCGCTCGAGATTGCGTGCGTTGATCGCATCGATCTGCGATTGTGCCTGCTGCAGCGTCGCTCCAGGCCGCAGGCGTCCGATCTGTTGCCAGTTGTTGCTATGGCGGCCCGCGTCGGATCGTTGCTCGGCAGTAAACGCAGCGGGCGTCCACAGTTCGATTTCCGGATCGATGAAGTGCCATCCCTGCGGCATGACGCCGACAACTGTGTACGGGTTGCCGTTGATGCGTAAATCCCTGCCGATGGCATCGTCACTCGCGCCGAACACGCGCTGCCATAAGCCGTAGCTCAGAATGACTTTTCGCTCCTTGCCGATCTCGGCATCCTCCTCAGTGAACGTGCGGCCGCGCAGAACTCCCGCTCCGAGCAGACGGAAGAAAGAAGGTGTCACGGGCATGCTCGAGATTCGCTGCGCTTCGCCTTGCTCTTGTCCACCGACGGTGACCCCGGCGGTGCGGTACATCGCGACCTCCAGAAACGCCGAGGCGTCGCGCAATCGGTCGTAATAATCGGGCACACCATTGGACGCGCGGTGAACACCTGCACCCGGGTAAGCATTGAAGATCGTCAGGATTCGGCCGGGCTCCGGAAACGGCAGCGGCTTGAGGAGGACGGAATTAACGATGGCGAAAATCGCCGTGTTGGCAGCCACGCACAGTGCCACAGTCGCGGCTGTCGTTAGAGTGAAAACACGATCTTTAAAGAAGAGGCGTACTGCGAAGCGGAGGTCCTGGAACAACCGATCCATACGAGGAGGTTACGACACCTGGAAAGGTGCGGTTCCTCAGCGCGTCATTACTTCGCGCTTTCACATGTACGGGCAGACGTCATGCACGCCCGCCGCACGTTTCCGCGACCACGGGCCTTCTACGCAACCTTCAGCCCTTCGCAGCACTCCGGCGCTTCGGACACGAGCGTGAGATGCGACTGGCCTGCCGCTTGCTCGTATCGACACGTCCTGATGTGCTGCGCAACCCGGCGTTGCTCCCATGGCGACAGCGAGGCAGTACACGATGGTGTTGCGAGATGTCTTTCGCGGCGATTGATCCACGCGGCAGCGTTATATAAGCCCATCAGTGCGCACAACCCCAGTGCCGCTCCGTGGACGACGGCTTTGAACGGCTCGCAGGCGCCGTGCTGCAAAATGGGCAGCGGTAGGTCATGTTGCGTCACCCCGCAAAAGGTGTGCTAGCTGGACCGGATTGATGAGTCATCAGCAAACCGACCCGCACAAAGGACTTCGAGACGACGTCCGGTTCCTCGGTGAACTGCTTGGTGAGACGTTGCGCGCGGGCGAAGGCAATGCCCTGTTCGAAACGGTCGAGCGGGTGCGTCGGTTATCGAAGGAAGCCCGCGCCGGCAGCGACGAGGATTTCGAGGCACTAGCCGCCGAGTTGACACACCTGACTGTCGATACGGCTGTGCCAGTGGCCAGGGCCTTCGCACACTTTTTAAACCTCGCCAATATTGCCGAGCAGCATCACCGCATTCGCAGACGACGGGAGTATCAGCGTGATCCCGCGGCACGGCCGCAACGGGGGTCTTGCGCCGAC
Organism: Acidobacteriota bacterium; assembly: GCA_046727855.1. Lineage (GTDB taxonomy): Bacteria > Acidobacteriota > Vicinamibacteria > Vicinamibacterales > UBA2999 > DASPWV01. The sequence continues at coordinate 28,936 of JBKPDL010000043.1, forward strand.
AGCTTCACCAGGTTGATCAGCAACCGTGTGACGTCCGATCAGCTGTACAACGCTGTCTGTTCGCTCTCCATTGAGCTAGTGCTCACGGCGCACCCGACCGAAATCTCGCGTCGCACGCTGGTCCACAAATACAACCGGATCGCCGCGATGCTCATGACGCGTGATCGCACTGATCTCACGCCGCCGGAGCACGAAGAGCTCACCGCGTTGCTGCGCCGTGAGATCGAGACCGCCTGGGCCACGAGCGACGTGCGCGACGAACGTCCGACGCCGCTCGACGAGGTCCGCAGCGGTCTCGTGTTATTTGAGCAATGCCTGTGGGATGCACTGCCACGCTATTGCCGCGAAGTGGATCGCGCCCTTCTCGCCACCACCCGGCGCAGGCTTCCGCTCGACGTCACGCCGATCCGCTTCGGCTCGTGGATTGGCGGCGATCGCGACGGCAATCCGAGCGTCACGCCGGAGGTGACGCGCCGCGCATGTCTTCTCGCGCGATGGGTCGCCGCCGATTTGTACTTCAGCGAAATCGATGCGCTGCGCGACGAGTTATCGCTCGCGCATGCAAGTGACGAGCTGCGGGCGCGCGTCGGCGACGCGCCGGAGCCCTATCGCGAGTTGTTGCGCGCAGTCCGAACACGCCTGATCACAACGCGCGAATGGGTTGAAGCGTCGCTTGGTGACAACAGCGACACGCCACCGGATCCCGGCGTCTATCTGGATGGCGCCGAGCTGATCGACACGTTGCGTCTCTGCCAGCGATCGCTCGAGCAAACCGGTCACGCGATCATCGCCGAGGGCCGCCTCACCGACATTCTTCGCCGCCTGATCACGTTGGATCTCACGCTGGCGCGCCTGGACGTCCGTCAGGATGCCGCGCGCCATACCGAAACGCTGGCGGCACTCACCGCCGCGCACGGTCTTGGCTCGTACGAAAACTGGGACGAAGCGAAGCGGATCGAGTTTCTCCTGCAGCAACTCTCCGCGAGCGAACCAGTCGCGCTCGACCGCGTGCAGGGGACGCCGGAGGTGCACGACGTAATCGAGACGTTTCGCATGATCGCGCGGATTCCGCGCGGCTCCCTCGGCGCGTACGTGATCACGATGGCGGCCGCTCCGTCCGATGTGCTGGCGGTGGCGCTCCTGCAACGGCTCGCCAACGTTCGCGAGCCGCTGCGCATCGTGCCGCTGTTTGAAACGTCGCGCGATTTGCAGCATGCAGGCGCCACGCTCGACGCGCTGCTCGACATAGGGTGGTATCGCGAACGAATTGGTGGGCGGCACGAAGTGATGATCGGCTATTCGGATTCCGCGAAGGACGTGGGACGCCTGACCGCCGGATGGGATCTTTACCGCGCCCAGGAGGCCATCGTGGCCACCTGTCGCGCGCACGGCGTCGCGGTGACGCTGTTTCACGGCCGCGGCGGCAGCGTCGGCCGCGGCGGCGGCCCCACGCACCTGGCGATTCAGGCGCAACCGCCAGGTTCAATCGATGGGACGCTGCGCGTGACCGAACAGGGCGAGATGTTGCAGGCGCTGTTCGGCCTTCCGGACATCGCGCTGCGCACCCTCGAGATCTACACGACCGGAACGTTGGAGGCATGGCTCGTTCCTGGTTCGCCGCCGGCGAGCGAATGGCGCGCCTGTATGGACCGCCTGGCGGCCGATGCCAAGCGCGCGTATCGGCGCGTGGTGTACGAGACGCCGCCGTTTCTCGATTACTTCCACACCGCCACACCCGAGCCTGAACTCGCCGAGTTGAACATCGGCAGCCGCCCCGCACGGCGAAGGAGTGATGGAGGTGGTGTGGCCAACCTGCGCGCCATTCCGTGGCAATTCGCCTGGACGCAGACGCGGTTGCTCCTCGGCGCGTGGCTCGGCGTAGAAGAAGCGCTCGAATGCGCCATCACCCGCGGCGAGCTCGACGACTTGCGACGAATGTATCGCGATTGGCCGCATTTTCATTCGTCGATCGGTCTCATCGAAATGGTGCTTGCGAAGGCGGACGCCCGCATTGCAGCTGTTTACGATCACCAGCTCGTGCCGTGGGCGCTTCGCCCCATCGGTAGCGATCTGCGCGCGCGGCTTGGCCGTGCCATCGACGGCGTGCTGAAAGTTACGGGCGACGCGGAGCTCGCCGCGTCAAATCCGGTCCTTCGCCGATCGATCGACGTGCGCAACCCATATGTCGATCCGATCAACCTCGTCCAGGCCGAAGTGCTCCGTCGTCTGCGCCAGCACCCTGACCCGCGGCTGCGCCGGGCATTTGAGGTGACGGTAAATGGCATTGCTGCCGGTATGCGTAATACCGGCTAACGGTTACAATGCCCAACCCGAGGTACACGATGGAACGACGGACGGCCAGCGATTTCCCGCAGGAACTGCTCAATCTGTTCGACAAATACGTGCACGGCGATATCGACCGCCGCGGATTTCTCGACCGCGCCGGCAAATTTGCCGTGGGCGGCACCACGGCCGCGATGCTCCTGGATGCGCTGAATCCCAAGTTTGCGGAGGCGCAGCAGGTTCCCAAGGACGACAAACGGCTGAAGACAGAGTACGCCGAATTCGCGTCGCCAAACGGCACCGGCAAGATGCGCGGGTACCTGGCGCGACCGGCCAGCGCCGAAGGCAAGAAACTGCCGTCGATTCTCGTCGTCCACGAAAACCGCGGGCTCAATCCGCACATTGAAGACATCGCCCGCCGGCTGGCGATCGACGGCTTCATGGCCTTTGCGCCCGACGCGCTCACGCCGCTGGGCGGCTATCCAGGCGACGAGGACAAAGCGCGCGAGCTGTTCCCCAAGCTCGACCAAGCCAAGACGCGCGAGGACTTCGTCAACGCCGCGATGTATCTGAAAAATCGGCCGGACTCGACCGGCAAAATCGGTGCGGTCGGCTTCTGCTACGGCGGTGGCATCGTCAACATGCTCGCGGCACGTCTCGGCGCCGACCTCTCAGCCGGCGTCCCGTTCTATGGCAACCAGGTGCCTGCCGAAGAAGCGGCGAAGATCAAGGCGCCGCTGCTGCTGCAGTATGCCGGGACCGACGAAAAAATCAATGCCGGCATTCCTGCCTACGAAGCCGCGCTCAAGGCCAACAAGGTGCCGTATCAGGTGTTCATCTACGACGGCACGCAGCACGGGTTCAACAACGACACAACGCCGCGGTATGACGAGAAGTCGGCGAAGCTCGCCTGGTCGCGGACGATGGAGTTCTTTAAAAAGCACCTCGCCGCCACTTAAAGGGGTCAGACCCCTTTTCCGCGCGTGACGGTCGGGCCGAAAAGGGGTCAGACCCCCTCACAAAATAAATCATCGACAGTTACTTCAGCGCCGTTTGCTGAACTACGTCGACGCACGGTCTCGTCGTGCAATCTCCGGAACTGTCGGGACGCACGATACGTCAGGCGCAGACTGGCCTGAGACGCTGCACGCGCCATGACCTCCGCGACCCGGCGCAGGCCCGGCTCGAGATTCCACTCGAATGACTCGCTGCTTCCGATCACGTAGGAGGCGATCGCCAGGCGGAGTTCTGCTTGCGATACTCGGCCGGATCGACAATCGCATCGATGACGACCGGCCGAGTCACGGTCAACCCTTCACGTACTGCCGCATCCAATTCCGCCATCGTCGACACGCGGCACGACCATGCGCCGAAGCCCGACGCAATCGCCGCGAAGTCCACGGGACCGTGATCGACGCCGTACGGGGGATGACCGCGGTTCTGCTGCGAGACGTGAATCAGGCTCAGACTGCTGTCGTTGTAGACGACGGTCATGAACTGGAGGCGCTCGCGGACGCAGGTTTCGATCTCGGCGCATGTCATGCCAAATCCGCCGTCGCCGATCGCGCACAGCACGGGACGATCGGGAAACGCGAGGCGTGCCGCCATTGCGGCCGGCAGGCTATAGCTCATTGCCGACAGCCCGTTCGATTCAAAAAACGTCAACGGCTCATATGTTGTCCACGCCTGGCTCGTGATCGATTTGATGGCGCCGACGTCCGTCGTGAACACCGTGTCGCGCGGCATCAGCTCTCGCAGCCGGCGCGTCAGCTCGTAGCCAGACAGTCCTCGCAAGGCTGTCGGTGGTTTGAGCACGTCCACAAGATTGCGCCGGAACTGTTCGAGCTCACCCGACGTCCACGCGTAGGGCCCAAACGATCGCGTCATCAGGGCGTTCAGCGAAGACTCGACGTCGCCGACCGCTTCGGCATACGGCCGATAGGCATCGCCGGCAATCGACACCGGGCCGATCGACACCAGCTTGCTCGTGTGATGCCACAGCTTGTCGGACTCAACCGGTTCGAATCCCACGCCGACGATGAGATCGGCGCGGCTGAAGAGATCGACGATCACTCCGTCGCCAGCCACGCCCGCGCACACACCGTAAAAAAGTGGATGGTCCTCGGCAATCACGCCCTTGGCCTTGGGCGTAACGAACACCGGCGCGCCCACATGCTCGGCGAAGGCGCGTCCCGGGCGCGCGTGGCGGCGCGCATCGAGATCGAGGCCCAGTACGACAACAGGCTGTTTGGCGCCGGCTATTTCATCCGCGACGCGCCGCAGTGCAGCAGGATCTGCCGACGGTACTGGCGGAGGCTCGATCGCGATTGAGGAGGCATCAACAGTCTCTTCTTCCGGCCCGCGCGCGACGTCACTCGGCAGCGCGATGTGCACGGGCCCCATTCGCGGCGCCACGCTGGCCGCGAGCGCCTGCCGCACCTTTGCTGCGGTGTCTCGCCCGTCGAGCGTGATCGCAAGCTTGGTAAACGGACGGTAAATCGCGTTGAGGTCGAGATTCTGATGGGTCGCGATCGGTTCGGCACTCTTGGCCATCGCCGCAGTGATGGCCACAACCGGCGAGCGATCGAGAAACGCGTTGGCGACGCCGAGCGTCATGTTGACCGCTCCGGGACCGAGCGTGGACACGCACACGCCGGGACGCCGCGCGATTTGGCCGCTCACGTCGGCGGCAAACGCGGCTGCGGCTTCGTGACGCGTCAAGATGAACTGAATGCCCTCGGCTTTCGCCGCGTGAATGAATTCCAGGATCTCCCCGCCCGGGAGACCGAACATGCGCCTGATGCCGGCGTCGCGCAGCGTGCGCGCCAGCGCACGGGCACATGTGATGTTTGCTGCGCTCACTGCTTGGAGATCGAGAACACCAGGACGTGTTGGCGTGGGAAATTGGAGTTCACAGTCGTCAACGTAAAGCCTTCATGCTCGACCTCGAGTTTGGCTTGGGCCACGGTCATTTTGTGTGACGGAAGAATCGGAATTGTCGGATCTTCCCCCTTGTACTCGATCAGCACCAACCGGCCGCTCGGTTTCAGCGCTTTGCGGATGTGACCGAGCATGGTCTGTGGGTCCGAAAGCTCGTGGTAGACGTCGACCATCAATGCGATATCGATCGCAGCAGCGGGGAGTTTCGGATCCGCTGGCTCGCCGAGCACGAGTGTGACGTTGCTAATACGCTCCCGCTCGAGTCGCGCGCGCAACAGATCCAGCATGCCGCGCTGAATGTCGTTGGCATAGACACGGCCCGACGGTCCGACGAGTCGCGCGAGACGCTCGGTAAAGTAGCCGGAGCCTGCGCCGATGTCGGCCACGATCGATCCGGGCGTCAACTGCAAGAACGCCAGCGCGCGCGACGGCGCCTCTTCGGCTTCGCGTTCGGGACGATCGAGCCATGGCGCGCCGCCGACGCCCATCGGGCGCGCGTATTCGCGCCCGCTGATCGGATGAACGCCCGGCGCCTGCGACAGCGCGACGGCCGTGGCGAGAATAAGCAAACGCGTCAGCATCGTTGGCTGCACACCTATATCTGAGCGAACACCACTTTACACATCCCGGGTGTTGAATCTCCAGTACGCGGTCGCGATAAAGACGGCCGACATCGCCGTAAGTACGATCACGTCGCGCCCGCTTTGTGCCGTGCCGGCGAGAATCGCGGGTGCCTTGTAGTAATGAAACGGTGAGATCACTGCCGCGGCGGACAACGGCCGCCAAATGCCGCCGAGCAATTCGACAAGATACAGCGACACCGCGGCGATGGCGGCAGGTCCCATGGCGTTGAGCCGCCGCTTGACGAAGGCTGCCACCGCCACGCCCAACATGCCAAAACACCACGCCACTGCAACCAGATTGGTCGCCATCCGCACGATGACGCGCAGGTCCGGCCAGGGCACGCCTTCGGGAGCAAACATCAGCAACGCAGTCCGGCTCGCTATCGTCATCAAAGCCGCGAGCAGCAACGGGGTTATCAAAACGAAGAGGAGCGATCGCGTGACCAGCGCGTGGCGATGAATCGGTCGCGACAGGAGCAGATCGACGTGGCCGCCCTCAACGTCGCCGGCGAGTTCAGTCCCAAGAAACGCTACGAAGAGTGAGATGAGGAGCATGACAACCGGGTGAAAGTAGCCGAATGTGACGAGGCCCGAAAACGAGAGAAAGAGCGGAAACGCGGCGCCGAACTGCTGCTGCACGAACGCGGGCGCAAGCCGCCCGATCAGATCGAAGGACTGCGACTGCTGTTGCGAGGCCGCAACGGCGACGAGCACGATTTGCAATCCGGCCAGCAGCAGCGCCACGCCAGCAAAGAGGCCGATAACACGCGCCACCGAACGCTTCACGAGCGCGACCAGGAACATCACCGCTCCGTTCCGCTATAGAAACGCAGCACGTAGTCCTCGAGCGTGAACGCCTCGGTGCGGATGTCGTCCACCGGCAATCCGTTCAACGCGCTCACCAGCGGACCGAGCGGCCCATGCACTTCGAGCATCCACGTTTGGTCCGATTGCGCAACCACGCGCACGTTGTCGAGAGCGGGCATCCTCACGACCGGCGCGGTAAACGACACCGTCACGCGGCGCGGCATCTTCGCGCGGATGTCAGCGAGCGATTCCAGCGCGGCGAGCCTGCCGCGCCGAACCAGCCCGATGCGATCGCACGTCCGCTCCACTTCCGAAAGCACGTGCGACGAGAGGAAGATCGTCGTCTTGCCGTCATGTTTGAGCTCGTGCAGCGTTTCGGCAAAGGCGTCGATCATAAGTGGATCGAGGCCATTGGTCGGCTCGTCGAGAATCAGCACCGGCGGCGCCGGCGCGAGCGCCTGAACGATCCCAAGCTTGCGCTTCATGCCGTGGGAGTACTCGCGCATCGGCCGGCGCAGGTCCACTTCGCTGATAGCGAAACGGCGCAGCAGCCGCTCCAGCTCCGGGGCCGCCACCCGCCGCTCGCCGACAGCTTCGAGATAACGTAAGAACCCCCAGCCTGTGAGTTCCGGATAGATCGGCAAATCGCCGGGCAGGTAGCCAACGCGCCGGCGCGCCTCGAGACCGTGCGCTCTACAGTGAAATCCTGCGATCCACGCGTTGCCGCGTGTCGGCCGCAGCAGGTCCAGCAGCAGCCGAATAGTTGTGGTTTTGCCGGCGCCGTTGGGCCCGAGAAAGCCAAACACTTCCCCTTCGTCCACATCGAGCGTCAGCGCCTCGAGTGCGACCACCGGCTCGTAATGTTTGGTCAGCTCCTCCGTTCGAATAGCCTTCAAGGCCAATCAGCCTTTTACACTATGATCGGCGGTCTACTGCCGGCAACGGCGTATGGGAGGAATGGTCATGAGGCGAGTCATGGTGTTGGGCGCGCTGCTGCTCGTCGGCGGATTGTCCGCCGCCGCGTTTCAGCAGCCCGCCACGCAGGAAAAGGTGGTCACCGTCGACAAGGTGAAAGACAACCTGTATGTCATGAGAGGCGGCGGCGGCAATTCCGCCGTCTTCATCACCGCCGAGGGCGTGGTTGTCGTGGACACGAAGAACCCCGGTTGGGGTCAGCCGCTGCTCGACAAGATCAAAACCGTCACTGACAAACCGGTGACGATGATCATCAATACGCACACGCATGGCGATCATGTGAGCGGCAATGTGGAGTTCCCGGCGTCGGTCGATATCGTGACACACGAGAACACCAAGGCCAACATGGAACAGATGCGTCCGGTTACCGGCCTCCAGGCCGGGCCGCAGCCAAACATCTTCAAGGAAAACAACGGCAAGGGACTGCCAAAGCAGACGTTCAAAGACAAAATGACGCTCGGCAAGGGCCCCGACCAGATCGAGTTGTACTACTTCGGCCGCGCCCACACCAATGGCGATGCGTACATCGTGTTCCCCAGCCTGCGTGTGATGCATGTCGGCGACACCTTCCCCAACAAGGCGCTGCCAATCATGGATGCCAATAACGGCGGGAGCGGCCTGGCTTACGCCGACACGCTGACCAAGGCCGCCGGTGTTGCCAACGTCGACACGATCATCAACGGCCACACGACAGCAAACACAACGCCCGCCGAGTTGAAGGAATACGCCGCCTTCGTGCGCGAGTTTGTGACAACGGTGCAAGCCGCAAAGAAGGACGGCAAGACGCTCGATGACGTGATCAAAAGCTGGAGCACGCCGGCGAAATACACAGGTTATGGGCCGGCAGATGCGAATCGAGTGAAAGCCGATGCGCAGGTGATTTGGGATGAGGCTAAGTGAGGCGCGAATCTGGAGATTTAGAGATTTAGAGATTTGGAGAAAATTTGGAGATCGTGAAATTTGAAAATTGCAAAATCTGGAGATGTCCGGATTTGCAAATCTCCAAATCTGCTCCAGATCTCCAAATCTCCAGATCACCAGATTCGCGTTGCCCTCCCCCGGCTGAGGTTAGGGCGTGACCGCGACTTTCATGATCGCTGTCGTCCAGCAGCACACCTCTCCACCGCCGCCTTCGCCTGAATAATCGTTGGCGGTGAGGTGGAGCATGTAGTCGCCCGGCGCGCTGAAGGTGGCCGTGGCGGTGGCCTTACCGCTGAAGACGCTGTTGCCGGTTGCGAGCTTTTCCATTTTCGGATGCTCGTCGGCAAACGTGACCTCGCCAGGGCCGCGGTATTTCGACCATGTGAGCGTAACCGGTGGCGGTGGATTGCGCTGCGGCGCGTTACTGCCGCTCGAGAACTTCTGGTCATCCTCCGCCCACACGTTCAGCGACAACGGCTGTCCCACACGCGCACTCAACGGCATCGCGTTTGCGACCGATGCAATCGGCCCCTGGATCGTCGGCCCACTTTCCGCGAAGCGCAGCACCGGCGGCGTGTTCTTGACGGCAATATCGGTGAAGGGACTTACCACATAGTCGGTGTTCAGGCGAAGCGGGATGCTGGTCATCTCGCCGTTGACCACGAGCGTCCAGGTGAGGCGCTGCTGAGGCGTGAAGTCCTTCGGCACCGTGATCGTGAACATGCCGTACTGGCGTCCGGGAAGAAAGTGTGTCGGCTGGCCGAGATCGGGGCCGCCCGGTTCGATTCGATTATTGCCACCGATCGGGACATCTATCGCCCGCGCGTAGTTGCGATTGAGATACCCGACGAGAAAGGTGTGAGTGCCGTCGGGATTGTCGAACCAGCCCTCGAACGCTCCTGTCACGCTCGAGCCGAACTGGCGCATCGGCTCGCTCGGGAGCCGCTGTGCAACGAGCGCGGTGCTCGCGACCGCGAGCACCGCGCAAACGCCCGCTAGTCTCATCGCTGCTGCTGCGTGGTCGCTGCCGTCTGCGCCTTCGCTTTACGCTCGGCGAGCAGCGCCTTGTATTCCTCGTCGTTGAAATAGACGACGTTCATCCAGGCGTGCGCCATTTCATCAACGGTGCGATCGCCGTAGCCGACCCACTGTTCGGGATCCGGATTGCTCGGATTGTTCTTAGTGTTGTCGTACCAAGCCGTGACGTGAATCACGGTGCCCTTCGGGAAGATCGGCGCCGCGTCGTCGTCGTAGATGTAATTGGTCATCCAGTTGAAGTTGAAGTTGCCGACATAGCTGACGATTTGCGTGCTGCCGTCCGGCAGAATCGCTTCAACCTGCATTGCCTTGCCACGGAAATGGAAGTGCGGCTGGAAGTTGGTGATCATCGTGTTTTCTTTCAGCACGGTGAACCCTTCGGTGTGGACGACGGAGTTTGGCGGGATGTCGAGGAACCCGCGTTTTTTGAGTCCCGTGAAGCCGACGAGATAGCTGCGCTTTGTCGGCTCCTGGCCTTTCGGGTACAACCACAAGGCGATCTCGGACCCGGTTTTGATGTCCTCACCGACGGCATGAATGTGCTGATCCCACGAGATCTTCTCGCCCGGCACGATGAGCTTGCCGGTGCCCGGATAAAAGAGGTCGTACCCCTTCCCGATCGCCCACTCCATCAGCTGCGGGCGGCGATTGACGAGATCGTCACGCGCTGCGGCAGGCGCCGGGCCATTCGCGGTGCCAGTGTTCACCGCGTCCGGGTCGTCGTTCAACACGAGATACGCGATCGAATGATGCAGCGTCTTCCTCGCCTGCAGGCTCGTGGGACGAATCTCCACCATGCGTACCCAGCGCGGCTCGGTGATGGGAATGTCGCTCATGGGCCGGTACCACACGTCCTGGCGGTGCGCAGCCATCAGATACTCTGGTGACTTGATCACGAGGTCCGGCGGTCCAAAGCCATCTCTCACGCCCTTCCACTCGTTGTCGGTCACGAGCGGTTTCGGCGGCGGCAAGTCCTTCGCATCCCCTTCGGGCGCGCCGCCATCGACCCAGCGCACGATGGTGTCGATCTGCGCCTCGCTGAGCGACATGTCGTTCTTGAACTTCTGCACGCCAACGCTCTGATCGATGTGCCACGGAGGCATCTGTCGAGCCGCGACGCGCTGCTTGATCGAACGGGCCCACGGGCGCGCTTCCTGGTACGTGATGAGCGACATCGGCGCGATCGAGTTCGGCTGATGACACTCCTGGCATTTCTGCTGAAAGATGGGCGCCACGTCTTTGCTGAACGTCGGCGGGGTATCCGCCGCGAGCGCAGCCGCCACAACGAGGATGTCGAGCGTCATGTCTCCTCCTCAAAACACGCGTCAGCTCGATTATACGCGCCTATTTGCCGCCCGGCGCAGTCGTGGTGGTGCCGCGCTGCGTCTTCCCCTTCACCGGAAAGGCGGCCGTTTCGCGCGCCGGCGGGTTCTTTTTGAGCTCGTCCATCGCCACGACAATGGCGCGTTCAAGCTGCGGGTCGCGGCCGGCGATCACGTCTTTCGGCGTTTGTTCGACCTCGATATCCGGCGGAACGCCTTCGTTCTCGACAACCCAACCGTCTTGCGCAGTCCAGATCGCGAGGTTCGGCGCGGTGATGGTTCCGCCGTCCATGAGCGTGGGATAGCCGAGCGTTCCGACCAGACCTCCCCACGTTCGCTGGCCCACGAGCGGGCCGAGCCCGAACCTGCGAAACATCCACGGCGCCCGGGTATGATGACACGCGTGAGCCCAGCCAACCCACTCCATGAAGCGGCCCGCTAGCTACTTTCGCGCCGGCGTCGGCGCTGTGATCGCCGATCACAGCGGCCGCGTGCTGGCCCTCGAGCGCTCCGACTATCGGGGTGCATGGCAGCTCCCGCAAGGCGGGCTCGAAAAACGGGAAAAACCGCTTGACGGCGTGTTGCGCGAGATCGAGGAAGAGACCGGCCTCGAGCGGCGATCGCTCAAGCTCGTGACGCAATATCCCGAGGTGCTCGTCTACGAGCTCCCGCGCAAAGCGCAATCGAAAAAGACCGGCATGGGTCAGGTGCAGTACTGGTTTTTCTTCGAGACCAAAGAGAATCCGCCGCGGATCCCGAAGCCGCGCGGCGAATTCCGCGCGGCGCGCTGGCTGTCCTTCGACAAAGTGGTATCAGGTGTCGCGCGCTTCAGAAAGCCGGTATATCGGAAGCTGCGCGCGCATTTCGGCAATTTCTATCCGACGCGCGCGAAGACGCGATAGGACTCGTCGCCGGTCTACGCTCGACGGTCGCCTGGCGTCGACGGCCTCGATCGTGGACGGCTGACTATCGACCCGTTCACGCTCGACGGTCGACTGCGAACTTTCTACACGCGCATGAATCCCACATCGGGCACCGCAAACCTCGCGAGATTCGGAAATGCCCATGCGAGCTCGCTCCGCGCCGCGCCAAACCAGCGGCCGAGCGTGGCCCCGAACTGCGCCGACGAGATCGTCGGAATCCATACCCCGCGATCGTTCGCGTCATCCGGCCCGCCAAACGCGAACGTCGGCATCTGCCCGTAAATGCCGCCCTTCACTGCGCCGCCGGCGATGATCAGGTGACTGCCCCACGCGTGATCGGTGCCGCTGCCGTTGTTCTGCATGGTGCGGCTGAATTCCGATTGCGTGAACGCTGTGACGTTCTGCGCTAGGCCCAGAGATGCCGTGGTGAGCGTAAATGCCGATAACGATTGCGACAATTGCTGCAGCAACGTGGTGTGCGTGCCGTCCTGCGAGGCATGTGTATCGAAACCGCCCATCGAACAGAAGAACACCTGACGGCCCGGCCCTATTGTCGAGCGCACCCGAATCAGACGCGCCACTTCCTTGAGCTGATTACCGATCGACGTGGTTGGAAACGGCTGCGTCAGCGGCGGCAGGTTGCCGCTCAACTGCAGTGTGTCGGCCAGTTGGAGACCGTCGGCAAAGGCGCGATTGGCCGCCTCGCGCACCGGGTTGCCATTGTCGAGCAGCAGCATGGCGTTGACCGCCTGTCGGCGCGCGTCGGCCGCTTGCGGCGGCCAAAAACTGAGGCCGCTGAGATTCAGGTTCGATCCCGGCGGAATCACATTGCTGCGCACGTCGACTCCCTCGAGAAACAACGCAGGCGAAGATACTGAAACCGCGGACAGCGAATCGGTTGGGCCGAACAGATCGAGCAAACGTCCGCCCCACCCCGAGTAGGTCGTGTCGGACACACCGGCTTGTGCTTGCAGCGTCTGATCCGAATGCGAGAACAGGTTTGGCGGCCGCGACCCGCCGGCCAAGTACTGCGCGCGAGTGAGCGGCTGATTCAGCGCGCCGACGTTCAGCACGAACGCAACCGCGCCCAAACCAAAGAGCTGATTGAGCTCCGGCATCGCCGAGTGCAGGGCGTAAGGATTGCCTGCGCCGTCGCTGATCGAAGGGCACAAACGCGCCGCAGTCAGCGCCAGCCCGCCGCGTGTCTGCTGGTATGCAGTGTAGCGCGTCGTATCGACCGGCACGATCATGTTGTTGCTGTCGTTGCCGCCGAACAGATAGATGCAGACGAGCGCCTTGTAATCGGTGACCTGGGCCGCCGCGCTGACGTCGCGCATGAAAAACGAGCGCGCTGGCCCCACGCCGAGGCCTGTCAACCCCAGCGCGGCAAGCTTCGCGCTCAGCTTCAGGAAATTGCGCCGCTCGGGTTCATGAGTGTGCATATCGGTTCTTCGCTGTCTGTCGACGGTGAACGGTCTTCAATCGACGGCTCTTCAACTATCAGCACTCGGGTCCCAGTTCGCTGTTCGTTCTTCGTTGCGTCACGGGACAACGAGCATCTGCACAGCAGTGAACGAGCTGTTCCCGCAGGCGTTGCCGGCGCGCACCCGCACGTTGTAGGTTCCGCGTCCAACGACACCGCTCAGCAAGCGCGTGGTGGTCACCAGGCGCCCGACGAATGCCCCAGTCACGTCGACCTCGTAACGCGTCGGCGCGCCGCCGCTCGCCGCGGACATCCACGTGACAGTCGCCGTGTTGCCGGCTACTGACGTCACGAAGTTGATCGGTGTGCCCGGCGCGCCTGAGCACGTTGTCGGGAAGGCCAACGTCACAGGGTTGGACGATCCACTCGATCCTGCTGCGTTGAGCGCGCGCACGCTGAACGTGTATGTGCCGGCCGGAACCCCCGTGAACGTAAACGACTCAGTCACGCCCAAGGGCACAGACAGCACGATGGCTCCAGTGACGTCCAGGACGATCGACGCCGGCGTGCCACCGCCAAACGTGTTCCGCCAGGAGAGCGCCAGATTCGATCCGCTGGCTGTGCCCAGCAAATTGGTCGGCGCCGTCGGCCCTGTCGTGGTATCCACATACACGCGAATCTCCGCCGACGCGCGACTCCTCGTCGCCCCAGCCACCGAGTGCACGCGGAAGTAGTACGCACCGCGCGGTGCCGAAAAGGTCACCATCGGTGATACGGAGCCGGTCGGAAACGTCGCAAGCACCTGGCCCGGGATCGCGCCAACTTCGAGCACGTAACTGCTCGGGGCCGGACCAATCAGCGGCGGTTTCCACTGCAGTCTCACGACGTTGCCGACAACCGATGTGGCAAGGAGTCCTGTCGGCGGTTGCACTGTGGGCGCACCCACGTTCGAGTTGTCGGAGAAGACCGAGTACTCACTGGAAATCGCCGCGAGATACACGGCGCCAAGCGCCCGCTCTCGCGTGTTCGATACGGCCACCGCATTCGTCGCGGCAACGATGAGATCGCGCAGCTCGGGGGACATACGGCCCAACATCAACGTCCGATTGACGCGCTCGACGAGCGCGTTGGCATCGGCGGCGATGGCCGTATACGGCGTCAGATCGACGTTGAACGACGAGGAGAACGAGCCGTTGAGGATCGAGTAGATGAAGTTTGCGCGTTGCACGGCAAGCGCCGGGGGATAGATCTGAAATTCAGGTCCGAAGAGATCCGAATGCCCGGGCAACGGATTAAGCAGCGAGTAGAAGCTGAAGACGGTTGTCGGCGTGAGCAGCCGCTGCGTGAGGTTGCTGAAGACGTAGTCGAACGCGCCCGGATTGGTGATGCTGGCGCCGAGTGCCCGCCCGAGGCCGATCACGTGCAGAATCGGATCCTTGAGACGGCCGTCATCCGGGCCGAACTGCGCGGCTTCCGGATCGGTGAAGATCGCCGTGAGCATCGCCTGCAGGTCGCCGCGCACGCCTTGACCGTTGTTTGAGAAGGCGTTCGCCACGCGCGCAACATACGCCGGGCTCGGATTGCTGGTCACGAGCGATCGAATCAATCGCGTCGCGACAAACGGCGGGACGTTCGGGTGATTGAAAACGTTGTCGACCACCGCTTCCATATCGACCGTGGTCGACTGTCCTGCTGGCAGGACGACGCCGTTGAACAACGTTTTTGCGCCGCTGTCATGCGTCGTGGTCCGGGCCAGCATCTCACCAACGAAGTACGGCGGATTTGAATTCGAAGCCGTCGCGTCAGGCTTGGTCGGGAACGTCCAGCCCGTCAGCGCGCGCGCAAACTCCTTGATCGTGTTTTGCGAGTAGCTCGGGATCGGCTGTCCCGCGCCGTCCAGCTTGAGTGTACCGTCCTGATTGAGATCCCAGACCCCGATCGAGAACAACTGCAGCAGCTCGCGCGCGTAGTTCTCGTTGGGCGAACTCGTGCTGGTGGCGCGACGACTGTAGGCGAGGTCGAGATACTTCCCCATCGTCGGGCTCACCGTCACCTCGCGCAGCAACGTCCGATAATTGCCGAACGCGTTGCGCGAGAGCAGACGCACCCACGGGGTCAATTCGGCGCCGCTGCCCGTCTTGTTGGCTGAGATGACGATGATCTGGCTGAGCGCGAACATCATCCGCTGCCGCAGCTGATCGCTGCCATTGGCCATGTTCAGAAAGAGCTGATTGCGGAGGCCGTTTCCATCAAGGCCATCCGGGATCACGCTCTCGGGCGTCTGAAACTGCTGCTGGAGCCATGCGCCGAACCCGTTGGCTTCGACAAACGCGACATCCGCCGCCGACGGGCCGAACGTGGCCTGCTCGAGGCGGTGCGCGGCGGGGCGCGCATCGCCCACGGCCCTGGGTTGTCCGGCGGCACGGCCGCCACCATTACAAAAAAGCACGAGCGCGATCAAAACTGAGATCCCCGGCGAACCACGGGTAGACAAACACCTGGCCGCGCAAATTGTGGGCGTCATGAGTTTCGCCGCGCTGAAAAAGGCGGCTTGTCTCTCGCGCGGGGGGCGAAGCCGAGCAATAGCCGTGCCTATGGCAGAGAATATCTCTAGATGAACCCGCTCGACACGTCAAAAAGCACGCCTTCGCGAATTGCGATCGCGCTCTCGTCCGAAGGGAGCGAGATCGAGGGCGCGCGCGGAATGCTCCAGGAGCGCATCAGTCTGTGGGCGCTCTGGGTCTTCGTCCTGTCATCAGGCTTTTAC
>JBKPDL010000044.1:0-9914 GCA_046727855.1 Acidobacteriota bacterium
AAAGATCGCTGGAGCCGGGATGAAGGAACAGACCGAGCAAGCGCTCAAAAATCTGCAAGCGGCGCTCGCCTCACAGCGGCTTGATTTCAGCCACGTCGCCAAGATCACGATCTATACCACCAGCATCAGCGAGTTCCGCGCGCCGGAGGTGGCGCAGATCCGCGCGAAGTTCTTTGGAGAGAATCGTCCGGCGAGCACGCTCGTGCAAATCTCGCAGCTCGCCAGCCCCGAGTACAAGATTGAGATCGAGGCCATGGCGGTTGCTCCGTAACAATTTCGCGGATTGAAGGCATCCGCGGATGACGCGGATGGCGCGGAACTTGGTCAGGTGGATTAAGCGGAATCGTGAATCGAGATCGTTTCACGCCTTTTTGACTGCGCTCGAGTTTCGATGAGCGATGTGCAGGCAACCGTTCGCGTAATCGCGGCCGGTTCGAAGTGACACGCGCGCGCAAATCCCGTAAAGAAGAATCGTCCATCCGCGTAATCCGCCAATCCGCGGATGCCTTCAATCCGCGTCATTATCGCCGCTTGCGCCACTCGCTCGGCGGTGTGCCAACGGTTTTCTTGAACGCGCGGCTGAACGCGGCTTCGGATTCGTAGCCGACGCGCCTCGCGATCGCCGCGACGCTGTCGGTGCCGCTCCCGAGATAGTTCGCGGCCAGCTGCGGCAGGGTCCGGTACGCCGTGCAGTAACTTCTACCGTGCGAGAAGCGTTGCGGAGATTGGTAGTCCCACGTGCCAGCGACCGCAACGCTCAGTCTTCCGGCCGCTCGCCAGCCGGCGCCATCTTGACCAGCCGCGGCTCGAAGCGCGCCAATGTTTCGACGAGATCACTTTGCGCCGCCATCACTTCGTCGATGTCCTTGTATGCCATCGGCACTTCGTCGAGACCTGCGGACAACAACGTGACGCCGCGGGCGCGGAGAAACTGCTGCGCAACGTCCCACGTGAACATCTGCTTCGCTCTGGTCCGGCTCATTCGGCGGCCCGCGCCGTGAGCCGCGGAGTTCAACGCGCCGGCCACACCCTTGCCGCGAACGACGTAGCCGGGCGTGCCCATCGAGCCGGGGATGATGCCGAGCACGCCGGCGCCGGCAGGCGTCGCACCTTTGCGATGCACGATGACGTCGCGTTCCGATCCGTCCGCAAGACGATGGCGCTCGCGCCAGGCGAAGTTGTGATGGTTCTCGATGTCGAGCATGACCTCGACTCCGAGTGCGCGCGCGATGTGCGCGTGAATCAGTTGATGATTCGCAGCCGCGTAGCCGCCCATCAAGTCCATCGCCGCCCAGTACTCCTGACCCGCTTCGGTCGCGAGATCCAGCCACGCGAGATGTGACAGCTCCTGCGGCAGTTCGGGATGAAGCTGGCGTGCCAGGCGGCTGTAGTGCTGCGCCACCTGCGCACCGGTGCCTCGACTCCCGGAGTGACTTAGCAGCGCGAGGTACTTTCCTGGCGACAACCCGACAGCCGCGTCGAGCACGGTGAGCTCGCCGAACTCTACGAAGTGATTCCCGCTGCCGCTGGTGCCCAGTTGGCCCCACGCACGATCTTTCATCCTTGCGGTGACAGGCGTTACTCGCCAGTCCCGATCCATGACTTCGTGCTGACGCCGGAATCGAAACGTCGCGCCCATGCCGAACCGTGTTTCGCGCTCGAGCGCCTTGGTGAAACGCGGGGTGTCATCCGCGAGCGAGGTCGGCGGCAAGTCGAGCACCGTCATTTTCATTCGGCACGCGATGTCCACACCCACTGCGTACGGAATAACCGCTTCGTTGGTCGCGAGCACGCCACCGATTGGCAACCCATAACCCACGTGCGCGTCCGGCATCAGCGCGCCCGAGATCGCCACCGGCAGCTTGCACGCGTTCTTCAACTGCTGCACCGCATCCGGCTCGAGATCGGTGCCCCAAATCCGATAGGGCGCGTCGCTCATGGTTGCCTCTACTCCATCCACCCCAGCACATTGCGCACAACCGACCACCGCGGGCGGGAGGCGGTGGCGTTCTGGCCGAGAATCCAGTGCCGGTAGAGCGCATCGATCGTTCCGTCGCGCCGCTTGAGCTCGAGCCATGTGTTGATAAACGTGACCCAGCGTTCATCGTTTCGCGCCACGGGGTAGGCAATGGGCAGCTTGATGGTATCGGGTTGCGGAACGACGACACTATACGAGGGATGGAGGAGCGTGAACACCGAGCCTCGTTCCGCCGGCAGCACGTAGGCCATCAACCCATCGTCTTCCTTGAACAACTCCTCGGTTCGTCGCAGCGGCACGATTACAGCTCGCGGTGCGCGCGTGCTCACCGCGCGACGGAAAAGAGCGAGATCAGGCACGCCAATGCGGACGGCTCCCAACTCGCGGATCGCGTCCCAAGTTCTGAAGCGATCGCGGAGATGATCCCGTACGACGAAGGCAAGCGTTTCATCGAGGTAGGGCATCGAAAAGAGAATTTTCGCGACCCGATCCGGCGTGATGGTGACGCCGGACATGACGATGTCGACCGCGCCTTTCGTCAACAGATCTGGCAACACATCGTAATCGGCCTGAAAGAACTCAACGCGCACGCCGAGGTCGTCTGCGAGGGCGCGAGCCAGCTCCACGTCCATGCCCACGAGCTCTCCGCTGCGGTTCTGGAAGGCGAACGGCATGCGATCGGGCAAAACGCCGACGTGCAGTGCGCCGCGTGAATGAATGGTGTCGAGCACGCTCGAATTGATTGCTTCGGGCGGTGGTTCGGGAGGCACTGCCGATGCAAGCCGCATCGGCGATCCGCCGAACAGCGGTTGCATGCCATAGACCACATCGGCGCCTGCGAACTCCTGCCGCAAAACGGTAGCGAATAGCACGCGTATCCCTACAAGCGTAGCAATCACGATCAGCATTGTGACAAGTCCGAATCGCAGCACCTTACGCGCGTGCCATCGCAATCCGCCGGCGAGTGCGACGCTGCCGAGAATCGCAACCGTGATGGTGTGCATCGCGGCCACGAGCGTGCCAAACCGCGAGTTGATCGCACCGGTGGCGAGAAACAGTTGGAACGTGTCGGCCGGCAAATGAAAGAGATCGAGCAGAAACGGTACCGCGCTGTTCAAGCTGCCAAAGAACGACAACAGACCCGCGGCAAGGAGTTGCGGGTAGTCCCGCCACGGGAGTGACGCGTCAGCAAACCATGCGGCAAAGGGGATGAAGCTGAGAGACAGCAGCTTGCCGGTGTGGGGAAAGTTGAACGACACCGGCACGATCACGTCGGGTCCGGCTTTGACCTCCTCGATAGCTCGCTCAGGTTCTGCTGGATCGGCGTGAGCACGTCGTTCCAGCAAATCCTTGCACGCTTCAATCAGGCCAGGCAGCACGATAAACAAGTCGGCCGCTACGAACGCGACAAGCAGAGAATCGCGCGTGCGCGCAAACAGATCGCGAACTCGGATTCCTGTGAGCGCGCTGATGAGCCCAGGCATGACCCAGAGCGCCACGATCAGCGCGATCGCGACGTAGGTGAGCACGTAGAGCTGGATACGCTGCAACTGTTGGATCGTGAGCGTGCCGGCAGCGACGGCGGCGATCGCAAACAGACCGTAGGGTGTGAGGCTCACCACCGCACGTGTCGCGCGCGCAATGGCAGTGCTTACCGTCTGAAGCACTTCGAGGAGTACTGCCTTGCGCTCCACACCGACGAGCGCGACGCCAATCACCACGGAAAACAACACCACGGCGGGCACGATGTTGTTGGCCAGCGCATTGAACGGGTTGGCGGGAATGTAGAGATCGACGAAGTCGAAGGGCGCCTGCTGCTCGACCAGCGTGGTGCTGAAAAACGACGCCGTTTCGGACGGCGGAAAGGCGAGCGGCATCAGGAGAGTCAGCGCAAACGCAAGCGCCCAGAGCCCAAGCACCACCGCGCCGCCACGAAGACCGAGCCGCCGCGCTTGCGAGAGGCTCAATCCACCGAGGCTGGAGATGATCGAGACCGTCACATACGGCAACACCGTCATCTGCAGCAGCTTGACGAAGCCGTCGGCCACGATCTTCAGCGGCGCGACGAACTCGCCAAGCACCAGACCGGTCGCAATCCCCGCGCCGAGTCCGACCAGGACTTTCCGCGAGAACGTCATGATCGCGGTGTCCCGACTCCTATCGTAGAAACGGCCCGAGCGCGACGTAGAACCGCCCGCCACCTTCCGTGAGCGCTTGGCTGTAGCCCAGAAACGCCGGCCCCAAGAGCGTTTCGAGCAGCACGCCGCCTGAAAGCGCTGCGTTGTACTCCGCGTCGCTCCACCGGTCGAACGCGGAGCCCTGCTCCAGCCACGCACCGTAATACACATTGGCGCCAAGAACGTCGGGCAACCGGAACCACTCGCGCAGCACGCCGACGACGCCAAGCATATAGTTGTCGCCGCGAATCTCGTCGTTGTTGAACCCGCCCAGCCGGAACGGGCCTCCGAGCGAGAACCTGTTGAACCCCGGATCGTGATCGAACGAGGTGCCACCGCCGCCACTCAGAAACATGCGGTTCCTGGCGCCGACTCTCTTGAACCAGGAGGCCGCCGCCTCGCCCTGCGGCACGTCGCGTGCACTGCGCAGCACGTTGTCCTCGGCGTCGACGATCTCGGGCGTATCGAAGTAGTAGCGCAGAGCGGTCCGCACACGCAACCCGCGCGACGGCACCAGCGGACTATTCTGCCCATCAAACGCCCATCGCAACGAGACGACCCGATCCGAGCCCGCAGCCTCCGGCAGTAACGGTACACCAATCCGCCGCCGAGCCCGCACGTCAGCCTCGTCGTAGCCAAGACGTAACTCTGTGCGCATCCCCGTGGTGTATCCAACGTCGATGCCGGCACCGGTTCGTTTCACGCGGTATTCCGCCAGCAGTTCACCATCCTGGTACCCGTTCAGGCTGCTACGCGTGAAGTACGCTCGCGGCGCAACAAAAACCCCTCGGTGACCGACGCGTTTGTACAGTTCCAGTGCGACAGTCTGATCGCTGCCGAACCCGACGTCAAACCGTAGCTCTGAGTTAGGAAGCGGCGTGTCGTACATCGCAAGGCGCACGCGCAGGCTTATCGCGAACGACGACGAGTCGATGTTTTGTATGTCCAGCGAGGGCAGCACGAAGGGTGGTCCATAGCTCTTAGGAGTGGCTTGCACCAGCAGCTCGGGACCGCTCGCTCCGTCGCGAAAGGTATAGGTGATGATCTCGTAGCGGTCAGTGCCGGAGAGGCGCAAGATGGTCTCCTCGATCTCTTCGCGAACGAGCGGCCGGCCAACGTGGCGCGCCTCCAGCAGTGCCGACATCTGGTGCATCTCGACTGCGGGCACTCCTTCAACGACCACGCGGCTCACGGCGGGTGTCGCGGTGCGGCGACGAGCCTGTCGCGCGCGCATCCACTCGTCGTAACTGGTCGCATCCACTTGATACTTCAGCAGCGCCGCCGACATCGCGTCGGCCGCCTTGTATCCTTGTGCGGCGAGATCGTCGGTGCGCCGCCAGTCGTTTCCGGTCAAACCTTGCAAATCCGGCACGATAATCAGGTCCGCCGATTTCAACGCCTGGCGAGTCGCCGTCGTCATCATCGAATCGAGTGTTTGGCCGAGCACACTGAACAACGTGCTGGGCGGCGGCGATTGATCGGTGCTGGAGCTGACGTTGACCGCGATCGCCACGTCCGCGCCCATTGCCTTCACGACGTCGGCAGGCACGTTGTTGAGCGTGCCGCCGTCTACGAGAAGCTGTTGATCCAGGATGACCGGTGTGAACACTGCCGGGATCGCCATCGTCGCCCGCAAGGAACGCGCGAACGAGCCGGATCCCAGCACGAGCGGCTCGGCCCGCCGAATGTCTGTGGCGACGCAGCGAAATGGAGTGGGCAGCTCGTCGAAGTCACGAAGCGCGTAGTAGGGCAAGGCGATGCGATCCAGCAGCAGCTCGATTTGCTGCCCCGCGTTCAGGCCGGTAGGCAGCTTGAACCCGCCCTTGAGGCCAAAATCAATTTGCCCAGGGAACGCACGCGCGTCTTCCTTTCTGCGAAACGTCTTGTAGCGGAAAGGCGAGTCGGCGAGGAACATCAGATCCCAATCCGACTCGTTCATCAACGCTTGGATCTCGTCAGGACTAAGTCCGGCTGCATATGCCCCGCCAATCAGACCGCCCATGCTCGTGCCAGCGATGTAATCCACGGGGATGCGATGCTCTTCGAACCAGCGCAGCAATCCAATGTGCGCAATGCCGCGCGCAGCGCCGCCGCCGAGCGCGAGGCCGATTTTGGGTCGGCCCGCTCCGGCGGTGAGCTGAGCCGACTGCGCCGAGGCGGATCCTGCGACACATGCCAACACGATACCCAGGCAAAAGATCTTCATGAGCACCTCAAAGGTGGAGCAGCGTTCTGACGCCGCGAATGATCAACTCGTCGAGTTTGGTCGCGTCGGGAAGACGCGGTGCCGACGACGGAGGCGTAAGAGGTTCGCGCTCGACTGACATGACTGTCAACCTGCCAGCCTCGGCACGGGGCTCCTCGATGGCTCGCCGAGCGAAGCGCCGCCACTCATAGTCCGTTCCCTTCCCTCGCTCTCTGCGTGCTCGACATCCTTTTCGAGGAAGTACTTCAGGAACGTGCGGATGACGGCGATCGCGCCAAGCTCGCCGATGTCCTGCCAGGTCGGCGAGATGACGCTGCCGATGATGTCGGCCGCGAGTTCGAATTCGAGGCCGAGGAGCAGCCACATGCCGAATCGTCGCCACAGAGCCTTGCGCTCGCCATGTGTGGCACCGGGCGTAACCACCATCCAGACGAGCCTGCCGAAGGCCTCGAGCGAACCGTAAGCGACGATCACGACGGCTGCGGCTTCGATCAGCAGCGCCACGACGCTCGCGACGTCGACGAAGAGTTCCTCCATATCCGGCCGGCGCGTGAGTGCGCGCGTCCGCCGTCACTTCGCAGGCGTGACCTCGATGAGCAACGCACCCGTAAAGGTGATGTCAACCGTGTCGCCCACCTTGACGCCTTCGATGTTCTTCGGGTTCCTCACACGGAAACTCACGATCCCTCCGTCCTGTCGCTTGACGGTGACCGACTGATTCTTCGCATCGATCGATTGCACCGTCACCGAGACGGTTTCCTGCGCGGCAATGGTCCCGCCCGGCGACGCGCCCTTGCCAGGCGTCACGCTTGCGCCGCTCGCGGGAGGCGCCGGATCACCGGGCTTGCGGACGTTAACGACGACCGATTCGTAATACGTCGCGGTCACCTTGTCGCCGACCTTGAGTTCGTCGAAACGCTTCATCTTGTCGTCGGCACGGACGATCGCGAGGGTGCCGTCCTCTCCCTTGAGCGTGATGAGCCTGGCACTTCGATCGATTGCTTCGATCGTCGCCGTCCGTTTCACCGGCTTGCTCAGTGGGTCGGCCGTGGCCTGGGGGTTGGGCGTTTGCGCGATGAGTTGGCTGTACATCAGCGTGCTGATGACGATCGCCAGCGAGGTCCGAATGCAACGACTACGACGGATCATGCAAGTCTCCTGTCTATGGCTGCGGTTGCTGGACAGGCTCGACGCCCGGCCGTCACAGAGAGTAGCGGGGAACTACGGACGTTATGGCCGGAAAGTACGGGAGAGGTGGGTAAAAAGTACGGCTTTTGCCCGCAAATCCCGTGGACGACCGGACCTTTTCAGCAGCGACACGTACTTTTCCTTTCCCTCTGGTGGCCGCCTGGCCTGCCGCTGTCGGGCGGCTCGACGCCAACCTACTGTATCAGCGATGACCTTTACCAGGCGTCGCCGAGGCATTGCCGCGCTTGCGGCCGTCGCGTGTCGCGCGCACCATAGACTTCACCCATCATTATGGTTCTAGCTGTTCGCTGCGCTGGCCAATGACATGACCATTGCCAAACGCCTGCTCGCCCTTCTGACCGTACCGCTGGCAGTGCTCCTGGGGCTGGGGGTCTTCACCGGGCTGCAGCTGACCAACATCGAGGTGCGCAGTCGGTTCGTCGCGGAATCCCGAATCGTCGCGCTCGCCACGCTCGGGAATCTCTCGCGGGCGTTCGCCGAGCTTCGCGTGAACGTGCGCAGCCATATGCTGGCCACCACCGACGCGCAGCGGGCCGCGGCCCGCGCCCGTTTCGATGAGGACGAGCGGGACGTGAAGCGTCTGCTGCAGGAGTACGCCGATCGTCTGGTCCTCGGCGACCGGGACCGACGGCTGCTCAGCGAGTTCGAGGTCCTCAGCCGCGAGTACATCGCCGGCGCCAGGCAGGTGATGCGGCTGGCGGATGAAGGGCGGACTGCCGACGCGATCGCTAATTTCGACAACACAATCGGCAAGGTCGGCGTGCGGCTCAGCGAGGTATCGAACGAATGGATCGCTCACGACCAGCAGGCCGCAACGGCGGCTGGCACTGCATCCATCGCGGCCATCGAGCGGTTCCAACGGAACGTGGTCCTCGCGACCTTGACGGCCCTCCTCCTGACCGGCGTACTCGGGTTTGTAACCCTTCGACGGATCGTGCACCCGATCCAGGCGCTGGACGCATCCGTCAACGCGATCGCGGCCGGTGACTACGCGAAAGCGGTCCCCTTCGTCCGGGCCACGGACGAGACGGGCGGGCTGGCGCGTTCGATCGACGTCCTCAAGCAGGGCGCCTCGCTGATGGACGAACAACGCTGGGCCAAGTCGAACGTCTCCAGAGTCACGGGAGAGCTGCAGGGTGCGGCCTCACGTCTGGAGTTCGGCGAGCGGCTGCTGTCGAACCTCGTGCCGATCTTGGGCGGCGGCGTCGCATCCTTCTACGTCTTCGACGAATCGGCCGGACATCTGCAGCGGGTTGCCGCTTACGGCCTCGCCAACGTCTCAGGATGCCCAGGTTCGATCCGACTCGGTGAGGGGCTGGTTGGCCAGTGTGCGCGGGAGCGAAAGTCCATCACGCTCACGAACCTCCCTCCGCAGTACCTGCGCATTGAATCGAGCGTCGGCCAGGCCGCGCCGTTCCAGGCGTCGGCTCTGCCGGTCATGTCCCATGATGCGTTGATTGGCGTACTCGAAGTGGCATCCTTCCGCCCGTTCACCACGCGGGAGCAGGCGTTGCTGGACGAACTGCTGCCCGTGACGGCCATGAGCCTGGACATCCTGCAGCGCAACCTTCGCACGCAGGAATTGCTCGACCATACACGGGAACAGGCCCGGCGGCTCGAAGCGAGCGAAGCGGAGCTGCGCAAGGGAAGCGAGCAGCTTCAGCACACGAACTTCCAGGCGGATACCGCGCTGGAGCTGACGCAGGCCGGCTACTGGCACGTGCCGCTGGACGGCTCGGGCTGGTACAACTCCTCCGAACGGGCCGCGCGCATCTTCGGCGACATTCCCAACGCCGACTTCCGTTACCAGGTGGCGGAATGGGCCGAGCACGTTCGAGAGGGCGACGAGGAGGCGTGGAAGGCCACGATGGAAAACTTCACGGCTGCCGTGGAGGGCAGGATTCCGGCCTACAGCGCTGTGTACGCGTACAAACGACCGGTGGACGGACGCGTCGTCTGGATCCGTGCCCTGGGCAATGTGGTGAAGGACGGCAGTGGCAAGCCGGTGGATATGTTCGGCGTGACACAGGACATCACAGCGTTCAAGCGGCTGGAGCGGGAACTGGTCGATGCCCGACAGAAGGCCGAAGAAGCCACCGAGATGAAGTCCATGTTCCTCGCGAACATGAGCCACGAAATCCGTACGCCGATGAATGCGATCATCGGCCTTTCGCATCTCGCCCTCAAGACACAGCTCTCGGCCAAGCAGCGCGATTACATCACAAAGATCCACGATGCCGGCACCTCGCTGCTGGCGGTCATCAACGATATCCTCGACTTTTCCAAGATCGAGGCCGGCAAACTTGATCTCGAAAACACCGACTTCAAGCTCGACGAGGTCATC
>JBKPDL010000045.1:0-47286 GCA_046727855.1 Acidobacteriota bacterium
GCCCTGCCCTTGATATCCGGTTAACTCCGCGGCCCTTGGCTAGTTCTTGTTGTTGGCTTGGCGCGCTCCGCGCGCCGTAGACCGTTATGCGGGTCCACAACGCGTACAAAATTCACGTCTGTGGCCGCATAACGGTCTAACATCGCGCCTCCCGGAGGTTTTGATGTCGCGCATCCTGATCGTGGCTCTGCTGTTACTCGGCGCAGTCCCCGCCGCACAATCACCGCAATTGCTGGTCCTCAACAAGGAAGAGGCGACGCTCTCGATTCTCGACGCCGCATCCGGCAAGCTCCTCGGCAGCGTGTCAACAGGAGAAGGCCCTCACGAGATTGTGGTTTCAGACGATGGCAAGCTGGCCTACGTCAGCAACTACGGAACCGGTCCCGCCCCGGGTCATACGATTTCCGTGATTGACGTGGACGCACGCAAGGAGCTTAGGCGGGTGGACATTGCACCGCTCGCCAGACCTCACGGCTTGTGGTTTACGAACGGCAAGCTGTACTTCACCGCCGAAACCAATCGTCGTATCGCCCGCTACGATCCAGCGTCGAACAACATCGAGTGGCAGTTCGAAACCGGCCAGAACGGTACGCACATGCTCCTCGTCACCAGGGACGCGAAGAAGATCTTCACGTCGAACATCGGATCGGACAGCGTTTCGGCGATTGAACAGACCGGCGATGGTACGTGGGCGCAAACATTGATTTCTGTGGGCAAAGGGCCGGAAGGCATCGACCTGTCGCCGGATGGTCGCCACGTCTGGAGCGCGCACTCGCGGGATGGCGGAGTTTCGGTGATCGACGCCGCGTCGAAGAAAGTGCTTCAGACCATCGACATCGCGACAAAACGTTCGAATCGAATCAAGCTGACGCCCGACGGCAAATTCGCGCTCGTGTCCGATCTCGACGCAGGCGAGGTCATCGTGCTCGACACGACCGCACGAAAGGAGATCAAGCGGCTTGCGGTTGGCCGCATGGTGGAGGGCATCTTGATCCCGGACAACGCGCGCGCGTTCGTGGCGGTGAACGGAGACAACTACGTCGCGGAAATCGATCTGAAAACGTGGGAAGTGAGACGGAAGCTTCCGGCAGGGAAAGGGCCGGATGGGTTGGCGTGGAGGAGGTAGAGCTGGAACCTAGCCAACGGCCCTGCCCTTGATATCCGGCTAACTCCGCGGCCTTGGCTAGTTCTTGTTGTTGGCTTGGCGCGCTCCGCGCGCCGTAGACCCTTTATGCGGGTCGACAACGCGTGCAAAATTCACGTCTGTGGCCGCATAACGGTCTAAGAACGAAGAACTGCGAACCTCGGAACGCCGATGACGTCGCAACCCGACGGTGGTGTGCAGGTTGCATGGGCAATGCAACAACGCCGTCTGCTCAAAGGAGGAAGCTGATGTTTGGTGTGCTGGGTTGGATTCTGTTCGGCCTCGTGGCGGGAGTGATTGCGAAGCTCCTGATGCCCGGTAGAGATCCTGGCGGTTTCATCGTGACGATACTGCTCGGAATCGCCGGCGCGCTCGTCGGCGGCTTTCTCGGCCGTGTGCTGGGCCTTTACGGCGAGGGCGAAGGCGCGGGCATGCTGATGTCGATCATCGGCGCCGTCATTCTGCTCGTGCTCTATCGCGTGCTCATGAAGCCCCGCGCGGCACGACCATGAGCCCAAACGTCTCGAACGTTAGCCAAACTGGCGAACGCGGTTCCACCAATGGTCTGACCACTGACGCCGCTCAGCTGTAAGAATTTGCTTCACACGAGCGGCGTCAACGGCCTGCGGCTCGATCCCGCAAACGGCATCGAGAATCGCCGGCGAGGAATTGGCGTATCGCAGGCATTAGACACCGGCCAGCGCATTCGGACGGCGCATGCCCTGGGTCCGCTACAATCTCGCCGTGCCTCAGCCGTCGTTGAAAGTCCTGAAATTTGGCGGTTCCTCTGTTGCTACCCCTGAGCGAATCAAGACTGTCGGCGGCATTGTCCTCGGTCAGGCGAAGCGTCATCGTGTGGTTCTCGTCGTCTCCGCCTTTGGCGGCGTTACGAATCGGCTACTCGAGAGCGCGCGGCTTGCGGAAAGTGGCGGCGCTGGATACGAACGCCTCTACGAAGAGATCGCGAAGCGGCACCATGACGCAGTAGAGGCGCTGCTGCCGCGCAGGAACCGCGCGGAGGTTCAAAGCGGCGTCGACGTGCTCCTCACCGAGCTGCGCGATGCATTGCACGGCACGTCGTTGCTGCGCCACGCGCCGCCGCGTGCCCTCGATGTGATTGGCAGCTTCGGCGAGCGGCTTTCCGCGCTCATCATCTCGGCCTACCTTGGCCGATTCAACCTGGCGCCATTCGCGGACGCACGCGAATTCATCGTCACCAACGATCGCTTTACCAGCGCCGCCGTCGATTTTGCGGCCACCAACCGAAAGACGCGTGCGTGGTACGAGCGGCTCTCACGCCGCACGGGCAAGAAGGCCATCCCTGTTGTCACGGGTTTCATTGCTGCCACGCCCGACGGCGTGACGACGACGATTGGCCGAAACGGCTCTGACTACACGGCGGCGATCGTCGGGGCTGCGCTCGACGCCTCTGTCATCGAGATCTGGACCGACGTCGATGGTGTCCTGAGCGCCGATCCAAACGCCGTCAAGTCGGCCTTCGTGCTCCCACAGGTGAGCTACGAAGAAGCGATGGAGCTTTCGTATTTTGGCGCGAAGGTGCTGCACTCCGCCACAATCGCCCCTGCCGTCGCGAAGGGGATCCCGATTCACATCAAGAACACGCTCAAACCGCAGGCGCGCGGCACGGTGATCTCGTCGGAGCCTGGCAATTGGAGCGGGATCGCGAAAGGGATCACTTCGGTCGACGACATCACTCTGCTCACGCTGCGCGGGCTGAGCATGGTCGGCGTGCCAGGCACGGCTGAGCGCTTGTTCCGGGCGCTCGCGTCCGCACGCGTCAACGTGATTCTGATTTCGCAGGCCTCCTCCGAGCACACGATCTGCTTCGCCGTCGCGCGCGCCGACGCCATCGCCGCGATGGATGCGGTGCGCGATGAATTCCGGCTCGAATTGCAGCAGAAGCTGACGTCGCTCGACGAGAAGCCGAAACAGACGATCATCGCTATCGTCGGCGAGGGCATGAAGGGGCATCCGGGTGTGTCGGGCGAAGTGTTTGGCGCGCTGGGGCGTCACAACATCAATATCAGCGCGATCGCGCAGGGCGCCTCCGAACGGAACATCTCGTTCGTCATCGACGCGGCGAACCAGCCGCGCGCGCTCAACGTCATTCACGACGCGTTTTTCG
This sequence comes from Acidobacteriota bacterium, assembly GCA_046727855.1. Taxonomy (GTDB): domain Bacteria; phylum Acidobacteriota; class Vicinamibacteria; order Vicinamibacterales; family UBA2999; genus DASPWV01. Next base: position 3,291 of record JBKPDL010000045.1, read on the forward strand.
AGAAGCGAAAAAAGCTGTCGCTTGCGGTGGTCGGCGTCGGCAATATCGGCACGGAACTGCTCCGCCAGCTGGAACAGCAGCGGTCGTACCTCCTGTCACGCGGCTTCGACGTACGGACGGTTGCCATTGCCGACAGCAAGCGATTCATCGCCGACGCGGCCGGTCTCGATCTCTCCAACTGGCGCAGCGCGCTCGAGTCATCGTCGCAGCGGATGAGCACCTCCGCGCTCGCACGTAGGCTCAAAGGGATGGAGGTTGCCGATGCAGCGCTCGTGGATTGCACCGCCAGCGAAACCGTCGTGGACGGCTATCCAGAGTACATCGAAGCGGACCTGCACATCATCACGCCTAACAAGCGCGCCAATGTGCTGCCGTGGACGCGATACGCGGCGCTGATGGAACTGGTGCGCACGCGACGAAAGTACTTCTTGTGCGAGGCCAACGTCGGGGCCGGACTGCCAGTGATCTCGACGCTGCAGGATCTGGTCGCCAGCGGAGATACCGTCATCAAGGTTGAAGGGATCCTCTCCGGGACGCTCAGCTACTTGTTCAACACCTTCACGCCTGGCGCATCATTCAGCGCGCTGGTGCGCGAAGCGCATGGCATGGGACTGACGGAACCGGATCCGCGCGCCGACTTGTCGGGCGAGGATGTCGCGCGCAAGCTGCTCATTCTTGGACGGCTGATTGGCCTCAAGATGAACCTTTCCGACATCATGGTAGAGAGCCTTGTCCCGCGTGCGCTCGAACGCGGCGCATTTTCGGATCGTTTCTTCGCGGCGTACGCCAGGCAGGATGCTCCGCTGAGCCAGCGCGTCGCGGCTGCGCACGCAAAAGGCGCCGTGCTGCGCTACACGGGCGTGCTGGAAAACGGAAAAGCAGTGGCCGGGCTCAACACATATCCGAGCGATCATCCGCTCGCGTCGACCCAGGGCGCCGACAACGTCATCGTATTTTCCACCAAGCGATACGCGACGACACCGCTCGTGATCAAGGGCCCGGGCGCGGGCGGCGAAGTTACCGCGATGGGTGTGTTCTCGGACATCCTGAAGCTGCTGCATTACTTGCGTGCATAATGGCGAGCGCATGACTCTTGCGCTCCCATTCATTCTTGTGCTGTTCATCGGCAGCGGCGCTGCCGCGCTCGTGTACGAAATCGTCTGGTTTCAGGTTCTGACACTCGTTATCGGCTCATCGGCGGTTTCAGTCGGCGTTCTGCTCGCCACGTTCATGGGCGGCATGTGCCTGGGCAGCTATCTCCTGCCCCGGCTCGTCTCGCCGCGTCATCATCCACTTCGCGTCTACGCGGCGCTGGAGCTCGCCATCGGTGCATGCGGGCTGCTGCTTCTGATTGTCATGCCGCTCGCCGGACGCGTCTACACGGCGTGGGGCGGTTACGGCCTCACTGGGTTTCTGCTTCGCGGTGTTGTTGCGAGCGTGTGTCTGCTGCCGCCGACGCTTGCCATGGGCGCGACGCTGCCCGCCGTGTCGCGATGGATCGAAACGTCGCCGCGGGGCGTGGCGTGGCTCGGGTTCTTTTATGCGGGCAACATCGCCGGCGCCGTGGCAGGCTCGCTGCTCGCAGGGTTTTACCTCCTTCGTGTCTACGACGTTGCCGTTGCCACCTATGTGGCCGCGGCCATCAACGTCGCGGTCGGTGTCCTCGCCCTCGTCCTCGCACGCACCGTGAGCTATGTTCCGCAGACCGAGGCCGCGGTCGCGGTCGCCGAGGATACCGTCGCGACACCGCGCGTCCCGGTTGCGGAAAGGCGATTGATCTACGTCGCGCTCGCGCTCTCGGGCGCATGTGCACTCGCGGCGCAGGTGATTTGGACACGGCAACTGGCGCTGCTGCTGGGTGCAACGGTCTACACCTTTTCGCTCGTGCTCGCCGTGTTCCTGATCGGCCTCGGTGCGGGCAGCAGCGTGGGGTCCATCCTTGCGCGCAACACGGCCAATCCGCATCGCGCATTCGGCTGGTGCCAGGTGCTGACCGTCCTGGCCATGGCCTGGTCCGCCTACATGCTCAACGCCTCACTTCCTTTCTGGCCGGTGAACGTCGAGCTCTCGAATGACATCTGGCGCACGTTTCATCTCGATCTCGCGCGCACGTTTTGGGCCGTGCTGCCCGCGCCCATTCTGTGGGGTGCGAGCTTTCCGCTTGCGCTCGCGGCGGTGGTACGGCATGGACAGGACTCCGGTCGCGTGGTTGGCGGACTCTATGCCGCAAATACGCTCGGGGCGATCGCGGGATCGCTCGGGGCGAGTCTGTTGATAGTGGCGTGGATCGGCACGGTTCACGCGCAGCAGGTGCTGATGGTCCTCGCGGCCGTATCAGGGTTGATCGTGATTGCGCCGCCCCTACTCGCGTGGGCGGTCAAACGCAACAGCCTGATATGGTTGACCGCCGCACTACCGCTGATGGCGATCGCCGCAACCACCGCCATGCTCGTGCGCTCTGTCCCGGCGTTGCCTGGTCTGCTGGTGGCGTACGGGCGGAAGACGGCGACCATGATTTCCGGTCCGCCGTCCATTCTGTACGTCGGTGAAGGACTCAATTCGTCAATTGCCGTGTCGCAGTTCTCCGATGGAACAACCAGCTATCACAACGCCGGCAAGATTCAGGCATCAAGCCTTCCGCAGGATATGCGGCTGCAGCGGATGTTGGGACATCTCACGACGCTGTCCCCGCGGCAAGCGGACTCCGTGTTGGTGATTGGATGCGGCGCAGGTGTAACCGCCGGCGCCGTCAGCGTCGACCCGACTGTGAAGAAACTGACCATTGCCGAAATCGAGCCGCTCGTCCCCGGGGTTGTCTCGACGTACTTCGGCGAGTTCAACCACAACGTGATTCTCAACTCAAAGACGCACGTCGTGATCGACGATGCGCGCCATTTTTTATTGACGACAAACGAGACCTTCGACGCAATCACGTCGGATCCGCTCGATCCCTGGGTCAAGGGCGCAGCCGCCCTCTACACGAAAGAGTTCTGGCAGCTGGCGAAACAGCGGCTCAACCTTGGCGGCGTCGTCACCGTCTTCGTGCAGTTGTACGAAAGCAGCCCGGAGGCGGTAAAGAGCGAGATCGCGACCTTCTTCGAGGTCTTTCCCGACGGCGTGGTTTTCGGCAACGAATATCTCGGAGAAGGGTACGACACGGTGCTGCTCGGCCAGGTCGAACCGGGGCCCATCGACATCAATGCGATCGAGAAACGCATGCAGGCGCCGGATTTCGAAACCGTGCGCCGATCACTACAGGAGATCGGCTTCCCAACCGCGTTCGAGCTGTACGGCTCGTACGCCGGCCGCGCCACAGAGATGACTGACTACCTCCGCGACGCACCAATCAACTCCGACCGGAATTTGCGGCTGCAGTATCTCGCGGGATTAGGTTTGAATCAACGTGCCGCCGCCGCAATCTATAACGACATCACCAAGACCCGCCGGTATCCTGAAGGGCTTTTCCAGGGAACGGACACGCAGCTGCAATACCTGCGGAGTCTCATTGGCAGCTGGCAAGGAGTCGGACAACCATGAGATGCGCGATCGTGGCGGTGATCGTTCTCGCCACGGGCGTCAATCAGTTACGCCCGCTCCTTTCAAAGCATCGCAAACAGTAGAGCTTCGTTCGACTCGCTCCACTCGAAGCAGGCAACCGGCACGGTTCGTGCGTTACCTACGTTATGTCCTTACGCCGTATGCCAATCATCAGCGTGCTCTCCCTCGCGCTGGCGGTCGGCACGCTTGCCTGCAGCCCCGCAATCCACTCCACCCTGGCGCACCCTCCGCTGCCCGACCAAATGGCGGAATTCTGGGTGGATAGGCCTATTGAATCGCGCAATTTGTTCGTTGGCCCCGGAGATCCTTTGGTTCCTCCCAGACCAAACGCGGTCCTCTCGTTTGTCCGAGACGACACCACCGGCTTCAGCCGCAAGGTCATCGTCAAGGATGAGCAGGGGACTGAGTGGAACGTGAAGCTCGGGCCTGAAGCCCAGCCTGAGGTTGTCTCGTCGCGACTCCTCTGGGCACTCGGTTACCACCAGCTGCCCCAGTACGTTGTCGGGCGCTGGATTATGCGCGGCGGCGAGCTCGGCGGCACCATGCCGGCGGGGCGCTTCCGCCGCGACGAGCCCGGCTACAAAAACATCGGCGATTGGTCCTGGCATGAGAATCCGTTTGTCGGCACGCGCCCGTACCGCGGGCTGCTCGCGGTGATGGTGATGCTCAACAACTCGGACATGAAACCCGCACAGAATCGCATCTATGAGGTCAGCGGTCCGCGCGAGCGCGTGCGTCGCCTCTATGTGGTCTCCGATCTGGGCCTGTCGTGGGGCGAATCGGGGATCGACAACCCGAAGCGCGGCGACATCGATGCATTCGAACGGCAAGGATTCATCAAGCGCATCGAAGGCGACAGAATCGTGTTCGAGCAAAAAAATCTGCGCGCCGAGCTGTTCGATCAGATCACGCCCGCCGATCTGCGCTGGATCTCCGAACGGATGGCCCGACTCTCCGACAAGCAGTGGCGCGATGCGTTTCGCGCCGGCAGCTACGACGATCCCGCGCTCGTCAATCGCTTCATCACGCGCATGAAGCAGAAGATCAATCAGGGGCTTCGCGGGCAGGCCGACGCGAATTGAGGTTCCGAGATTTCCGCTTAGAATGCCGGGATGAAGAGAATGTTTCTCCCGGCATTTTTGCTGGCCCTCGCATCGACTCCGTCGGGTCAGGACGCGAGTGCGACGCTCAAGGACGCGGCGGCGGCGATGGGCACGGAACAGCTGAACTCCGTTCAGTACTCGGGCAGCGGGTCCACCTACTTCTTCGGCCAGGCCATCAACGCCGCCACCGGTTGGCCGCGGATGGTTCTCAAGAACTACGTCGCCGACGTGCACTACGACAACGCGGCGATGCGGCAGGAGCTCTATCGAACGCAGCCTGACGGAAGCGTACCGTTCGGCGGCAACCGGCAAATTCAGGTTGTCAACGGCAGCGACGCCTGGAACGTCGGCGCCAACGATCAACCGGCGCCCGCGCCTGCGGCGGCGCTCGAACGTCGGATGCAGATCGTACTGACGCCGCATGGGTTCATCAAGGCCGCGCAGACGAATAACGCCACTCTGACCACGAAAGGCGCCAGCCGAATCGTCGCCTTCACGACTCCGAATCGTCTGCGTTTTACCGGCGTGCTCAACTCACAACACTTGCTCGAACGCATCGACACGCAAATCGACAACGTCATATTGGGCGACATGCCGGTCGAAGTCACGTTCGGCAACTATCAAACGTTCGGCAACATCAAGTTCCCGACGTCTATCACGCAAAAGCAGGGCGGCTACCCGACACTCGAGCTCACAGTGAACAGCGTGAAGCCAAACGCGGCCGCGGCGCTCACGGTGCCGGCCAACGTTCGCGGCGCCACCCCGGCTCCCGTGCGCGTCGAGTCACAGCAGCTCGGGGACGGCGTGTGGCACGTGACCGGCGGATCACATCACAGCGTGCTCGTCGAGTTTCGCGATCACGTTGCGGTGATCGAAGCACCGCAAAACGAGGAGCGATCGGTCGCCGTGATTGCCGAAGTGCGAAAGCTCGTGCCGAACAAGCCGATTCGCTACGTGGTCAACACGCATCAGCACTTCGATCATTCGGGCGGTCTCCGCACCTACGTCGCCGAAGGCGCCGCCATCGTGACGGCCGCGATCTACAAACCGTATTACGAAAAAGTGTTCGCGGCGCCGCGAACGATCAATCCCGATCTGATGGCGAAGTCGGAAAAGAAGCCTGTGGTTGAAGGCGTGAACGGCAGGCATGTGCTGACCGACGGCACCCGGTCGGTGGAGCTCCACATCCTCCAGGGCTCGCCACACAACGAGGGCTTGCTGGTGGCATATTTGCCCAAAGAAAAGATCATCGTGGAGGCGGATGTGTTCACACCGCCGCCGCCAAACGCGCCGGCGCCGGCGACGGTCGATCCGGCAGCGTTGAATCTGCACGACAACATTCAGCGCTTGAAGCTGGACGTGGCGCAGATCGCGCCGATTCATGGACGCGTAGCGACGATCGAGGAGCTGAAGAAGGCGGTTGGAAGATAACGTCCGCCGCTCCATGTCTGCGGGAGCTCGCGAACCTAAAGGTCCGCGCTACCTTCGTCGAGCGCTTTCGTCAGGTAGCGCGGACCTTTCAGGTCGAGTCTATTTCTTGATTGTCGTACCGGCCAGCAAGGCAATGGCCCCGCCTGTCGTTTGCGCCGCGTTCAGACCGAGCAGAAAGTCCTTGTCCGAAAAGGTCTTGAACACGTCGATCGGTTGGTGCCACGTCGGATTCCATCCCGCCCCGGTGTGCATTCCCCGCTCGTTCTCACGCAGGCTGATTGCGGGCACGAGATCCATGAACGGCGTCGAATCGGTGTTGGTCATGTGCGGGCCCACGGCGGCGGGGTAATCGGTCGCGAACTTCTCATTCGCCTCGCGGAAGAAGAACGCGAGCTTCATCGCCTCATCAGCCTTCTTCGCCGTCGACTGGAACTCGATGTTCACGTCCGCTTCGGGGCGCTGCTCGGGATTCCACGTGCCGTCCGCCCGCGGCATGCCGTGATCCCAGAGCATCATGTCGTGCTGCACCATCGCGAGCCACTTTGGCTCGGGATATCTTCCCGATCCGGGCGGATCCTCCTTGCCCTGCAGTGCCGCGCGCTGCTCCACGTAGGCACGAGCGCCGTTCAACCCGGTCTCTTCGTTGTTCCATAACGCAAAACGGATCGTTCGCTCGGTCTGCACGTCCGGCATGCTGAAAATGCGCGCGAGCGCCATCACGAGCGCGGTGCCCGATCCGTCATCGTTGGCGGCCTCGCCCCAGCCATGTCCGTCCATGTGCGCACCGACGATGTACATCTCGTTGGGGCGCGTGGTGCCGACTTTGGTGCAGTAGACCTCCTCGCGCGGTCCGTCGGTGGCCGGCTCGCGATTGAGCTCGCGAAGTTTTTCATCCGGCTGTGCGTCGGGATTGGTGTTGACGCCGGTGCGCCGCGTGATCCCGCGGTAGCGCGAGCCGCCTGGCCCTAAGCGCACTTCGCCGCTGGCAATCACGGGATTCGGCGGCGTCTGCGCACCTCCACGACCTTCACCCGCGCCGCGACCTTGACCGGCGCCGCGCCCCTGACCGGTGCCACCTCCCTCGCCGGCACCTCGGCCCTGGTTCGTCTGAGGGGGATTCGACTTGTATTCGTATTTGATGCGGCCGGTCGGGCAGCCGTAGCTTTTGAGCTGCGCTTCGATCCAGTCCACGGCTTTGCGATTGCGTTCGGTGCCCTGCCGGCGATCGCCGAACTGCGTCAGGCCCTTAATCGTCGCCTGGTATTTCTCGAGGTCGAGCCGGCCGATGAGCGCCTTCACCATTTCGTCCTGCGGGTTCGGTGCGGCTTGACCTCCCCGGCCCTGCGCGGCGAGGTGTCCACTACTCACAAGCGCGGCAACGACTGCCGCGCCCAAAAGTATCCGTTTCATGGCGCTAGTATATGGCCGATGCGAATCACTGGAACTGCCCTGCTCGCGGCCGCGATCGTGACGGCCGGTTGCGCTCAACAGCCCAGGGGTCCTCGAATTTATGTCACGAACGAACGCTCGGGCGATCTCACGGTGATCGATGTCGGGACGCGCGCGGTGGTCGCGACGGTGCCGCTCGGCAAGCGTCCTCGAGGCATCCGTCTCGGTCCAGATGGCAAGACGCTGTATGTCGCGTTGAGCGGATCGCCGATCGCGCCTCCCGGCGTGGACGAGAAGACGCTGCCGCCACCCGATCGCGCCGCCGACGGCATTGGCGTGTTCGATACCACTCAATTCAAGCTGCTGAAGATCATTCACGCCGGCACCGACCCCGAGCAACTAGCCGTGAGCAAGGACGGCGCACGGTTGTTCGTGGCCAACGAAGACGCGGCCACCGCAAGCATCGTGGACGTCGACAGCGGCAAAGTGATCTCCGCGGTCGCGGTCGGCGGTGAACCCGAAGGCGTGGAACTGAATCCGAGCGGCAGCCATGTCTACGTGACGTCCGAAGAAGACAGCGAGGTTTTCGCGATCGACGCGGGCAGCGGCGCGATCGCGGGGCAGTTCAAGACATCCCCGCGGCCGCGATCGAGTGGCTTCCTGCCTGATGGATCGCGCGCCTACATCACGTGCGAGACCGGCAATGCGATCGAGGTCGTGGACGCGCGCAGTCACCGCGTCATCAAAACCATCAAGATGCCGAGCGACACGCTGCGTCCCATGGGCGTGGCGGTGGCCCCCGACGGTAGCCGTGTGTATGTCACCACCGGTCGTGGCCGGCAGCTCGTCATCGTCGATACGAGCAGCGACGAACTCCTCGGCTCAATCGACGTCGGGCAACGGCCATGGGGCATCGCCATCGCTCCAGACGGGCGCACGGCGTTCACGGCGAACGGACCCTCAAACGACGTCTCTATCGTCGATCTCGCCAGCCGAAGCGTTGTCGCGCGCGTGCCAGCCGGAGACAGTCCCTGGGGCGTCGTCTACGTCCCGTGAGATGATCGGCTGATGTCGTCTCCCCATCGCGTCAACGGCCTTCACCACATCACCGCCATCTCCGGCCCGGCCCAGGAGAACCTCGACTTCTACGCGGGAATCCTCGGCATGCGGCTGGTGAAACGATCCGTCAATCAAGACGATCCCGGGACGTATCACCTGTTCTACGCCGATGCGGAGGGACACCCGGGTTCAGATCTGACGTTTTTTCCCTGGGCACACATGGCGCCGCCGCGCATTGGTCACGGGCTCGCCGTCGAGGTCGCGCTCGAAGTACCGGTTGGCAGTCTCGACTTCTGGGCATCGAGGCTCGACCAGTACTCGACGCCGCTTGGCGCGATTGAGAATCGCTTCGGCGACAAAGTGCTGCCGCTCGTCGATCCGCACGGATTGAAGTTGGCACTCGTGGAGCCGGCCAAGGTGCAGCAGCGGGCCCTTACACCGTGGGACGGCGGTCCCGTATCGGGTGAGCGTCAGGTGCGCGGCCTCTATGGCGCGCAAGTCTGGGAGCGTGACGCATCGGCCACCACCACGTTCTTGACCGACGTGCTCGGCTTCGAGCACCTGGGCAGCGCAAACAGCTGGACACGGTATGGTTTCCGCGACGTTGCGGGTGTGATCGACCTTCGCGAAACACCGGAAGGGCGACGCGGCGCGTGGGGCGTGGGCGCCGTGCATCACCTTGCGTGGCGTGTGGACGATGAGCAGCATCAGCAGGAGGTGCGCGCACGCGTCGAAGCTGTTGGCGCGCACGCGACGCCGACGATCGATCGCTTCTGGTTCAAGTCGGTGTATTTCAAAGAGCCTGGCGGCGTGCTGTTCGAATTGGCGACGGATGGTCCTGGATTTGCAGTTGACGAAGACGCGGCGCACCTTGGCGAGGCGCTCGTGCTGCCGCCATGGCTGGAGCCGGAGCGCGCGCGCATTGAGCAATTGTTGCCACCGTTAACGCCGGCCGTCGCGCGCGCCTGATTGAGGACCTGAAGCCACAACGACGTTCAAGGCGCCGTTCATCGGATAGGTGCTGATGTGGCGTTCGCGAAGATCGACCACCGCAAGCCCACGCGGTGCGAGCAGGCCGAAACGTTCGTTGGTCGAGACAAACGCGACCCGCGTGCCATCCGGCGCGAATTGCGGCGTTGTGTTCATCCCGGGTCGGTCGACCAGCGTCTCGGGGCTGCCGCCGCGGGCGGATACGCGATAGAGCCGCGTGTAGTACGGCGCGCTGAACCCGTACACCGGCGCCGCCGCATATACCAACGCGCCGCCGTCCGGCGCCCAGGAGAAGCCGTCGATCAGCGCGGCCGAGGCCACCTCTCGCGCGTCCTCGTCCGCCACTTTCACAAACAGCCGCGTGGCAGGCGGCGGGTCGTGCACGCGAATCGCCGGCGAGGGTTGGGTTGCGTCGCGCGCGGTGAACGCGAGATATTTTCCATCGGATGCCCATTCGTACGCGGCAACGCCTTGCGGCGCGGAGGTGATCTGATTCGACGGACCGCCCTGGGCGGACGTGGAAAACACCTGCGGCCTTCCATCCGCGAGCGCGAGAAACGAAAGGCGAGTGCCATCGGGCGTCCATCGCAGTCTCACGGGCAGGGAGCTCGAAGAGGCGCGCATCGGCCGCCAGCCGCGTTAGCGCGCCGCCTGTAGTCGGCACCACAAAGAGCTCGGGCTGGTGTGCGTTGCGCTCGACGGAAGGCTGTGACACGACGTACGCCACGCGGCCGCCGTCGGGAGAGATCTTGACGTCGACGATCGTGCGAAGCCGCATCAAATCGTCCACTGTCACCTTGCGCGTGCCTTCGTGTGCGGCAGGCGGCGCGCTGATCACATACAACAGCAGGAGCGGTACGACCGGTTTCACTCGGTAAGCCTACAATAGGAAGTCATGCAGGACCTCACCACCGGCTCGGTGTCCCGCCATCTGCTCAAGACCATGAGTTTCATGCTCGTGAGCATGGTGTTTCAGACCCTGTACGTTCTGGTCGATCTCTATTGGGTCGGCCGCTTGGGTACCGAAGCCGTCGCTGCTGTCGCGATCAGCGGCAACCTGCTGTTTGTCGTCCTCGCCGTGACACAGATGCTCGGCGTGGGCACCACGACGCAGATTTCGCATGCGGCGGGCGCCAAGAACCGCGAGCGCGCGCTGCTGATCTTCAATCAGTCGCAGGTGCTTTCGATGGTCGTGGGTGTGATCTTTCTCGCGCTCACGATGGCGCTCCGGCCGATTTATGCGCGCCGGATGAGCGCCGATGCGTTGACGGCGCAGCTCGTAGCCGATTACCTCCTCTGGTTCGTTCCCGCCATGGGCCTGCAGTTCGGCCTAGTCGCGATGGGAGCGGCGCTGCGCGGAATCGGTCTCTTCAAGCCGGGGATGGTGGTTCAGACCGGCACCATCATCATCAACATCGTGCTCGCGCCGATCTTCATTTTTGGATGGGGAATCGGGCATGCCTTTGGTGTCGCCGGTGCTGCCATTGCCACGCTCATCGCAATCGCTGCAGGAACCGTGTGGATACTCGCCTACTTCAAGCCGAGCGCGTACCTGCACTTCGTGATTGCGGATTGGAAGCCGCGCCTTGGGTTGTGGCGCGATATGTTGAAAATCGGACTGCCCGCCGGCGCGGAGTTCGCGTTGATGGCGGTCTATCTCGGGATTGTCTATGCGGTAACCCGGCCGTTTGGCGCGTCCGCGCAGGCAGGATTCGGCATCGGACTGCGCATCGTGCAGTCCGCGTTTCTACCGGTTGTCGCTCTCGGTTTTGCGGTCGCGCCGGTGGCCGGTCAGAATTACGGCGCCCGCCTTGGCGAGCGCGTGCGCGAAACGTTTAAAACCGCGGCGCTGATGTCCATCAGCGTGATGCTGCTGGTCATCGTGATCACGCACCTTTTCCCCGGCGCGCTGATCCGCGCGTTCTCGTCCGATCCCGCGGTCATCTCGGTCGGCGAGGTTTATCTGCGCATTGTGTCGTGGAATTTTGTTGCCTCGGGCCTGGTCTTTGTCAGCTCGAGCATGTTCCAGGCGATGGGTAACACGCTGCCCTCGCTCGCGACGTCGTTTACCCGCATCATCGTTGTCGCCGTTCCGCTGCTGCTGCTGTCGAAGCTGCCCGGATTCAAGCTGGAGTGGATTTGGTGGCTGTCCGTTGCCGCCGTCACCCTGCAGATGGTGCTCAACCTCTTGCTCCTGCGCCGCGAGTTCGATCGCCGCTTGCAGTTTGAGCCGATCGCCGCCTGACCCGTCGGCGCTCACCCGCTCGGCGTGCACGACAAACCGCTTCGGCGCGGCGCCGACGTAAAAAAACGGGTAGCACGTGATGAGCGTCAGCGTGTGTCCCGGCGTTTGCTCGAGCACTGAGAGGTCCGTCGGCCGCACGATGTGCGTATCCTTGACCCGATACCGCAACTCGCCATGCGCCGTCCGTACGAGCACGTCGTCACCAACGCGGATGTGACCGAGCGGGCGAAAAAGGCCGTCGCGATGCGCCGCGATCGCGCTGTTGCCTGCTTTCCACGGACGCGGCGTGTCGGGCAGATGTCCGGCGGTGCCGTGCAGCGCGACGCGGTCGTCGCCTTCCACGACGGGCGTCGACAAACCGAGCCGGGGAATCTCGAGCAGCCCTACCAAATTGCGTTCAACGTCCGGATCGACGGGTTCCGGCGCGCGCTCTAAGGCCGCAGCCACGGGTGGCGGTTCTTTCTGTTCGAGTCCGCGCTCGAGAGCAGCACGCGCTTCATCTTGCGTGTGGGCGGCATCTGCCGTGGCAAGCGCGTACCAGCCAAGGCACGATAGACCAACGATCAAGAGCGCACGGTCGAGCAGACGCATCATGACGCAGGCCTTGTCACATAGCCGCCGCGCGTACGCGCGTTGAAGGTCCGCCCTTCTCTCGTGCGCACGCTGACACGGAGCTTGCGCGACGCGTGCTCGTCGAGCGAGACCGCTGGCGCGAATCCAATCGTGTACGCGCTGCGAATGTCGCGCGCGATGTGCTCGAGGGTTTCGGGTAGATCCTCGAACCGATCCGGCTCGAACGCCTCGCCGCCGGTTTCCGCGGCAAGTCTTTTCAGAAGCTTGGGGTTGCCTTCGTTGTCGATCGGATCCTTCAACATGACGGTGAAGATCGCGGCATCTGCACTACGCATACGCACGAGCGCGTCCTCCAGCGTCGCGGTGCTTGCGTTGTCGCCGCCGTCGCTGAGCACCACCAATACCTGACGCGCGTGCTTGCCTCGACTCAATCGATCCAGCCCCGACGTCAATGCGTCGTAAAGCGCGGTTTTCCCACGCGCTGCGACACCGCCCAGCAAAGTCGCCCTGAGCGAAACCATGTTGCTGAGACCAATGACCCGCGGCTGCCAAATCTCGGTGACGTGTTCGTTGAACGCGAGCACGAACATCTCGTCCTCCGGATTGCTCAGTTCGGTGAAACCAAGGGCGGCGGCAACCACCATCTCGCGCTTGTTGCTCATGCTCGTGCTGTTGTCGATGATCAGGCCGACGGTTGCCGGAATCTCGGCGGCGGAAAAAAACTGCACTTCCTGCGGCTTGCCGTCATCGAGCACGGTAAACGCTTCCTGTGGAAGTCCGCTGATAAACGTACCTTTACGATCCTCGACTGTCACATGCAGGACAATGAGCTCCGAACGGGCCGAAAAGATGGGCTTGTCCTGCCGACCGGCAAGTGGAGAGACGAAGAACGCCGACAAGGCTAGGCAAAACGCAGCGCAACGCATCTTGACCAAAAGGCCTGGAAGGTGGGGCCATCTGGTGAGAGCGACCAGACATCCCCACCGACCAGACCGAGCAGACCTTCGAACCCAGAGCCCACTTGAGTTGCTGGCGCGAACGGCACAGGAAACGCTCGAGTAATACTGCGTTCGGCCACTACCCTCCTCTTGCCCGATGCCACGCTTGTCCACTCATGTGAATTGAGGGGTCAAGATTACGGGTTTGTGCGGCGGGCCACCCTGAGGGCGGCGGCAGCCAGCAGCGATCCGAGACCGAGCAGCGCGAGCAACGGAACGTAGCTTCCGGTGTGTGGCAATTCGGTGCGCGTTGTCCGAACGCTTTCCGTGCTCGTTGCCGGCGCGGCGGTTGCGGTCTTAACCGGCCGCTGCGTGACGGCGGTGCGCTGCGGAACCGTCGTGGGCGCCGATTTCGGGGGCGGCGGCGTGGTCACGGCCGCCTGCGTCTTCGTCCCTGTCCGGCCGGCAACGCGCGTGCCGCTGACTTCTCGCGCCTGCGCCCCCGCGCTCACCCGCGCGGTTTCGCCGGCTTCGCTGACGCGCGCGAGTTCCGCTTCGCGCATCGTTTCGGTGGTGTTCGCATGGCTGGCGACTGTCAACACCGAAGAGTTGGCGCCATGTGCGAGCCGCATCGCCTGCGCTTTCGGATAAATGAACTCATGACCTGTTGTGCGGCCTGGGAACCACCACGTACGGATTGCAGGCGGCTGGCTGGCCGCCACCTCCATGAACCGCACTTCAGGTTCACCGGAGGGTTCCATACGCTGCGCCGGGATTGCGAGCACCGTCGCAAAGATTTCCTTTTCATCCTTATCGAACACCTGAACAGTGTGACGGCTGCTCGGGCTATCGACGAGCCTGAACAGATAGCCACCGGCGGGCAGCGTCTTGCCTGGGAGTTCGAACGGAGCGCTGAACGTGAAATAGGTTCGTTGATCCCAGTTACTGTCCTGGGCGGCAGCCGTTCCGGGCGCGAGCGCGGAAAGGACGGCAACCGCGCAGAAGATGAAGAATGACTTGCGCAGCATGTGAAGCGTCCTCCTACTGCGGGCGCGAACGGCGCTCCGCAGACTCAACCGCTGGAGAGAGTCAGCAAGGTTTCGGCCAGCGGAGACACGCTCGCGCGTGGCAGGCCACGACCGAATCGATGCGTTGCGCTACCGGAATCTGTGCACGCTCTGCCGCTGATCAGAACACGGCCGTGACGGAACCTCATCAGCTGATTACCGCGATGTGATTGCCGCTGTGTAGCTCATGATGAGCTTCTGCTCGTCGATCACTCGGCGGGCGGTACACAAAAAACCTCGCGAGGCGCACATACGGCACCGCGCGAGGCTTCCGGGTAGGAACGAAGCACGAGGAACGAGAACGCCGCTAGTTCTCAGTCGCCACGGCTCCGTCGCAGCCACTGAGATACTTCGATGACTTCAGCCAGTTCTTATCCGGGTAGTACGAGAACACGAGGCTGCCGCCCTTCACCATATCGATCACCTCGCGCGCGATGCCTTCACGCAGCGCGGGGCATCCCCAGCTGCGTCCGAGCCGACCCCGCGTCCTGATAAGCGATGTGTTCACGTACGGCGCGCCGTGCATCACGATGGCTCGCTCACGCGCGCGATCGTTGAAGCCATCGTCGAGTCCGTTCAAACGCAGGGAGTAACCGTTACGGCCCACATAGGTGTCTTCGGTGACGAAGAGACCGATGCTCGTGCGATGCGTGTCTGGAGCGTTGGAAAAAAGTGTCGC
Source organism: Acidobacteriota bacterium (assembly GCA_046727855.1). GTDB lineage: Bacteria > Acidobacteriota > Vicinamibacteria > Vicinamibacterales > UBA2999 > DASPWV01. The sequence goes on from JBKPDL010000045.1 coordinate 18,323, forward strand.
GAAGTTTTCGCCACTGCCCTGGCCGTGCGCAACGAGTTCCTTGTAAATGAGCTTGCGCGCGCGCAGGTCGTACACCCACAGCCGATCGGCCGTCGAGGGACGCGAGTAATCGATGACAGTGAGCGTCGCGGGGTCGGTGACGTCGCCGCTCTTGATCGCGCAGCGCGTGGCGCCGAGAGCCAGCTCGAAGACGTCGCGATCGACACCGCCGAGCGCTATTTTCTCCCAGGCCGACACGCTCAACGTCCCGGTTGTGTTCGTGTCCGAACTGGCCCGCGCTACCCCAACCGCTCGCGCCGTCGCGGTGTTTTCGCCAATAACTGAGAGCTCGGCCGGACTCGCACTCCCCGCCTGTGTCCGTGAGACCGCAAAACTCGGCAGGACCATCAGGACGAGCGCCACCAACCCGACCCTAGAGGATGGGACACACATAGCCTCTTTGGAAATCCTGTGCATTCTATATGTTGTAAGGGAGCGGACGGCGACGTCCGCGTTCCTTATAGTAGCAAGGGTGGCGGGTCCGAACAAACTGAGGCGTCAGGCCGATGGGCTAGGGCGCGTCGGCCCTGCTAGCGACCTCCGTCCCCGCTAGCGACCTCCGTCCCGGTTAGCGACCTCCCTCCCGGGCAAACCTCCGTCCCGGCCGCGCGCCTCGGCTTGTGAGGGACACTGAGGATACTCGCTGGGACGGAGGTTGTTATCAGGGACGGAGGTCGCTAAGCGCACTCACTCATTCGCCTGCTTCGCGTCGTAACCGTAGATATCGGGCTGGAAGTGCAGACCGCCGTTCTCGTCGACCCACGACGTGAAGTAGGTGATGTGAACCGGAATCGGTTCCTTCAGCCTGACGTGCTGCTCCTCACTAGAATGCATGGCTCGAACAATGCGCGAGTCGTCCCATTCCGGATAGTCGCGCAGCACATAGTTGGCCAGCGCCTCGGGCTCTTCGACCCGGATGCATCCGTGACTGAATGCTCGTCCCACTCGGCCAAACAGTGAGTCTGCCGGCGTGTCGTGCAGGTAGACATCAAAATCGTTCGGGAACAGGAACTTCACGTGGCCCAGCGCGTTGTTCGCGCCTGGCCGCTGGCGAAAGGTGAACTCGCGAAGCGCGCCTGGATCGCTCCAATCGATGCTCGCCGGATCGACGCGCCGCGAGCCGCGAAACACTTCGATGTTGTTGCGAGCGAGATACGCGGGATCGCGCGCCACTGCAGGCGCCGTCTCGCCCTGCTTGATCGAATCCGGAATGTTCCAGTACGGGCTGAAGACCACGGTTTCCATTTCGTCGCTGAAGATCGGCGTCTCGTTACCGCGTTTGCCAACCACGACGCGAATGTCCATCATTGGCTTGCCGTGCTCGCGCGCAATGAGATGAAACGAGGGAATATTCACCAGCAGATGCCGCTCGCCAAGATCGTCGGGCATCCATCGCCACCGTTCGAGGTTCAACGCAACCTGTCGCCGCCGTTCATCGATCGGGACGTTCAAGGCCGCGCGCGTATGGGCATCGACGATTCCCGTCGCCTTGATGCCGTGCAGTTCCTGAAACGCTTTGACCCCAGCCGCGACCGAGTCATCGAACATCGAAGATTGATCCGCGGCCAAGAGCTGTCCGCTGGCGACAAGACGCTGCCGTAGCGCACCGGCTGCAGGACTCGATTGGCCTTGCTTGAGGACGCCGGGGGGAATCACCGTCCAGCCGCCCTTTTCCTTTTGCCCGAGAAGATCCAGGTACGCTTTTTCGAGCGCCGCATACTCCGGATGCGGCGGACGAATCGTGTCCAGCCATTTTTTGACGTCTTCATCGACCGCTCGAACGAGCGTACCGACGAAGTCCGGTGCTTTGCGTCGCGCCTTCCAGCGGCCGTCCAGCGCCGTCGGTCGCGTGCGACCGAGGGCGACATCGTGACCTAGCGCAAGAAGGCCCGCCGTCGTGTGAACCTCGAACTCCGCCAATTGCTGGGGACGATCGGGCGACTTCTTGTCCGACTTCATCAAGGCGTCGTGGAGCTGCACGATAGCCGACTCGCCGTACTCCTCCGGATCGAATCCGTGTGCGCGCGCGGTTCGCAGCACCGCCAGCGCCGACGCTGCATCCTCCACGGTATATTCATCACCCACCCACGCCCGCTTTCCTTGCCGCTGTTGGTAGAAGGCGCGGACGTCCTTCCACACGGCAGCCGAGACGCCTGCCGGCGGCTTAGCCGCAAGCGCCGATTGCAGGGCCGTGCGCACCGGCGACGGTCCGTCGCTTTTGCTGCAGCTGCACGCGAGAAGCGCTGCGATAGCCAGCGGGAGGAGGAGAAGGTGCAAACGCCGCATACCGATTGACCAAGGCAAAGGATGTGCCGCTGAATTTTCGGCGGGTTTTTTCCTGTCATCCGTACACGACGCCTTGGAGACGATTCGGCGACGCTCACAGAGTAAACGCGGGCATCACAAATGGAACAGCCTTGCCTGATGGCGGTCGAGCTTTGGCGCTCGAATTGCTTCACAGGTGGCCGACCTGCCTGCGATCGGGAGCCTTGTGATTCACACGCTAATCTGTTTGCTTTGGCTCGCGTCGGCGCCAACCGCGGTACAGCCGGTTCCGTTTGGCTGGTACGAACGCGACAGCGCCGCGCGGATTGAGGTCAAGCCGAATCAGACCGAGGTGTACGTCGACGGGTATCTCGTGGGAACCGCCGACGACTTCGACGGCTTCACGCAGCGACTGCGGCTCCCATCAGGTGAACACCAGATCGAGTTCTATCTCGAAGGGCATCGCAGCATTCGCGAGAAGGTTGTGTTTCAACCGGGTGAGACGTACCGCTTTCGCCACACTATGGAACCGCTCGCCACGGGTGAGGCCGCGCCAACGCGTCCGCGACCGGATCCAAACGCACCTGCTCCGGCGCCACCCGCCCGGCGACACGACGCGTTCGGCGCGCAGATGCCACCCCGGGGTCCAGGGGACGAGGCGGGATCGCTTTCAATCCGCGTTCAACCGTCAGACGCGGTCGTGTTGATCGACGGAGAGCGATGGGACAACTCCGACCCGCTCGCGCGTCTCGTCGTTCACGTCACCGAAGGAACTCACCGTGTGGAGGTTCGTAAGGAAGGCTACAAGCCGTTCGTCACCACGGTCAATGTGCGTCGCGGCGAAGTAAATGTGCTCAATGTCAGTCTGTCGCAGTAGGTGAATCGTGAAGTTGGAGATTTGGAGAGCTGGAGATTTGGAGAAGATCTGGAGATTTGCAGATCTCCAGATCTTCTCCCAAACTTTCTGATCTCCAAGTCACGAGATGCCAGCGCGCTTGATCTGCACGCGCGTAATTTTGCCGACGCCGCTATCGGCGAGCCACAACTCGTCTTGCGGCGATGCCACCATGTGGCGCACCGTCCCGCCGCCGCCCGGAATCGCCCACGTCAGCATCTTCTTCGTTTCAGGATTGAAGCGCACAAGCATGTTTTTGTCTTCGACTCCCGTCTCGACGTACCACACAGCGCCCTCCGAAGTGATCGCGATTCCGTACGGGCGGCTTGCTCCACCGCCGGGTGAGGCGAATTCCTCAACCTGACCGGTCTTCGGATCGAGACGTCCGAGGAAGCCGCGGGCGTAGTCGGTGTAATACACCGTGTCGTCGCGCGCGATCCCGATCCGGCGTGGCCGCGCCTTGGGATCAGGCAAGGGATACTCGGTGATCTTCATCGTCTTTGGATCGATGCTGCCGATCTTGTTGGTGCCGAACAGATCGAAGAACGGGACGCCCTTCGAGTTGATCTTGATGCCGTAGGGGCGCGAGTTGGGTGTCGGCGCTTCGGCAAGCGTGACAGCGCCGCTCTTGGGATCGATCTTGCCCACGAAGTTGCCGCCCTGCACGGTAAACCACAACGTGCCGTTCTGATCGAAGATCGGCGTGTGCGGATCGCGCGCTTTCGGATCGGGCATCTTGTACTCAGTCACCTTGCCCGTTTTCGGATCGAGCTTGCCGACATGAGCGGCAGCATTCCCCGTGTACCAGATGTTGCCCTCTTTGTCAGCGACGAGTCCGTGCGGTCCTGAGTTGGGCGCGGGGAGCGGAAATTCCTTGAACGTGCCGCTCTTCGGATCGAGACGACCGAGCGTGTTTGCGCGCTGTGCCGTGTACCACACCGAGCCGTCCGGCGCGTACTCGGGGTCGTGCGGAAACGGCGGCGTGCTCGGCGTCATCCAGTCCGCGAACGCCACGTCGACGTTGTCGGAAATTGGCGGGGGGGTCGCGGAGTGCAGCGCGACCGTTGCCGCGCAGATCATAAGCGCTCCATATGCTCCGCGCAGGATCGAAATGAACATGCCTATACTCCTTCAGTGCGACCTTTCATCGCTATTATCCTCGGGCTGGCAGCGGCACCGCTCGCCCTCGTCGCCTACAAGGATGGGCCGGTGCCGGGCAGAACCGGCGGTTTCAGCGGGTCGACATGCCACGCCTGTCACCAGGACAACCCGTTGAACGCCCCGGGCGGCGAGCTGACGATTACCGGAGTTCCCGACCGCTATACGCCAGGCGAAACCTACCCGATTACCGTTCGGCTGAAGAAACCGGAACTGGTCCGTGGGGGTTTCTCGATTGCGGCGCGGTTTGTGTCTGGCGAAAATGCCCGCCAGCAAGCCGGCGAGTGGCAAGCCGATGATCGCGTCGTGTTTGCTGCCGACGCGCAAACCGGTGTCCGCTATGCGCAGCACTCGCCGGCGGGCTCGCGCTCACCGGCGCCAGGATCGATCTCGTGGGAGCTGCAATGGAAAGCGCCGCTCGACGCCGGGCCGATTCAGTTCAACGTTGCCGCCAACGCCGCAAACGATGACGCGTCGCCGCTCGGCGATTTCATCTACGTGAAAGAGCTTACGGTGCCATCGCAATCGGCTCTGCGACTTCGGGCGGCTCTTGGCGCCGCCCTCGTCCGCCCGGCGCCATGACGGTCAGTACCGGGCACCTGGCCCGACGCACCACATGATTGGTGGTCGATCCGAAGAGCATCATGTCGATCCGGCAGATTCTGCGCTTTGCGGAGCTCGACTCGGCCGACCTCATCGTAATAGGCGTCTACGGCCGGAAGCAGCGAGATGTGCGCATCCGATTCGCGCGCGATCTCAAAGGCGACTCGCACGGCTGCGAGTGACGCGTCGGAGAAATCTACTGGACACAAAAGCCGTTTGAAGGGAAGGCGCGATGTGGCCTGCGCGCGCGGAGGAACCGTCAGCACCGGACAATTGGCCTTCCGAAGCACCTTTTCGGTGACCGAACCGACCATGAAGTGTTCGAATCCCGACAGGCCGTGCGTACCCATCACGATCAGGTCAGCATGGCTCGCGAGCGCGTGCTCGAGGATCCGAGCCGCGGCCTGGCCCTCGTCCACGACGACATCGACACACACATCGCCGGGCGATGCGGCACTCACGAACTCGCGTACTTCGGCGAACAATCGATCAGCGTCGGCCTGGTCGAAGACGATTTGTGTTCGGGCGCCCACAACCGCCGGCGTCGGCTCAGAGAGGTAAATTGGCGTGCGACGTACAGCACGGTGACCGGTGCCGAATACCATCGCGCGAGGACAACCGCGTGATCCAGCGCGTGCCGCGACGCCTCGGATAAGTCAATCGGGCAAAGAATGCGTTCCACTCGGAGCATGGCGGCCTCGCTCCAACGTCGCAGGCATAATCGAGGCCAGCAGGAATGAACGGCTTTACCGCCCATCCCTGTGTGGTGTTCGCTGAATTGCCGGAGAATCGGTGTTTCTCGCCGGTCTACCGGCGCTGGCCGCTCTCCTGGCCGATCTGGCAGGCGGCGCCGGTCGGCGTGATCGATGCAACGTTCAACCGCTCGACCTGCAGTTCGACCTCTTCTTTCGATTGGATGGCGGGAGTGACCTCGTCGCCGCGGCTCTTGGTCGGCGTTCCCTCCGTCTTTTCTTTCGACTCGATGTTGACGTCGGTGCCGCGGCCCGTACGAACGCCCTTGACAACCACTTCTTTACCGACGTACTGCTGCAAATTGTTGCCGCCTTCAAGCTGATAGTGGTACGTCTCCGCCTCACCGGCGCCCGCGCGGTTGGCCAGAGACGTCAACGCTGTGGAATTGGCTGTCAGTGCAAACTGGTTGGTCGTGGCATTGGCGGTTAAACAACCGGTCACTTCAATCTGATCTTTGTCCGACGCGTCGCGCGCCATCGTCACGTCGCGTTCGCGGTCGCGCGAGCACGCGCCGGCTGTGAGCACGACGCTGAAGCACACCATTGCAAGGATGAGCACACGCTGCATGGATGACCTCCGCCTTTACACATTGCAGGAGGCATTCCAGAGCCACGCTGCTCCACGGACACCGCTCGAGTCGCCGTGTGCGGCACGCACCAGCTGCGTCGCAACCTGTTCAGAGAAAACATATCGCGACCAGAGCCGCGGAACATTGAGGAACAGACGCCCGATGTTGGACAGGCCACCGCCCACAACGATGACGTCGGGATCCATGAGGTTGATGACGCTTGCGAGCGCACGCGCCATTCGTTCCTCGTAACGATCGAGACATGCGGAGGCATGCGCCTCACCCGCCGCAGCGCGCCGCACGATCTCCGCCGCGTCCACCGACACATCGGCGCTGGCGTACTCCAGCGCCAATCCGGGGCCGGACAAAAACGTCTCGATACAACCGGTACGCCCACAGTAGCACTGCGGTCCCGGCCATTCTTCGGGCCGCGGCCACGGCATCGGATTGTGGCCCCACTCTCCCGCGATGGCGTTGACCCCTGTCACCACGCGGCCATCAATCGCAATGCCGCCGCCAGTTCCGGTTCCGACAATGACGGCGAACACCACGGACGCTCCGGCGGCCGCGCCGTCCACGGCTTCGCTCAATGCGAGACAATTGGCGTCGTTGGCAAAACGAAGGGGGCGCTGGACGATCCGAGCGAGATCGTCGTACAGTGGCCGGCCGTTGAGCCAGGTAGAATTGGCGTTCTTGACCAGCCCGGTCGCTGGCGAGAGACTGCCGGGCATCCCGATTCCGACAGTTCCGGTCGCGCCGATCTCATGTTCAATCGCCGCAAGCAGGGCGGCGATGGCCCGCAGGGTGGCGTCGTAATCGCCGCGCGGCGCCGGGACACGCCGGCGCGCCACCATGGCGCCGCGATCGTCGAGTGCGATGGCTTCGATCTTGGTGCCGCCGACGTCGATGCCGATCCGCACGCGCGGATTTTATGCCGCGACTAACAAAATTGTGGCGTGCGTGCGGCCGCGCGGCGCACAAACCACAACAATTCAGCCCAAATCAACACGCTTCAGCTGGCAGCGCCATTGAAGCGCCGCGGGCATGCTTGTCGAAGGCGGTTATCTCCACAGCATGAAGCAGTTGATCGAGAAGGCGGCGGAAACGCCGGACATCGGCCCCAACGGGCCATACCGTGGCGTCGCCCCGTCGCGGCCGAAGGAGTCCGGCACCGTGATCGCGTCGCTCAAGCGACTCATTCTTCTGACTTGGGACTTCCAGCGCTGACATCCTCCGGTTCCTTGCCGAACGCGCCGGCGACCTTCCTGGTCGGCGGAGCAGACCGATCCGGGTAACGCGCTCGATCCTCTTTCTGCGCAATCGAACGGCTCCCCGCCTTGTGCGACGTATGTCGATTGGGGACCTTGTCCATCGGCAGTTCGCCCACTCGTCCTGCTGCATCCTGCGGCGGGGGCGAGTCGCGGCTCACCGGCGGATGTTCGTGCCGCTCGCGTTCTTCCTGCTCCGGTGTCTCGCGATTACTGATACCAACTTTCCGTCTCATTGAATCCTCCGTCGCGTCGCTAGCGTGCCAAAGATGCCTGACCTGCCCAGCGTGCGGTGTGTGTGGGTGCGTGGTGCTCTGGGTCCACCGAAGTACTCGCACTTTAGCATTGGCACGCTCGCATTCCAGGCCACCCGCGCGCATTGAGTGCAAGGTCTCTGCGCGCGGTGCGAGCCCGTGTTGGAATTCACATCACGCACAGCTTACCGCGTCACACCGTTGAACAGCCATACAGCTGACGCGCGTCGACCCAAGGTGTGCTGATCAAGGCATACGTTGAGGTCGGCGCGTCCCGCATCGCAGCGCACACGGCGGGCGTACGTCTTGCAGCGATCAACCGGCACGCACGAGGAGTGCGCGTGAACCGAATCTGTTTCAAGACTCGCTCCGTACGGAGGGAATAAATGGCTGATCAGAATCGCAACCAGTCCAACCAGTCGAGTGGCCAGCAGGAACAGCCGAGCTCTGAGCGTACTGACGACGTTCGTCAAACGCAGGGCGACCGCGACGACCAGTCGACCGGTAGGGGCGGCTCATCGCGTGAGCGGACCAGCCGGGAGCCGGCGTCGACGGCAGATGATCTTCAGCGCGAACGTCGAAACATGAACAGCGACGAGAGCGACCCGACGCTCACCCGCGACAGCGGCTTCGAAACCGAGAACGTCGAAAGCGATCTCGACTCTGATATCGACTCTGATGATATCGATTGGGACCCGGGCTCGAGCGGCAGCGACGGGGGTGATCGGTAGCATCACGAAAAACTAAGAACGAAGAACGAAGAACCGAACGAGGAAATGCGCTGGAGGAGCGACACATGACACTGCAGGAAAAGCTGGTTGATGAAATTCGCGATCTGTACCATGCCGAAAAGCAACTGGTAAAAGCACTGCCGAAGATGGCCAAGAATGCCACGCACGAGGATCTGCGCGAGGCGTTTGAGGCGCACCTGGAAGAAACGCGCGAACAGGTTACGCGGCTCGAGGAGGTATTCGAAGCGCTTGGCGAAAAGCCGCGCGCGAAGCCGTGCCACGGCATGATGGGCATTATCGAAGAAGGCAGCGAGATGATGCAGGAGGAGGAGGCCGGCGCCGTCCTCGATGCCGCGCTGATCGCCGCGGCACAGCGCGTCGAACACTACGAGATTGGCGCCTACGGCACATGCGCGGCCTGGGCGCGGCTCCTTGGTCTGGACGAAGTCGTCACACTGCTCGACCAGACGCTCGAGGAGGAAAAGGCGGCCGACAAGAAGCTCACGGTCCTCGCCGAGCAGGAAGTCAATCTCAACGCCGCCAACCAAGGACGCGAGGAGATGGAAGGCGAGGAGGAAGAGGAGGAGTCGCGATCGCGCCGCGGCGGCGGCACGCGCCGTCAAGCGAGTTCAGGATCGGCGTCGCGGGCGAGAGCGGCGGATCGGCGCCGGCGTTAGGCGTGAAGGTTCGCAAGTTCGCCGCGCTGAGAAAGTGGCAGGTTCGCCGTTCGATTCGCGCCTGAGCATCGTCAAGCGCGCGCACGGCTTGCAGGGCGCCAGCCGTTCGGCTGGCGCTTGCACCTCCACTTGAAGGGATAAATCGCGGCCGCACGGCCGGCGATTCCTTGCACAGACCGCGAAGCGGCCGGCGCCTCCACCCTGCAAACTCGCGAACCGTCAAAGCTGCAAACCTCACGTGCACGAGCTCATCGCCACCAACTGGCAGGAGGCACTCGACCACCTCTACGGCGGCAGCTGGCAGGGGGCACTCCACCGCTATCGCTCCACACTTGCCTTCCGCGGCATCAGCCGTGTCGAGCACGCTCTGCGCCACGGCCTCGCGCGCCTGGCTGACAAGCCGGCTGCAGTCGAACAACATCTGCTTCGGAACTTTCGCAAGTACGCGCAAGACCGGCCAGAAGCGCGATTTGATTCGATCTGGCATTGGCTCGCGCTCGCGCAGCATCACGGCTTGCCGACGCGACTGCTCGACTGGACCTACTCTCCGCTCGTTGCGCTGCACTTCGTCACCGAGAGCTTCGACGAAGCCGGCGAGGACGGCGTGGTCTGGTGTGTCGATTACGTGGCCGCGAAAACGCGCTTACCTGAACGCCTCAAGCAGGCGCTTACGAGGGAATGCTGCGACGTCTTCACGCCGGAGCTGCTCGGTTCGGCCGTCAGTTCACTCGACGAGCTCGCCGCATCGAGCGAGGCGCCGAGCCTGGTCTTTATGGAACCGCCGTCACTCGACCAGCGCATCGTCGCGCAGTACGCGCTGTTTTCTTTTCTGACCCGCGCTGACGCAGAGATGTCAGAGTGGGTCGAGCGCCACGATCGCATGTGCCGCCGGGTGATCATTCGGGCGCGCGCCAAAGCTGAGATACGCGACAAGCTGGATCAGGCCAACATCACCGAGCGCGTACTGTATCCAGGTCTCGATGGATTGTGCCGCTGGTTGAGGCGGTACTATGAGGGCCGCGGCTAAGGCCGTGCATCGGACTCGGGCCATGTGAATGCGGTGGATCGTAGTGGGAGCTCGAGGACGGCAAACTCCTCCGCTTTCGCTGCCACGTTGGTCACGGGTTCACCGCCGATGCGCTCTCGACGCAGCAGGACGAGGAGCTTGACCACACCATGTGGACGACGTTACGCGCCCTCGAGGAGCACGCCGCGTTGCGTCGCCGGATGGCCGCACACGCGGAGCGCGTGGGCCGTTTTGTCACGGCTCGCAAGCTCGAAGCTCGGGCCAAGGATGCGGAGCGGCGCGCCGGATCACTTCGTGGCATGCTGCTGCGCGAGAAGCGTGGCGAGCCGCGCCTTGTCGACAAGCCGGCGGCGGCAGCAGCCGAGGCCAAACGGAACGGCCGCACCAGGCGGCGGACCGGTAGCTGACTCGGCGCGCGGAAGGCGTCGTGATCCGATAGAATTCGGGCTCCTGCCGCGGATGCGCGGGAGCGCTCGCAACAATGACCAAGAAGAACCAGCCGGCGAGAGCGAAGTCGCGCGCCGCTCAATCGCACAACCGGAAGTCGCGCGCCACGCTGCTTGCCGAACCGCTCGCGGCGTCTGATTCAAGCGAGCAGGAGCCCACAGGGCAGCCGTTGACGATCGTGGGCATTGGTGCATCCGCCGGCGGTGTCGAGGCGGTCACGAAACTGGTGCAGCATCTGGCGCCCGACACCGGTCTCGCCTATGTGTTGGTGCAGCATCTGGCCCCCAAGCATGAGAGCTTTCTGCCGGAACTGCTGCGCGCGTCCTCGCGCATCCGCGTGGTGCAGGCAGAAGAGCGGATGCCGATCCGACCCGATCGACTTCATGTCATTCCGCCGAATACGCACATGACCATCGTCAACGGTCGTCTGCATCTCGCACCGAGGCCGCAGGATCGGACACAGCACAACCCGATTGATTCGTTTTTTCAGAGCCTCGCGTGCCACGCCGAGCATCGGGCGGTTGGCGTGGTGCTGTCGGGATCGGCCTCCGATGGCGCTGCTGGCCTGCGCGAGATCAAAGGGGCGGGCGGCCTCACATTCGCGCAGGATCCGAAAACGGCGGCGTACGACAGCATGCCGCGCGCCGCCATCGCCACAGGCGCCGTCGATGTCGTGTTGTCGCCCGAAGGGATCGCGCACGAGCTGGTACGCCTCGGCCAGCACCCGTTCGTGGCGCCGGATGCCGCTCTCCCGCGTGTTACGGAACCGCCGATCACCGAAATGCAGTTGGAGCGGCTCTTTTATTTGCTGGGCGCGGCGAGCGGCGTGGACTTCACTTATTACAAGCTCCCCACGATCAAACGGCGCCTGCAGCGGCGCATGGTGCTGCACAAGATCACCGAGGTCGACAAGTACATCAGGCTGCTCGAGCAGGAACCCGGGGAAGTGCGCAGTCTGTATCGTGACATCCTGATTCACGTCACCCGCTTCTTCCGCGACCCCGATTCGTTCCAGGCGCTCAAGAAGATCGTCTTTCCACGCATCGTTGCGGATGCCGCGTCGAAACGGCCCATCCGGATCTGGGTACCCGGATGCGCCACTGGCGAGGAAGCCTATTCGATTGCGATCGCGCTGCTCGAACATCTTGGCAACGACGCGGCGAGTACGCCGGTGCAGGTGTTCGCCACCGATGTCAGCGAAGATGCGATCGAGCGTGCGCGGTTTGGCGTCTATCCCGACAGCATCCTGGCGGATGTGTCGGCTGAGCGCGCGCGTCGCTTCTTCACACGCACCGACGGTCAGTTTCGCGTCAACAAAATCGTGCGCGACTCGTGTGTGTTTGCGCGGCAAGATCTCACGCGCGACCCGCCGTTTTCAAAGCTCGATTTGATCGTCTGCCGTAACGTGCTGATTTATCTCGGTCCGCGCCTGCAACGCAAGTTGATGGGCGTGTTTCATTACGCGCTGAAACCAGAGGGCTTTCTCATGCTCGGCTCGACGGAAACTGTCGGCGCCCACGCCGAGTTGTTTGCGATCCAGGACAAACGCCACAAGATCTACACGAAGCGCAATGGCCGTGCGCGTCTCGACGTCGAGTTCGGGACGACCATCGATGTACCGTTTCAGCGCGAACCGCACGAACGCCGCACTGCGGCGGCGGCGCTGGCGAGCCGCGCGGCCGATCTGCAGACCGAAGTGAACCGGCTGCTGATTCTGCGCTATAGTCCGCCGGGCGTGGTGGTTGACCAGGACCTGCAGATCGTCCAGACGCGCGGACGCACCGGGCCGTTCCTCGAGCTTTCTTCCGGCGAAGCGTCGCTGAGTCTGCTGAAGATGGCGCGCGAAGGAGTCCTGCATGCCGTGCGCACCGCGCTCCACGAAAGCAGGAAGACCGGCAAGGCATCCCGCCGCGAAGGCCTCATGCTGAAAAGCAACGGTGGCCGCGAGGTTCATGTGCAGGTCTTTCCGTTCAACGATTCCAATGATGCGCCGTACTTTCTCGTGCTCTTCGAGGACGGTGGACCAGTCCCGACCACGGCTCGCGCCGGCGTTCGTGGCAGAAAGAGCAAGGAAAGAGGCGATGCCCGTATGCTCCGACTGCAGCAGGAGCTGACGTCGACCCGCGATTACCTACAGTCGATGATCCAGGATCTCGAAGCCGCCAACGAGGAGTTGCAGTCGGCGAACGAGGAGATTCTCTCCAGCAACGAGGAGCTGCAAAGCACCAACGAGGAACTCGACACGGCGAAGGAGGAGCTGCAGTCGACGAATGAAGAGCTCAACACGGTCAACGAAGAGCTCAACGCACGCAACGAGGAGCTGAGTCAGATCAATGCCGATCTGGTCAACCTGCTCAGCGCGGTTCCCGCCGCGGTCATCATCGTGACGTCGGAGCTCCGCATCCGGCGTTTTACGCCCATCGCCGAGCAAGTGCTGAACCTCATTCCGACCGACGTCGGACGCCCTCTCGGTGACTTGAAACCAAATATTGAAGCGCCCGATCTCGAGGCGATGACACGGGAAGTGATCGAGACGGTGACACCGAAAGAGCTCGAAGTGCGGGATCGGCACGGCAAGTTGTATCTGCTGCGAATCCGCCCGTATAAGGATCAAGAGAGCCGCATTGACGGGGCCGTGCTCGCGTTCGCCGACGGTCCACGTGGGGCAAACACATAGGCCATGGCGAAGCGCCGCCGCTCCGACCGGTCCAAGGCGCCCGTCGCGCAGCAGCTGCTCAGCGCGCTCGAGATCCAACGTGCAGAGAGCCGTGCGCAAGCGGAACGATGGCTCGACACCGCCTCCGAACTCGAGTCGCTTGCCGACTGGTACGTCCATCTGTTCGAAGCGTCGCCTATCGCATACGCCGTCCTCGACCCGAAAGGCGTGATCATCCAACTCAATCCGGCGGCCGCCGAACTGCTGCAAGTGGCGCCCGAACGTGAGTGCGGGAAGCCGTTTTTCGCCCACGTCTATCGCGACGACGCCAAGCTGTTCTTCCATCACTTACGCCGAAGTGAACGAGGAAATGCGTCGACTGAGCTGCGGCTGCGCCATAGGGCCGGCGAACTGCGCCCCGTACGGCTCATCAGTCGGCGTTGGCACACCGGAGGTCAGGGACAAAGCGCCCGCGACGGCTACTACTACACAGCGATTTGCGACATCACCGAAGATCGCCGTCGGGACGAACTGCTTCGATTGAGCGAAGCGCGTCACCGGGAAATCGTCGAAACGGCCAACGAAGGCATCTGCATTGTCAACGATGCCAACCAGATCACGTTTGCCAATCATCGTCTTGCGGCGATGCTCGGCAGATCGGTCGAGGATTTGATTGGCTGTTCCGCGTACGATTTGATCGCGCCGGCTGAGGCCGCAGACGCGCGCCGGGCATTCGATCAACGAGATACCGGCGCCGGCGGTCAATCGGAGCAACGCTTGCGGCGACGGGACGGCACGCCGCTTCGCACGAGCGTCTCCACCACGATCATGCGCGACGACCGCGGCCGATTCACTGGAATGCTGCGCATGTATACCGACGCCACCATCCGGCAGTACGTGGAAGAAGCGCGCGAAACACTCATGCGCGAAATGGTTGCGGCGCAGGAACGCGAGCGGCAGCGCATCGCACGCGAGCTGCACGATCAAATGGGTCAGCACATCGTCGCCTTGTCACTCGGCCTGGCGCGGCTGGCGCAGATGAGCGACCTCGGTGAGGCCACGCAGATCGTCGCTCAACTCCGTGCCGTTGCCGATCTGCTGGGACGCGACGTGCATACGCTTGCGCTCGAACTCCGGCCTGCCGCGCTCGATCACCTTGGTCTCGGCGTGGCCCTCGTCAGCTATGCCGAGGCGCTCGCCGCGCGTTCGGATGTCGAAATCGATGTCCATTGCGATCGCATCGACGATCTGAATATCACTGCCACGGTGCAGACCGGCGTGTATCGCATCGCGCAGGAGGCGCTCACCAACGTCTTGAAGCACGCGCAGGCCAAACGCGTGAGTGTTATTCTTGAAGTTCGGCCCGGCGTTCTCCAGCTGATTGTTGAAGACGACGGAGTGGGTTTCGATGTGGCGGCGCGTCTCCCGTCTAGACTTGGCCTCATGGGCATGAAGGAGCGCGCCGCGCTTCTCGGCGGCACGATTGCGATTGAATCCGCGCGCGGGCGGGGGACGACGGTTTACGCTCGCATTCCTATTCCACGAGTGGAGTCATATGAACATGAACAAGCGCCTACGGCTGCTTTTGGTCGATGATCACGCCGTTGTCCGCGAGGGGCTGCGCGCGCTGCTCGCGAGCGATCCTCGTTTCGAAATCGTTGGTGAAGCGTCGGAGGGCGAAGCCGCCGTGGCGGCTGCCAGCTCGCTGCAACCCGATGTAGTGGTAATGGATGTCTCGCTGCCCGGTCTCAACGGAGTGCAGGCCACGCGCCGGCTCAAGACACAGCAGCCCGATACGCGCGTCGTCGCGCTGACGGTGCACGAAGAAGGCGGCTATCTGCGCAGCCTTCTGGATGCGGGCGCGTCCGGTTATGTGCTCAAGCGATCCGCGGCAAGCGAGCTAGTGCGCGCGCTGCACGTCGTCGGCGACGGCGGCACCTATCTCGATCCAGGCATGGCCGGGCAGCTGGTGGGCAAACTCGTGCGCAACATGCCGCATGCCGGTCCGGCGCCCGGACTCAGCGATCGCGAGCAGGAAGTGGTGCGCCTCGTGGCACGCGGTTACAGCAATAAGGAGATCGCCGCGAAGCTCGAAGTAAGCGTGAAGACGGTCGAGACATATCGCTACCGGGCGGTCGAAAAGCTCGGCCTGCGGGGCCGCGCCGACCTCGTTCGTTACGCCATCGAGCAAGGCTGGCTCGACGAATCGTAAATTAGGGATCGCTGCACGAATCGTAAATTGTTGCAAACTGTCGGGCAATGTGGCGATGTCGCGGCATCGCCACATCGATCAGACACTTTCGAACGGTCGCACGTGCCCGCTCGACGACAAATGCGCCGGGAACTCTGATGACGTGGACGTTGGTTTGTCCGTCGCCGCGACTTTTCCGATCTCGAGATACGCCTTCAACCGGCGCAGGTCGTCGCGAATCTGCTGCGCGGGTTCTTCGCCAAAGAGCGATGCGAACCATGCACCCAGCTTTCCTGCCGGCGGATCGTACTGCAGATGCACTACGAGCTCGGTGCCGCCGCTCGCGGCCGGTTTGAAGTGGACCGAGCCGGCGCTGATCACGTCGGCGTCGCCAACGGATTGCCAGCCGATCACTTCGTTGGGCACCTCGTTGATGATGTGCGCATCCCAGCTCACGTGCATTCCTGCCGGTCCGCGCGCGGTCCAGCGTGAACGTGTGCGATCGAGTTCCTCGACGCGGTCGAGATGCCGCATGAACCGTGGCAGATTCGAGAGCGTGCGCCAGAATCGGAACACGTCGTCCACGGGCCGGTCGATCGTAATCGACTCGAGAACGTGCACGCCGCCGGATCCACTGAGCGCCTCGCGCGAATCGCGATAACGGCTGTTGCGGCCTGCGAGCGCACTCACCGGACAATAGCCGGTCAATCCGCGCACGAGTAACCAGCCAGCTGCGGCCGCAGCTGGTATTTGCCCTTCCCGCCGGCTCAACGCCAGCGCGCCAATCGCAGTTCCCGCAATGATCGACCCGGCGCGTTCCCAATCACCGATATTGCGCTGCATCATGCCTCCGTTGTTCGATGGTTCGGATGCAAGAGAGTTGCCTGAGCCGTGTGTCATACGCGGTCTTCGACGCCCTTGACGCCCGAATGCGTTGCACAATGAGCACAACAGTAGAACGTGCCAGCCGCCTCGACGCCATGCCCGATGATGCGGCAGCCACAATGCGCACACGTCGGTGCCAGGGCCTGAATGGCACACTCGAAGCTATCGAACGTATGCGTGCGCCCTGCACGCATGACCTGGAATGCTTTGTCGTAATCGTTTCCGCAGACGTCGCATACGGCCATCGCTCACCTCCGGAGCGGAACGAGAAGCAACCGTGATGCCTAACGCCGGAGCGGAGCGAGCTTCGGGGGGCGCGTGCCGTGTCGGGGAGCGCCGGCAATCAGCGGCGTGTAATCGAGCTCTTCGTTGGATGCGACGCTCCGCAGCAACAGGCCGCCGCGACTCATATCGCCGCGGCCGACAAACGACGACGGGTAATAGAGACGCGGTCCTAACACGGTCGTGAGTACATCGACATACTTGCCCGTGGCAATGCTGCCGAGCAGCACGACGCGCGTATCCGACCTGACGACTGTCGCGAGCCGTTTGAGATCGCGATCCAGCGGACGGCGATAGCGACGATCGGCGGCATCGACATCGACCTCCGCGAACTCACGCAGCAGCTTTGCCGTAAGCGCAGTTTCCGGGAGTTGCAGCCCGCGCGTGGGCGTAATCACGAGCGTCGCCGCGCCGAAGTGCCGACCATACGCGAGCTTTCCGCGAAAGTAGAGCCCGCTCATGAACGAAAACGCCTCTCCCAATGTGAGGGTACCGCGGGCGAGGCTCTCCACGAGCGCCATCTGCGAGTTGGGATTCAGGAGCATGGCAGCTCGTCGACCGCCGCAGAACGCGGGCGACAACAGAAACACCTGAGGCGATGCCACCTGATCAGCATACAGGTGACGTGCGGGAATCGCCATTGCATGCACAAGACTGAATAACCGCTGGGCATGTGGGCCCATGCCCATCCGTCTCTTGCGTCGCCCGCGCTTTCGCGTTGGCGGCGCGCGACGGGTTTGGTACCTAGCCGCGAACCTTCGGTTCGCCTCAGGAGGCGTCGCAATGAAGAGTCGAGCGAAGCTCTTCGGCCATCCGATTCATCCGATGCTCGTCGGCGGCGTCACCGGCTGGCTCGGCCGCGAGCTGGTCGATCGCCTCGGCGTAGGCGTGGTCGAAGGCGCGAACCTCGATGCGCCCAACTCGTTGACGGGCCGACCGGTCCGCGGATAGCGAGACCGAGCGATTTGGCAACCGCGCTCGTGCGCGCGGAGATGCTCTACGCCTGGAAAGGCTCCTCGCTGCTGATCGTCAGTCCGGCGGGAAGCTGCGATCCCAAGCACTCGTTGTGTGGGTTCTATTATCGCGAGGCGCGGTTTCTCCGCACGTTTCGGTTGACCTTGAATGGCATCACCCCGTGGCTCTGCGAAGCTGCGCGGCTTGATCCCACCCGCCTCGCGTTTTCGTACGCGCACCCGGAGCTTACCGTCTTCGGCGGAGGCGGCACGGGACAGTCGGGCGATGAAGAATCGCGCGACCAGCATGGTCTGGCGCATCGATCGCTGACCGTCAACGTCGTGTATGCCGTCGAACCTCGCGGTCTGATCGTCAACGTCGCGATCGCCAATCATGCGCGCCGTGCAATCAGCTGTGACGCGGCGATCGACCTGGACGCCGATTTCATCGACATTCAAGACGCGATGGGCCCGTCGCCGCCGCCGGCTCGCGCAGCGGTGGTTGCAAGCGTAGCGGGCGACACCTTGCAATTGCGTCATGATCACGAGCAGCTTCGCTATCGCGCCTGTGTCTCCGCCGCGGGCGATTCAGCCTGGCGTTGGACGTCGACTTCACTGCAGGCTCTCCTGCAGCTTGCGCCTCACGAGACGTCGCAGCTGACACTGAAGCTGTGCGCCCGAGTTGATGCTCAGCCCGATCTCGAACCGGATGCAGACGACGCCGCACGTGAGCGGCATGTCGAGCAATGGCGCCGGCGCTTCACCCATGTCGCGATCCCCGCCAACGGTGACAAGGATGGTGACGGGTATCTCGAATACCGGACGCGATCGAGCAAAGGCACCAAGAATCAGGGATGGAAAGACAGCGGCGACGCGATCGTCTACGACGACGGCGCTCCGGTACCGCCGCCGATTGCGACCTGCGAGATTCAGGGATATTGGTTTGCGGCACAGCAACTGATGTCGGTGTTGTGCGCGGTCATGGGCGCTGCCGGCGATGCGCGGGCGTATTGGCAGTCCGCGATCACTCTCAAAACGCGCTTCAACCGCGATTGGTGGATGGACGACGTCGGCTCCGTCGCGCTTGCGATGGATCCGGACAAGCGACTCGTGCGCGCAATGACGTCGAACATCGGGCATTGCATTGCCACGGGCATCGTCAGCGACGACCACTTGCCCGCCGCGGTCGGATCGCTGTTCGCGCCGGACATGTTCAGCGGGTGGGGTGTGCGCACGCTCTCTTCCTCGCATCGGGCCTACAACCCGGTGAGCTATCACTGCGGCACGGTGTGGGCAGTGGAACAAGCCACGATCGCGTTTGGCCTGCGCCGATTCGGATTCGACGCTCGTGCGCTCGATCTGATGCGGGCGCTGTTCGAGCTCGCCGCGCTGTATCCCGACTACCGCATTCCTGAATGTATCGGTGGATGGTCGCGCGCCGAGCGGGATACCCCAGGCGCGTATCCCAGGGCAAACACACCGCAGTTGTGGAACGCAACTGCGTTTCCTCTGCTCGTTCACACGGTGCTCGGGTTGCAACCCGTTGCCGCACTGCAGCTGCTCGTGGTCGATCCGGTGCTGCCCGCATGGATGCCCGAGATCGTGCTCGAGCATCTGCGGCTGGGCGATGCGATCGCCACGCTGCGGTTTTGGCGCAGCGCCGACGGCAAGTCACATGCAGCAGTCGTGCGCAAACGAGGCACGTTGCGGCTGGTGCATCAGCCACCCATCGAATCACTCACAGCAGGCGTGCGCGATCGGATGTCTGCGTTGATGGACACGGTTCTGCATTGACCGCGGACCTATGGGTCTGCGGCTGCACGAGGGCTTTAAACAGGCGGAGGCACTTATGACAGTCAGACTGAAACCGCTCGCGGAACAGGTCATGGTCATCACCGGTGCATCGAGCGGCATCGGCCTGGTCACGGCAAACCTCGCAGCCAGTGCCGGTGCGTCTGTTGTTCTTGCCGCGCGCAACGAGCGTGATCTGCAAAAGGCCGTCGCAGGCATCCGCACCGGCGGTGGACGCGCTGTCTACGCGGTAGCGGACGTGAGCGTCCCGGAACAAGTCGCGGCTACTGCCACGAAGGCCATTGAAGCGTTCGGACGGATCGACACATGGGTCAACAATGCGGCCGTGTCGCTGTATGGCCGCATCATGGATCTTCCAATCGAGGACGTGCGCCGGCAGTTCGACGTGAACTACTGGGGCACGGTTTACGGCTCGCGCGCTGCCGTACCGTATCTCGCGCGGCAGGGCGGCGCGCTCGTCAACGTCGCCAGCGTGCTTGCCGATCGCGCCATTCCGCTGCAAGGCAATTACTGCGCGTCAAAACACGCGATTAAGGCCTTTACCGACACGCTCCGCATGGAGCTCGAAGCGGAAGGCATTCCGATTTCGGTGTCGCTCGTCAAGCCCGGGAGCACCGACACGCCGTTCTTTCAGAAGGCGCGCACCTATATGGACCACGAGCCGCAGCCGGTCCCGCCGGTGCACGCGCCCGAGGTTCCGGCACACGCCATTCTCACGTGCGCGACGCGAGAGGTTCGCGACGTCCTCATCGGCGGCGCAGGAAAGATGACGACGCTCCTTGGCACGCTCGCGCCACGGCTCGTGGACTATTACATGGAGGATCACCTGTTCGAAGACCAGCAAGCGCCTGAAGTGATCCAGCCTGGACGACCGGACAATCTCTACCGGCCGGTGGCCGACGACGGAGGCCCGCGCGGACGGTATCACGGTCACGTCATGAAGAGCAGCATCTACACGACGGCCGCGCTTCATCCGCTTGCGACCGCGTTGGGACTCGCTGCCGGCGCTCTCGCAGGCATTTCGTTTGCACGTAGACGATCTCTGGCTACATAGGAGCAACGCTATGCCTGAGAAGGAAACATTGGAGCGTGCCCGCCGTGACAAGCGGCAAGGCAAAGCGCCGAGCACGCAAGCCGGAGAATTCGTGCGCGAAGAAATGCATCACATCCGTGAAGGCAAGCACGGCGCGCGCAACACCAAGCAGGCAATCGCCATTGGACTCTCGAAAGCCCGCCGGTCCGGTGTGAATCTTCCGCCGCCGCCGCCCGGTTCGAAAGCGACGACGCGCAAGAGCGCCGCGTCCGCCACCCGCGCCGCGCGTCGCGGACGAAAGCGTACGTCGCCGAAGCGTGCGCGTGCGGTACAGCGCGCGCTGAAGCGCGAAGGACGCAGCGCCGCTTCCCGTCAGGCGCTCTCACGACAAGCGAGGACGGCGGCCCGGCGGCGATCAACCGCGTCACGACGCGCGGCCGCACGTCGCGCCGTGAGGACGAAGGGACCCCAGCTGCGGAAAGCCGCCGCGCGCAAGGCCGCAAAGACGCGGCAGCGCCGGCGCCGTCAGGCTTCGGCGTAAACCGTGCGCAGCAGGGCGAGCTACAAGGGCCATCCGATTCATCCGGCGATTATTCCGTTCCCGTTCGCGTTTCTCACGGGAGCCTTCGTGTTCGATGCGTTCGGCTGGATCTTCTCTCGTCCGTCATGGTCCACGACCGGCGGCCACCTCGCAGCCGCCGGCGTGTTGTCAGCGCTTGTCGCCGCGATTCCCGGTGCGATCGACTACCTGTACTCGGTGCCGCCAAAGAGCTCGGGCAAGAAGCGCGCGACCCAGCACCTGGTGATCAACCTGTCGGCGGTGATCGCGATGGCGGTCGCGTGGCTGCTGCGCTCCGCCGGGACCGCGACGCCGCCGCTGCTGGCACTCGAATTCGTCGCTGTGACTCTGCTGTTGTACGGCAGCTCGATGGGCGGCGTCCTCGTGACGCGCAATCAGATCAGCGTCGATCATCGTTACGCTGACGCCGGCAGGTGGAAAGAGACAACGATCGACGGCGCGTCCAGCCGCATCGCCGTCGCGGCCGCTGATGAATTGAAACCTAATCAAATGAAGCTGCTGCACCTTGCCAGCCGGCGCATCGTGCTGGGAAGAACGGAAACCGGCTACGTCGCCTTCGACGATCGCTGCACGCACCGCGGAGGACCGCTCGCTGACGGTGTCATGATCTGCGGCACAGTTCAATGCCCATGGCATGGCTCGCAGTTCGATGTGCAGAGCGGGATCGTGAAAGCCGGACCGGCAAGGGAAGGCATTCAGACGTACCGCGTCGAGGCGAAAGACGGACAAGTGTGGCTCAGCCTCCCCTCCCATGCGAAGCTCGACTCGGCCGGATAGCGCACCGTCGCGGCGCTACTTACGGCGCGGTTGAAACACGGCGGACCGAGCCACGCCGCACGTGCTCGATCACATCCAGGAGGGCGCGAATGATGACCTGCGGGGCATCGAGCGACACCCAGTGACCGCTGTCGTCGGCGAGCACATGCCGGCCTTGCGTCGATCGCTCGGACAACGCGCGATCGGCATCGAGACGGCTTTGCGTGGCTGTCTTCGCCGAAATGAGCACGAGCGGAAGATCACCGTAGTGCGGGGGCCGCTCCGCAAGGACTTCGGCCGCGCTTTGGTGAATGTTCGCGATCTGGCTTCCGAGCGCCTGGTAGAACTTCGGCTGCGCCCACATGTGGCGGAGCTGGCGGCGCGTCTCGGGCGGCAACTTCCAAATCGGCGCCAGGATCCCCTCATCCTCCCGGCCGAGCGACCCTCGACTCACCACTCTGGCGATGGCGCGCGCGGCGGCGAGGGCGCCAAAACGCACAAGCATCGCCACAAGGCGGGCGACACCGAATCGTGCAGCCGCGGCGCCATAGCGACACAGCCGCATTCCTCGCTCGATCAACATCTGTTGCTCCGCCACCGGATGCTGCCACTCTTCCGGAATCGCCGGTTCGATTAATACGAGCGCGCATACGTCTTCGGCGTGCCGCCCCGCGAACAACTCGGCGACCAGACCACCGAACGAATGACCGACGAGCACGTACGGCGGCGGCGTCGCGCTGCGCTGCAGCAGGGTGTGTAATTCGTTCGCGATACGGCCGGCGGTTCGCGGGAGTGGTCCGGCGTCGCTCCAGCCGAAGCCGGCGCGATCGTACGTGCATGTGCGCGTGACGCGCGCGATGGCTGGCTGCACATGTACCCAACTCAGCGACGAGGCGCCGAGCGCTGCATCGAATACGACTGTCGGCGTTCCTTCGCCGGCACAATGAAGATGCAGGCGATGCGTGTCGAGCTGAACAAGCCGGCCCGGCGGGCTGGGCAATCGCGTCATATCCTGTTAAGTCAGGATTTCTACGGGCACTCGATTTGCACCTCGAGTCCTTTCATTGTGGAGGAATCGATGGCAAAGCTGGCTCGAGACATCATGACCCCAAACCCGGCGTGTTGCACGCCCAACACCACACTGGATCAGGTGGCCAAGCTGATGGTGCAGCACGACTGCGGCGAGATTCCCGTGATCGATACAACCGAACAACCCATTGGCGTGGTTACCGATCGCGACATCGTGTGTCGTGTCGTCGCCGAAGGCAAGAACCCGATGGGCCACACCGCCGCGAGCTGCATGACACAGCCGGTCGTGACTGTCCGTGTCGACTCAACGGTTGATACAGTCGTTTCGACGATGGAGAAACATCAGATCCGACGCGTGCCGGTGGTGGATGGTGAGGGACGCTGCGCGGGAATGATCGCGCAAGCCGACGTGGCCAGGGGTGGGCCCGAGCACGAGGTGGCGGAATTGGTGCGCGAAGTGTCGAAGGCGCCAGGGATGTCAGTGCTGTAAAACTGCAACCAGGTAACTGGCCGGCCTGAAAGTCCGGGGCGCCGCAGGGACGGCCGGCCAGTTCACCAACGCTAGAATCCCGAAATGTTCAAACGGCCGCCCGTAACCGTGCGCCCGCTTAGCGACGTGGTCGGAATCGCGCTGCTCAGGATCGCGTTCTTGATCTGTGCTGCCGACGCCCCGGCGTGCGAAGCGGCATAGAGCGCCGCCGCGCCGGTGACGTGCGGTGTCGCCATCGACGTTCCGCTATATGACCCATAGTTCGAAGCTCCCAACTTCCCAGGGAGCGTCGAATAGATGGCCGAACCCGGCGCACCAATATCGACCGTTTTACTGCCGTAATTAGAGAAGCTGGACTTCGCGCCCGTGCTCGCGATTGCAGCCACCGCAATCACGCAGTCCCAACTCTTGCCGTTCGCTGTGCACTGATAGTTCGACGGATAGGTGGCAGTGCTGTCGTTGTCGTCACCAACCCCATCGCGCCCGCCGTTGCCAGCCGCAGCGATGAACAGAATGCCGGCGTCCCCGCCGCGGTTGATTGCGTCCAGCAGACCCTGCGAGAAGCCGCCACCGCCCCACGAATTGTTCGTGGCCACGATGTGGAGACCATGCAGTGTCTTGAGATCGGTGAGATAGTTCACGGCCTTGATTGCGTTGGCCGTGGTGCCGCCTCGCCGGCCGAGGAACTTCGCCGGAATCATCGTCACGTTCCAGTTCACGCCGGCAACGCCGATCGCGTTTCCACCGACCGCGCCGATTGTGCCCGCGACATGCGTGGCGTGATCGTCCTGTGTCCCATCAAACGTGCTGTTGTCGTCGCCATCGAAGTCCCATCCGTTCACGTCGTCAACGTATCCGTTGCCGTCGTTGTCGATGCCGTCCACGGGCTCGAAGGGGTTGGTGAAGACGTTGCCGACTAAATCAGCGTGATCGCGCATGATGCCTTCGTCGATGACGCCGACGTAAACGGCCGCGTTACCGACATTCCCCGCGGCCCACGCTTCACCGGCCTGACTTCCGAATTGGTTCGCTGGCAGGGTCGCATCGCCGTACATCCCCCACAGCGAGCCGTTCGTGTAATAGATGTCGTTCGACGCCAGTTGATGCTCGTAAATCCAATTCGGTTCAGCAAATTCGATGGCGCCGTCAGCTGAGAGCTCGCGCAGGGCAGCCGCGACGGCCAGCCCAGGAGGAATTCTCAGGAGCTCCAGATCACCTTTGCCATCATCGCGGCGGTTCGCGGCCACCACCACCTCTTCGCGCGTCGCGTTTACGCGCCCGCGCGCAATCGCCCGTCCGCCGGGTGACGCATCGGCGCGGAACTGAACGAGCACTTGATTTGGAACGAACAACGGCTCGGCGACAGGCGATTGCGCCTCGCTATGAACGGTAAAGAATGCGGCCGCCGCGCATACCGGCAGCACAGCCCATTTGAATGCGCTTCTCAAAGTCATGATCCCTTTCCTTGGTCAGCCGACTCGGGTGATGAGGGATGGGACCAGAATACCGCTCGCCAGCTCAGGCGTCAATTGTTGAGTTACGACAAATCTGGCAATTTCGGCTGTCCAGTCCTGTATGCGGCTCTGAGGTTTGACTATACGCATGAGCCCCAAAGGGCGATAATTCAGCAAAACTCGATGCAAGGCTGGGACGACGACGCGCCAACGATTCCGCCTCCGACCACTCCACCGACTACAAGTACGCGACCACCAGGCGGGGACACAGGCAACGTGTCGGCACGGACGGGGTCGAGGCTAGTTTCCGGCGAAACGCTCTCTCCCGGCGTCAAGCTCGGTGCGCGATACACCATCATCAAATTGTTGGGACGCGGCGGCATGGGCGCCGTTTATCAAGCGTGGGATGACGATCTCGGCGTTGCGGTCGCGATCAAAACCATCCTTCCCGACGCCGACGCCGACGAGCACGCCACGCACGCGACCGAGCAGCGCTTCAAGCGCGAACTGCTGCTCGCGCGACAGGTGTCGCACAAGAACGTGGTGCGCATCCACGATCTCGGCGAAGTCAACGGCCTGAAATACATCACGATGTCGTACATCGAGGGCGAGACCCTCGGGCGCCTGCTCAAGCGCGTCGGTCCGCTGCCCGTGGCGCAGGCCCTGGCGTACGCGCGCCAGATCGTGGACGGTCTGGCGGCGGCGCACGACGTCGGCATCGTGCATCGCGACCTGAAGCCGGAGAACATCATGATCACGCCCGAGGGTCAGGCCGTGGTCATGGACTTCGGGATCGCGCGCGGCAGCGCGGGCGGTACCGAAACACAGACCGGCGCAATCATCGGGACACTCGAATACATGGCGCCGGAGCAAGCCAGCGGTCACCCCATCGATCATCGTGCCGACATCTATGCTTTCGGATTGATCCTGTACGACATGTTGCTTGGCCGGAAACGCGCCGCCGGCCGCGACAATCCGATGACGGAGCTGCTCGATCGCGTACGGCGTGCGCCGGCGCCGCCGCGCGTCAGCCGCGCGGAAGTGCCTGAAGCACTGGAAGCGATCCTGATGCGCTGCGTGCAGCCGGATATCGAAAAACGGCCGCAGTCGACGAATGCTCTGGTCGAATCGTTCGAGGCGCTCAGTCCTGACGGACACCTGCTCAACCCTACCCTTACAGCAACGGGTCTTCCAGTAAAGGTGATTCTTGCCGCAGCCGCCGTTGTCGTTGTCGCGATCGCGGTGGCTGTTTGGTACATTGCCAGCGGTCCGAAACCGCCACCAGCGGCGCGCGCGCCGATCTCGGTCGTCATTGCGGATTTCGACAACCAAACCGGCGATCGAGTGTTCGAAGGCGCGCTCGAACAGGCGCTGGGCGTCGGCATCGAGTCCGCGCCATTCATCGCGGCGTTTCCACATCGCGATGCGGTCCGCTCAATCGAGCAAATTCAGCCGGGCGCGGCGCTCGACGAACCGGGCGCGCTGCTCGTTGCCAAGCGCGAAGGGATTGCCGTGGTCCTGGCCGGCGCGGTCGCCGCGAGCGGATCGGGATATGAGCTGACGCTAAAAGCCATTGCTCCGGGCGATGGTCGGGTGCTCGAAACTGCATCGGAGCGTGCTTCGGACAAAGCGGGCGTCCTCAGCGCAATCGGCGAGCTGGCCGCCGACATGCGGCGCAAACTGGGCGACACAACGGAGATTCGCTCCGAGAGCGAGACGTTTACGGCGGCTTCGCTGGAGGCGGCGCGCGCCTACGCCGCCGGGCAGGATTTGGCGAACTCGGGCCGCCACGAGGACGCCATGGAACGTTACCGCCAAGCCGTTCAACTAGACCCGAATTTCGGACGGGCGTACTCAGGCTGGGCGACCAGTGCATTTCGTCTCGGTCGGCGTGAAGAGGCGGAAAATCTTTACCAACGGGCGTTCGGATTACTCGATCGCATGACGGAACGCGAGAAGTTCCGTACGCTAGGCGTGTACTACGGCACGATCGCGCGTAATTACCCGAAGGCGATCGAGAATTACCAGCAACTCATCACCAAGTATCCAGCGGACGGGGCTGGCCTCAACAACCTCGCAGTCGCGTATTTCAATACGCTCAAGTTCAAGGAAGCCTCCGACGCCGGACGCCGGGTGCTCGAGATTTATCCCAAGCCGCTCCTCTATCGCAGCAACTATGCGCTGTATGCAATGTACGCCAGCGACCTCGCGACGGCTGTAACCGAGGCGAGGACAGTCATCAGCGAGGATCCAACCTACTCGATCGCGTATCTGCCGATTGCGGTGGACGCGGCGATCAAAGGTCAATTCGCCGAGGCTGAAGCCGCATACGACAGCATGGCCAAAGGTGGCGCACCAGGACCGTCGCGCGGCGCCATGGGAAAGGCCGACTTGTGGATGTATCGCTACCGATTTGCCGACGCGATCAAAGTACTCAGCGAAGCGATCGCCGTGGACGAAAAAAACAACAACCGTTCCGCGCGCGCCAGCAAGCTCGTGGCACTCGCCGAGGCGCATCGAGCCACCGGCAACATGCAGGCAAGTCTCGACGCGGCGAGGCGCGCGACCGAACTCGTGAAGCTCGAGCACGCTGCGTTTCCAGCGGGGCGCGTGCTGCTCGGCGCCGGTCGCGAGCCAGACGCGCGTGCGCTGGCGGCCTCGCTCTCGAACGAGCTCAGTCCGCAAAGCCGTGCATACGGGAAATTGCTGGAAGGCGAAATCGCGCTCGGGCACGGACGCATCGTTGAAGCGGTTGCCGCGTTCACGGCAGCCAAGGACCTCGCCAACGTCTGGATGACGCGCTTCGACCTGGGCCGCGCCTATCTCGAGGCGGGTCGTTTCGCGGAAGCGTTGTCCGAGTTCGAAGAATGCGACAGGCGGCGCGGCGAAGCAACGGCGATCTTTCTCGACGATTCGCCGACGCTCCGCTACCTCGCGCCGCTGTCCTATTGGCTGGGTCGCGCGCAGCAGGGCCTTGGCATTGCCGCTCTCGCGCGGGAGAAGTATCAGGCGTTCCTGGCGCTCGTTCCGCCGGAGTCGAACGAGGCGCTTGCGGTGGATGCCCGCAAGCGCCTCGCCGCTTACTGAATCCTGCCAGGCTGTGAACCTGCGTCCGTGATCCGGTCTCGGATGCCGCTCCATGCTGCGTTTCCGAGATACTCGGAGCTAATCACCTTGAAGTTCATCCGCCCATCGTCGTTCCCAAGCACCGACAGCGGAATCAAGATTTCCACGCCATCCGTGACGAACGTGACACCGCCGATGGTGGCGACGTTCGCATAGTTGTTGCAGCCGCCGGTGTGCTGGGCCACGACAGCGCTGGTGCCGTAGAACGTGGACCCGAAGTCGACGATGAACTCCAGGCCCATGATGCCGTTGTCGCCCACGCAACCTGCGTCGGTACCCGGATTGCCGGTCGCGGCGTTGTGGTCGAGATCGAGCGCGAGCTGCAGGGTCGTCGTATCCAAATCGAGCGTTCCTGTCGCGAGGCCGATCGTGAATTTCACGTTGTCGCCGATGATCTCGCCGCGCGTGAACACCAGATCGTGCTCACCGTCGGAATCGCCGGCTGGATCGGTGATCTCGCCAGGCGTCGGGTAATTGATATCGAACGCGTTCGAAGTACCTGACGCCGGACCCGCCGCGGTGGCGACGAGGGTGTACCCCGTGCCGCCGAAGTTGACGCTCAGATTCGCAAACGTGACGGTACCGGTCGCATCGGTCGTCCCCGTCGTCGTCCCGGACAATGTCGCGCCGGTCGGGTTGTTGCCAATCGCGATCTGAATCTGCAATCCGGGGATGACGGCGCCTTGCGGATCCTCCGCGCGCACCTGCACCGCCGGCGTAATCGGCAGCCGGCTCCCGGTCGTTGTCGGCTGCACGACGAAGATCGGCGTCGCCGATTCGATGACGACGATGAAGGTCGCACTCGTCGTCTGCTGGTCGGCGTCCGTCAGATCAATCACCACCGTGTAGGTTCCCGCCGTCGTCGGCGTGCCGGAGATCACGCCGGTCTGAGAATTCAGCGTCAATCCCGGTGGCAACGTCGCCCCAGCGCTCCAGGTATACGGCGTGGTTCCACCGTAGGCCTGCAGTGTCGTGGTTGGGTACGGCCGGCCCGCCAACCCGTTGGGCAAGGCGGTGGTGAGAATCACGGCC
>JBKPDL010000046.1:0-9024 GCA_046727855.1 Acidobacteriota bacterium
GCCGACGGGATACGACAACTCCTCGGTCGTGCTCACGATTGGAACGCGCGCCTTGAGCACCGTCTCGATTTGCGGCATGACTCTCTTGAGCGACGAGCTCGTGCAAAGCACCACGACGTGCGGTTTTTCCCGCTTCAACGCGCCCGTCGCATCGTTGGTCACGCGCACCTTCATCTTCCTGCCGAACGCGATGACGTCGCCGAGATCGCGGCCAAGCATGGCCGGGTCGATGTCAATCGCTCCTACGATTCTGAAACCCTTGCGTATTGCCACTTGACGAGCAACGGCCGCACCAATCGGGCCGACTCCGTAGAACATGACGTTGATAGGCATAAGCAACCGACGATTATATCCGTTGTCGGCGCTCGCGCCTGACGCGCTTGGTGTGTCATGCTCGCCGCACCGACAAGATGCGACAGGACCGGATTCCATGACACGCGTGCTAATCGTGCTGTTCGCATTCACGGCGATCGCCGACGCACAGGAGCGGGACCCGTTGTCGCCGCGAAACGCCAACTACGACATCGATGTGCGGCTCGATCACGCAACCCGCACGCTCACGGGCACCGAAATCATCCGCTGGCGCAACATCGGCGAGGCTGCCGCCGATTCTCTCCGGCTGCACCTCTATTGGAACGCGTGGCAGAACGAGAAGTCATCGTGGATGCGGGAAAACGCGCTCGCGGGAGCAACGCACAAAGCACAAGCCGACGATTGGTCGTACACAAACGTCACGGCAATGACACTCGTCAATGCCGATGGCTCGGCGGGCGCCGACCTGATGAGAGGCTTCTCGTATATCCAGCCCGACGATGGCAACGTGGACGATCGCACGCTGGCCTCAGTCACATTACCGTCGCCGATTCCCCCGGGCGGCCAGATTGCGCTGCGCATCGCGTGGACCGCCAGGGTGCCTCGAACGTTCGCGCGCACCGGCGCCATCGGTCGCTTCTACTTTCTCGCGCATTGGTTCCCGAAACTCGCGGTGTTCGACAAAGGCGGCTGGGTCGCGCATCAGTTTCACGCCAACACCGAGTTCTTCTCCGACTACGGCCGGTATGACGTCCGCATGACGGTACCGGATGGATGGATCGTTGCCGCCACAGGTACGGAGCAGGAGCGACGCGCAAACACCGATGGCACTATGACGCATCGCTACGTGCAGGACGACGTGCACGACTTCGCGTGGACGACGAGCCCCGCTTTCCTGGAGTTCCGGCAGACGTTCCGCGAAGCCAATCTTCCAGTCGTCGAGATGCGTCTGCTGATGCAGCCGGAGCACGCCGGACAGGAAGATCGCCACTTTGCGGCAACCGCCGCGGCGTTGAAGTACTACGGTCAGTGGTACGGACCCTATCCGTACGGTCACATCACCGTGATCGATCCCGCTTATCAAAGCGGCGCCGGCGGCATGGAGTATCCGACGCTTTTCACCGCGGGTACGCGGTTGTTCGCTCCGCGCCAGACCAACGTCCCCGAGGCGGTGACGATCCACGAAGCCGGCCATCAGTTCTGGTACGGGATGGTAGGAAACAACGAGTTCGAATACGCCTGGCTGGACGAAGGCTTGAATACGTACTCAGACGCGCGCGTGCAGTCCGTTGCCTTTCAGCCGAATTACCGCGTCGAGCGTTTCTTCGGCGGGTTCGTTCCCTGGCAATTTCGCGAAATTCCGCTTCGTCGCGAGACCGACGGCAACGGACTCAACGGCTACCGGCTGGCTGCCGAACGCGATGCGCAGCAGACGCCCACATGGCGCTATTGGCCAGAGACGCACGCACACATCACCTACTTCAAGACGGCGCTGTGGTTGAACACGCTCGAGCGATTCCTCGGCTGGGAGACGCTTCAGCGCATCATGAGCACGTTTCTCGAGCGCTGGAAGTTCAAACATCCGCGGCCGGACGATTTCTTCGCCGTGGTCAACGAAGTGAGCGGGCGTGATATGACCTGGTTCTTCGATCAGGTGTATCGCAGTTCGAACGTGTTCGACTACGCCGTGGAGCGCCTGGACACGGACGCGGACAATCGAACCACGGTGGTGGTGCGCCGCCTTGGCGAAGCGATCTTCCCCGTGGACCTCCTCGTCACCTTCGAGAACGGTGAGCAGGCGCGCGAGAAGTGGGATGGGATCGATCGTTGGAAGGCGTTCACGTTCGATCGCGCGACCCGGGCAAAGACGGCGCAGATCGACCCCGATCGCGTCCTGCTCCTTGACGTGGACTACACCAACAACAGCAAAACAACCGAGCCCAAGGCCCATGCTGCGGCGACGAAATGGTCGTTGAAGTGGATGGTGTGGCTGCAAGACCTCATGCTGACCTGGGGATTCTTTGTTTAGGGCCTTTATCGAGGGGCTCGGCCGTGTGCGCCGCGCACCCGCGCTGATTGCCGGCCTGTGGCTCACGACGTTTCTTCTGGCATGGCCGCTCGCGCTCACGCTCCGTGACATGCTGGCGTCGCACCTTGGCTCGAGTCTCGCCGCCGAGGCCGCGGCCACCGGCGTCAACTACGACTGGTGGAACGAGTTCCTTGCGCAAGCGGCCGGCATTGGACAGACGTTCGTCCCGGCGATCATCGGATTTGCCGCGGTACTCAGGAACCTGGGCGCGCTCGCCGATGCGCGCCCGCTGTCAACCGTGATTGCGCCGGCGATCGCAGCACACATCGTCGTCTCGGTGTTTCTCACCGGCGGAGTCCTCGATCGGCTCGCGCGCGATCGTCGAACCGGCAGCTACGGGTTTTTCGCGGCATGCGGCACCTATTTCTTTCGCCTTCTCCGGCTCGGGTTGATAGCGGCGACCGTGTACTTCGTCCTCTTCACGGAGTTGCATCGCGAGCTGTTCGACCGGCTGTATCACTCCCTTACGCGCGATGTCACCGTGGAGCGCACTGCGCTGCTCTACCGCGCGCTGCTTTACCTGCTTTTTGGTGCCGTACTGGTTGTCGTGAACGTGTGGTTCGATTACGCGAAGATCCGGATGGTTGTCGAAGATCGCCGCAGTGCCATCGGCGCGCTCAACGCGGCGATGCGTTTCGTCGGCCGTAACTTCGGCGTGGTCTTCGGCCTCTACTTTCTCGACATGCTGCTCTTTCTTGCTGTCGTCGCGCTCTACGCGCTCGTCGCGCCTGACGCGTCAGGTGGACTCGCGGCATGGATCGGGTTTCTGATCGGGCAGTTGTACATCACACTGCGCGTCGTCGTGAGACTCGTCTTCGCTGCAAGTCAAACCGCATTCTTCCAGAGCCGGCTTGCTCACGCCGGATACGTGACGGCGCCGGTGCCGGTCTGGCCCGATTCGCCTGCAGCCGAAGCGATCCGTCCGGATTCAACCTCGACCCTGTAAAGCTGCGCGGCGATGTGCGCACGATCGCGCGACGTCACATCGCGGTCGAACAGCGGGATGACGAGCGTGCGCAGCTCCGGCGACAGCACCGCCTCGAGAAACTCCACGGCGTTGTCGTGCACTATCGGATCGTCGGACTGCAAGCCGACATACGCGCTGTGCATGTCGTGCTGCGGGTTCAACATCTTCAGCAGCCTGAAAATGCGTTCCGCTTCCTGCCGCA
This sequence comes from Acidobacteriota bacterium, assembly GCA_046727855.1. Taxonomy (GTDB): domain Bacteria; phylum Acidobacteriota; class Vicinamibacteria; order Vicinamibacterales; family UBA2999; genus DASPWV01. Next base: position 3,571 of record JBKPDL010000046.1, read on the forward strand.
TCGTTTCCGCGACGCTCTGCGCGCCCGGACCGAGGCGCGCGCCAGGGGCGTTGAGTACCTGATACGAACGATAGTGGCCCATGATCTCGGCGCGCAGCAGCGTTTCAACCAAGTTGCGATCGAGCCGGCGCTCCGGATGGTGCTGCAGAAGCTTGTTGAGCGCCGCGATGATGCGATGACGGACGATCGTATCGGCGTCAATGACGTTCTCCATCAACGCGTACTGCGCGGTGCGCGTGCCGATGGTCAGCAGCGCAGCCGGCAGCTCGCGCCGTATTTCAACCGCTACGGCCGGATCCGCCAGAGCGTCGCGTAAGGTTCCCACGGTCGCATCCCCGAAACTGGCAAGGGTAGCCACCGCCTCCTCGGTCAGCGAAGGCTCGGCGAGGCGGTCGATGATGCGCGGCACCAGCGTCCGCTTGCGGAGACGAGCCACTGATCGCATGGCGGTGACCGCGACCTCAGGAGCGTCGTCCTGCAAAAGCGCACGCAGATCGCGTTCGAACACGTCGGGCAGCATGCCGAGCAAGCGCGCCGCCTCGATGCGGACGCGGCGGCCGTCGATGCCCCGGTCCGACACCATCGCCCCGATAATGGCGCGCGCGGCATCAAGGTTTTGCGCCACCCCTGGGCGGGCGAGAAACGCCGCCATCGCCGCGCGCAGGGAGAAGTCGGGAAAGTCGCCGAGCTGCTCGATGCGCTCGAGCGGATCGACATGCGCGTGCTCGGCGAGATACAGCAACGCCTCGGTGCGGACTTCGAGGTGTGGATCGTACAGCAGTCGTTCTACGTCGTGGACAACGGAGACGTCGCCGGCTCGCGACAACAGCCGCAACGCGTGCTGGCGCACCTCACCCGACTCGTGTTTCAAGAGTCCGCGAATTGCTGGATGCACGCGCACGTCGCGCGCAGCCTCGAACAGGCTGAGGGCATAGAGAATTCGTTCGGGAGTGCCCGACAATTCTCCAGCGAGGATCTCGGACGCCGATTTATCGATCACTGGCGCATTGGCGCGCTCGGTATCGACACGATGCTGATGGATGCTCTCGCGCAGGTTCTCCACGTACGCGCGGCGCGCGACAGCGGCAGCCCAGATCCAGCAGAGGACGAGCGCCAGCGTCACCCACGTCATCTGCACGGCGCTCAGGCCCAACGCACCAGCAAACAGCAATACGGTGACGCCGCCGAGCGCGTCGCCCAGACGATAGACAACCGTGTCGATAAACGACTTGACGCGGAATGTCAGCGCATGCGGCACTGGTAAATAGAGCAGTTCGACAGTCGCCTTGTCCACTGAGTAGCGCAACACCTGATCGCTCGCTTTGAGCGCGACCGCGGCGATCAACCGGCCCGCGATCAACAAACCTGCCGAACTCAAGGCCAGTGCCGCGGGGACGATGAACAACGCGATGCCAACCCCAACGCGCCGCAACAAACGCCCCGTGAGCAGCAGCTGCGTCACCAGCGCCGCAACGCCCGCGATCATGTTGAACATGCCGAAAAATTCTGCGAGCTGATCGGTGTCAGGAATATTGGCTTTGGCGATCGCCTTGAATTGCCAACCCGCAATCGTTGTCACGAACGCGGCCAGAGCGATCACGAACGCGATCGCGGTGAGGTAGGGAGAGCGGCTGACATCGGCAAGACTCGCGAGCAGCCGACTGTCGGTCGCGCTCCTTCCGTCGGGAGCGATCGCTGGCGAATCGTCTTCGACGTAGGACGGGCGGTTGCGCCACACGTGCAGGACCAGCCCGGCGGACAATGTCAGCGCCAGCGCAACCCAGAGCAGTGTCGCCTCCGTCCCGAAGCGTTCAACCAGCATGGTCGTGGCCGCCCCGCCAACGATCCATCCAAGGATCGCGCCCGCACCGATGAACCCAAACGACCGCTTGGCTTCGCGCGTCGTCAGCACGTAATTGGCCAGCGTCCAGACCTGGGTCGGCACGACCACACTGATCACCCCCACCCAGATGTAAATGACGACGAAGAGGACGTCACTTTGCTGCGGCGAAATCGTGCCGCGGGTGCCCCACCAGAAGGCCAGCGCGCTGCCGGCAAACGCTAGCAGGCTCGTGACTTGCAGGTTCCGCAGGTTCGTCCGCTCACCCGCCCGGATGTAGATGCTGGCCACGAGGCCCACGATCAGGGCGATCGCGATGTCCACATACGGCAGGTCAACAGCACGGAAGCGGTCGAGAAACAGCGCGTCCCGCGCGGCTTTGCTGGCCACCGTGCCCGCGATCACAAAAAACAGGTAGGCAAAAAGGGGGATGGCACGGGCCAATTCCCGGCCGCTCAGGCCAAAGACGCGTTGCGCGAGCGTGAGCATGGTTAAAAGCCCCGACTGTCTTATATCATCCCCACTGATGGCCGACCGTGACTCGCGCTCCTTCACGAGCTGGATCCTGAGCCCCTTCGCCGAACTGCGCGCAACCGAGGCGCCGACCGCGCTGCTCATGTTCGCGTATTCGTTTCTGGCGATGACCAGCTACAACATCATCCAGCCGATCACGCGATCCAAGTTCATCTCGGACCTCGGCGCCGAAAACATTCCCTACGTGCAGTTCGTGGCTGGCTTTCTCATCGGCATCATCATGCAGGGCTACGCGAAGGCCACGTCGCTGCTGCCGCGTAAATGGGTGATCCCACTGTCGCAGGCTTTTCTCGTGACCATTCTGGTCGTGTTCTGGCTGCTGTTCCAGACCGGTCAGCAGTGGGTGTCAGCTGCGTTTTACCTTCTCGGCCTCATTTTCGCGATTCTCCTCGTCAGCCAGTTCTGGACGCTCGCCAACACGGTGTACGACGCGCGTCAGGCGAAGCGCCTGTTCGGTTTCATCGGCGGCGGAACGGTGCTGGGCGGGCTGACGGGTGCCGGCATCACGGCGCTCATCGCCGAGCGGATCGGCACCAACGCGCTGCTGCTCTTCAGCGCTGCGATCCTGGCCTCGTGCATCGCCATCGTCATCGCGGTGGTGAAGCGCGAAGGCGCCGCCCTGGCCGAGAGCAAGCTCGTCGGCGATGACGAGAAGGGTATTGGCGCGGGCGAAGCGTTCCGCTTGTTCCTCAATTCGCGGCAGATGCAGCTCATTGGCGTCATCATCACCATGGGCGCGTTTGGTGCAGCCATCCTCGACCAGCAGTTGAACATGGCCACCGAGGTGTTCAAAGGGCGGGGCGCCACGGATTCGATTACGGCCTTTCTCGGATCGGTTCGCTTTATTCTGTCGCTTGTCGGTCTCGTCATTCAGATGTTCCTGACCAGCCGAATTCACCGGCTGCTGGGTGTGGGATTCGCGCTGATGGTGTTGCCGGTCAGTCTCGGCATCATGGCGGGCGTGATTCTCGCCAATGCAGCGCTGTGGGCGCCGGCGTCCGGCAGCATCGTCGATCGATCGCTGCGCTATACCGTCGACAAGACGACGCGCGAGATTCTGTTTCTGCCGCTGCCGACAGACGTCAAACTCCAAGCCAAGCCGTTTGTCGACGTCACCGTCGATCGCATGGCCAAGGGCATCGGGGCGCTGATGCTGCTGGTCCTGATCAAACCGTGGGGGCTGAATCTCTCATGGCAGCAACTCAGTTACGCGACGGTCGTTCTCGTCGCCGTGTGGCTGGTCATGGCAATTCGTGCCAAACGAGAGTACGTCGCTTCCTTCCGGCGCAGCATTGCGCAACAGCAAGTGCAAGCGTCCGAGATTCGGATCGATACGGCCGATCTCAACACGATTGAAACGCTGGTATCCGAGCTGGCGAACCCCGACGCGCGGCGCGTCGTTTACGCCATCGATCTTCTGGAGTCGCTCGACAAGAGTCATCTCGTTACCCCGCTGCTTCTGCACCACGCGTCGGCACAGGTGCGCGCGAGGGCCCTCGATGCCGCCGCGGGGACGCCTCCTCATCGCCTGGGCCACTGGGCGGCCAGCGTCGAACGCGCCCTCAAGGACCAGGACTCCAGCGTTCGCCTTGCCGCGGTGCGCGCGCTTGCCGCGATGCGGCGCGAACGCGCGGCCGACATCATGCGGCCGCTGCTGCAAGATCCCGACCCACAGCTGGCCATTACCGCCGCTACCGCCCTTGCGAGCAGCGAATTGGAAGCCGACCGCCGCACGGCCGAAGACACGCTGCGAAAGTTGGCGTCAGACACTCGCGACCAGGCGATTGAGACTCGGGCCGAAGTGGCGCGCGCTCTCGGCGAGCTGCCCGATCCGCGCTTCCGCACGTTGCTCGTCCCATTGATGTTCGATTCGTCGATCGAGGTGGCGCGCGCGGCGATTCAGAGCGCCGGCAAGCAGCCCGCGGGCGATTTTCTGTTCGTTCCGCCGCTCATCTCGCTGATGCGGAACCGACTGCTCAAGCCGGCCGCGCGGCAGGTCCTCGTCGGTTACGGCGAGGACGTCATCGACGTGCTCGCGTATTTCATGCGCGACAAGGAAGAGGACGTCTGGGTTCGCCGCCATGTGCCGTCTACGCTTGCGCTCATTCCTTCGCAGCGTGCACTCGACGTGCTGGTGCCGGCGCTGGCGGATGACGATGGCTTCATCAGGTACAAGGCTGGCGCGGCGATCGATCGGATCCGGCGGGAGCGGCCCGATCTGAACGTCGACCGCGCGGTGATCGAACGCCAGATCGTGCAGGAGGCCACGCGTGCCTTCGGCGCCTTGACGCTTCATCACAACCTGTTCATCCTCGGCGGCCTGGATGCCGACTCACTGCTGTCGCGCGCGCTGCAGGAAAAGCATCAGCGGGCGCGCGACCGGATTTTCCGCCTGCTCGGGATGCTGTATCCGCCGGAAGACATCGCCGCGGTGCGCACCGCCCTTACACACCCGGATGCGCGCCTGCGCTCGGGCGCCATCGAGTATCTCGACAACCTGCTCGGCGGCGATATTCGGCGGCGCGTGATGCTGCTGCTCGAGGACATGCCCGAGGACGAACGTGTGCGTAAGGGCAACGCGGTGTTCAAAACGCGCGTGCGCGACGTCGAAGACACGCTCGCGCAACTCGTGCACGACGACTCCGAGGTGATTGCAGCGGCGGCGATCCAGGTCGTGGAACGGCGCAGCCTGTGGTCGCTCGCCGACGATCTGGAGCACGTCCTGGGCCATCGCGATCCGCACGATTGGGCGGTGTTCGAGGCGGCATCCTGGGCCCTGGCGGCGCAACGGTTATCGAGCGAGCGACGGCGCGCCTTGTGGCTCGAGCCGCTTCCGGCAGTGGAGCTTGCCGATCGCCTCAGACGTATTCAGTTGTTCAACTTCGCGTCGGTCGACGAGCTGTTCCGAATTGCCGGACTCGGGCGGCAGGTACGACACGAGGCCGGACGCGTCCTCTACGAGAAAGGACGGCCGCCTGAATTGCTGCAGTTCCTGCTCGATGGTCGCGTGACGGTGGAAGACGATCAGACTCGTACGATCGATGCGCCGACGGTACTTGCGTTCGAGAACGTGCTCGAAG
>JBKPDL010000047.1:0-55859 GCA_046727855.1 Acidobacteriota bacterium
GGGATTGACCGCGGGCGATGCAACGCCGCGACAGAGTCGTGCCAGTCAGTAGACACGTATGAACAAACGGATTCAGGTGCTCGCCGCCGTCGCGGTGACGGTCGTCACCGTCAGCGCCCAGGAGTGGGTCACACGCGGCGGAGATCTCGGTGAGCAGCGCTTCTCGAAGCTCACCCAAATCACTCCCGCGAACGTATCGCGGCTCACGCAGGCGTGGAGCTTCGACGTCGGCGCATCGAACCTGCAAGTCACGCCTCTCGTCGTGAACGGCGTCATGTATCTGTCCGGCGGGTCGAACGTTTTCGCGCTCGAGCCAGAGAGCGGCAAGATGCTGTGGAAGTTCGAAGCGCCGGAGCAAGTGGGCCGCCGTGGACTCGCGTACTGGCCGGGCGATGGCACCGCGGGGCCACGGATCCTGCAGGGCACAAACGAACGACTTCTTGCGCTCGACGCGAAAACCGGGCGACTTGCCACCGAGTTCGGCGGCTTCGGCTGGGTTGATCTGAAAACCGGGATCAAAGGCGACGTTGATGGCCGCATCGGCATGCAGTCGCCGCCGGCCGTATACAAGAACATCATCATCACAGGCGGCAACAACGGCGAGAACTCACCGAGCCTTGGACTGTACGGCGACATCCGCGCGTGGGATGCGCGCACGGGAAGACTCTTGTGGTCGTTCCATACGGTGCCGCGTCCTGGCGAGCCGGGAAATGAAACCTGGGAAGGCGAGAGTTGGAAGAATCGCTCCGGCACCAACATGTGGGCCTTCTTCACCGTAGATACGGAGCGCGGCATTCTCTATGCGCCAATCGGCGCGCCCACGTCGGACTATTACGGTGCCGACCGTAAGGGAAAGAACCTCTACGCCAACTCGGTTGTCGCGCTCGACCTGACCACGGGCAAATTGAAGTGGTTCCAGCAGCTCGTGCACCACGACATCTGGGACTGGGACGTTCCCTCGGCACCGACGTTGATCGACGTGCGCCGCAACGGAAAGACGATTCCCGCCGTTGCCGTGATCACCAAGATGGGCACGCTCTTTATCTTCGATCGCGTGACCGGCGAACCTGTGTTCGGCATGGAGGAGCGTCCCGTGCCGAAGAGCCCTGTACCGGGCGAAGAGAGCTGGCCGACACAACCCTTTCCGCTGAAACCCGAACCGCTCGCACGCATGCAATTCGATCCCGCGAAGGACTTCTACAATCTCACGCCCGAGCATGCGGCGTACTGCAAGGAGTTGTGGGAGAAAAACGGGTTCTACACGCAAGGGCCGTTTACGCCGGCGGGAATCGAAGGCTTCATGGTCACCTTTCCGAGCACGCTCGGCGGAGGCAACTGGAACGGCCTCGCGTACGACCCGTCGCTGGGAATGGTATTCACCAACGTGATGAACCTCGGCCAAGTCGCGCGCATGCAGCTCGCCACCGACCGTTCGGGCACACGCACCTACGTGCGGACGACGCCGTGGGGTGGGGCGGTGGGCCGCTTCTGGAATCCCGAAAACAAGATTCCCTGCTCGGCACCACCGTTCGGTGAGCTCATCGCCGTCAACGTCAACACGGGTGACATTGCATGGAAGATGCCCATCGGCATCGTTCCCCAGCTGAAAGACAAAGGATTTGGCAACACCGGCGCCCTCAATATGGGCGGACCAATCGCCACTGCCAGCGGCTTGTTGTTCGTGGGTGCGACGACAGACGGCTATTTCCGTGCGTTCGATTCGCGCACGGGCAAACAGTTATGGGAAGCAAAGCTTGAAGCGAGCGCCCATTCCATCCCGATGACGTTCATGGGCAAAGACGGCAAACAGTACGTCGTGGTGGCGGCTGGAGGCGGCAGCTTCCTGGGATCTCCGCCGGGCACCAAGGTCGTCGCGTTCGCGTTGTCCAGCCCCACGCAATGAAAGCGCTTGCCACGCTCTGTTTAGCGTTCAGCGCCGCGTTCGCGCAATCGGTCGAGCGCATGCCCGCGCCGCGAACGTTCCCCAAACATGTTCTGGCCTGGGCGGACGTGCGCAACGGCTACCAGCACGATTCGATCACACACGCGCTCTCGACTATCGAACGCTTGGGATGGGAGTCGGGTCGGTATGACACGATCATCCGCACCGACTCCCAGCCGATCACCAAGCGTCCCATCATCTTTAAAACCGGCGCAGGCATCGCGACGGGCGAGCAGTTTCTCGCACGCAATCTGAATTACTTCGACGCGATCTTTTTCTTCGGCGTGCGCGAGATCGACCTCACGCCCGAGCAAAAGGCGGATCTCCTCGCGTTCGTGCGCGACGGCAAAGGATTTGTCTCCACGCATGCCGGCGCGACCGGCTTTTTCTCGTGGCCTGAATTCGGTGAGATGCTCGGCGGCCGCTTCGACGAACACCCGTGGGGCATCGTTGACGCCACGGTGATTGTCGAGAATGGAGCGTCATCCATCACCGCCCACCTTCCGCGCTCGTTCGTCGTCAACGACGAGCACTACCAGTTGAAGGATTTTTCGCGCGACAAGCTGCACGTTCTTGCCCGGCTCGATCCCGGCTCGCTTGATCTGAAGGCGCCGCTCGTGCACCGCAAAGACGGCGATTTTCCCGTGGCATGGACCAAGACGTATGGCAAAGGCCGCGTGTTCTACTCCACACTTGGCCATCACCGCGAGCTCTGGGATACGCCGTGGATGCAGAAGATGTATTTCGAAGCGATCAAGTGGGTAATGGAGCATTAATCCCGCAATTCCGCAATCCACTTGAATCGGCGTGGATTGCCCTTGGCTTTCACTGTCCGGCTTTCGGCCGGAATGCTGATACTTCACCAGCGGAAACCTCATCGGCAGGGGACCTCGACAACTCGACGGAATGCGAGCCAGCTGTTGACGCCGCGGCTCTCTGGGCGTAAAAGAGCCCACGACCAGCGCCGCCCGGAAAGGAGGAGCCCATGGCCGCCGAGGCTGTTGCCGACCATGCGCGTCAGGAGGCGTTCGTCCAGAAGGTTCTCGATCAAGCGGGACTATGACGACCTTGCTCGCCGTCGCGGGACACAGGGCCTGTCGCCGCCGCGATCTTGCACTGCCCAGGCTGTTTTGGCAGAAGCGACGCGATTAGGCCGATCACGTCGAACCCGTGGCGGCGGGTTTGTGGCGATGGCCAGTATTGGTCCGCTTGCCCGAACGATGACCGACATCGAGCTGGCGTGGACGATTCTCAATCAGGCGACGTGGAAGTACTTCGGGCATCTTCCAGAGAAACCGCGCGTGAAGACGCGGCTGGGCGACTACACGATCGCGTGGTTCGACGATGTTGGGAAGGTGCCGTGCGGAAAAGAGACAAAGAACGTGCTCAGCGCGTTCTTACGCAGGCTGGAGGCCACCGGTGTCCAGACCGAGAAGCGACCGTTCGACGACCGATGGCTGGATGAAGTCTACGCGGTGTGGGGGCTGTTGTTCGGCTCAATCGTTGGGCAAGACGCGCCGTGGATCGGGCGCCAGATCATGAAGCGGCAGTTCAGCGCCATGGGCCGCGGCGCCGTCATCAACGTGCTGACTTCGTTAAAAGCTGGACTCGATCTCCAATTCAAGAGTTTCAGCCGAGCGCTGAAGCAGCGCACGGGCCTCGTTGAAGAGTTGGCGCGCCGTTTCGACGTATACGACTTCGTCATCAGTCCAGTCGCTGCGGGCCCAGCCTTCTCTCACAATCACACGCATAGCCCGATCGTCCAGGAAGGACGAACCTGGGCGTACTTGGACTACACCGCACCGTTTACGATCCCCTACAACAGCTGCGGGAACCCGGCACTCGTTGTGCCGGCGGGGCAAAGCGCCAGCGGCCTACCGGTAGGGGTCCAGGTCGCCGCCCCGCACTATGCCGAACATGAACTGATTCATTTCGGTAAATTGATAGAGGGCCTCGGAGTGACGTTCGCCAGGCCCGACGGGTACTAGCGATGCGACCCAACGGTGCGCTGAGCCCCGATGACGACGCGCCGATGTTGCCAATCGCGCAGGCGCCGCCGACAGTCATCCAAGCGCGACCGACATAACCGCCGGCGGTACTGCGCAACACGAAAGCCGTCCATGTCGACATCGTACGGGTTTTGTTACGCGCTCTAAGTACGCGCGCTCAGTCAGCGCTAAGTCCAACGCGTCGCGTCAGGGCGAGGAAACGGGAATCATCACGCAGCGCTTCGAAGCGCGGGTCGACGCGCAGCGCGAGCAGTTCAAAGCACCGATCGTCACAGGCTTTCCCGAGCCATTTGAACCCGCGCCCGACGTCTCCAAGGGCAAAGTGAATCGTGAGGAGGTCGAACGGCGACACGTAGCGAGCCGAGGAAAGGCCCTCCAACGAGTGCAGCGTTTCGCGCGCGGTCTCGACTTTGCCCGACAGCGCGAGCGTGCGGGCAAGGGCGCCCTGCATACGAGGTGAATTGGGGGCCAAATCGACGGCCCGGCGGAAGGCGGCCGCCGACTCGTCGAAGTCTTTCCGCTGCTCCTGAATCAGCCCAAGCGTCAGGTACGCCGGCGCGAAGTGCGGGTTCAACTCGATCGTCTGGTCGCACTGATCGAGCGCCGCGTCGAAATCGCGCCGGTAGGCGAAGATCACGGCAACGTCGCGAGCGATGATCGACGAAACCGGATCGAGCGACTGCGCCAGCAGCATCTGTTCCAGTGCTTCGTCCAGACGTCCCATGGGCACCAGGCACGACATCGCGTACCAGTGATGCGCAGTCGGGTAACGCGGGTTGAGTTGAATGGCGAGTTGATATTCACGCTCGGCCCCGGCCCAGTCCCAATCCTGCGTCGCGCGCACATGCGCGAGCGACGTGTGCGCTTCGGCTGAGTGGCTGTCGAGCATCACCGCGGACGCCGCGCTCGAGGCCGCCTTCGACCAGACATCAGCCGGCCCGAGGACGCCGTAGTGGGCAAGCAGGCCATAGGCGTCCGCGAGACCGGCGTGAGCCAACGAGAACTGCGCGTCCTCGATCAGCGCCTTTTCGAAAAACTCCACGGCCTTCAGCAGGCCTTCTTCGGTGCGCTGGTTGAGGTGATACCGACCCTGCAGATACAGGTTGCGCGCCGCGAGGTTGTCGTTGCTGTGACGCGTCGCCGGCGAATGTTCCGCGTCGGGCAGTTCAGGCGAGAGCCTCTCGACGATCGTCTTCGCCACGAGCTCTTGTGCGGCCAACGGTTCCGCCATCGGCGCATCAACCGCGTGCGACCAGAGATAAAACCCGTTGGCGCCGTCAATCAGCCGTGTCGTCACGCGAACGAGATCGCCATAGGGGCGAACGCTACCGTCGATCTGCAACGCCGCCGCAGACCGCGGATTCGGCTCGACGACTTGATCGGGATGCAGGGCAAGCACGCGCAAACTTCGAAGCTGCGTGAGCGCGTGAACGATTTCATCGCTCAGCCCCTGGCAGAAGTAGCCGAGCGTGCCGCCCGGCGATTGATCCGTGAACGGCAACACCGCCACCGTGTTGCGTGTGACGAGCGCGGCACTCAGTGTTGGCTTCGTCGGCGGCGTGCCTTCGCGACGCCGGAACACTGGCGCATATCCCCCTTTCGGTAGATCGACGATGACCTCGTCGTTCTGGCCCTCCTCGCGGTAATAGCGCACCAGCCGCGCGCGCAGCCGGCGCGCCTGGACGCGGACGATCGGATCGGTCCTGGGATCGAAGGACGGATCCTTGCCGAAGACTTGAACACCGATCACGTACTCCTTGAGGTCACCGCCACGGCCGGCGGCCGCTTCGAGGACGATGAAATCGATGAAACGCTTGAGGCGATCGACCTGGTGGAAGGTCTTGCTGGCGAGGATGCGGTTGAGCTGATGCCGGATCGCTTTTTCGCTGATTTTCGACGCGGCCGCGAGCGTGACGCGCGTGCTCATACCGCACTCATCCTACCGCGCGCAGATGTCTTGACGTTAAGACAAGCGGCGGGGCCGCGCACCCGCTCACGCCGACGTTTCCACCTCGGTATTCCATGTCCACCGACCACCCTTCTTCACGCGGACCATGTTGACGGAATAGTGGTACTTGTCGGCGCGATAAAAAATATCGACCAGCTCAAAGGGACGATCGCCGGTGGTGTACATGATTCGCGTCATGTGCATCACGGGATAGAGTACGGGAATAGCGAGCCGGCGAGCGGTGTCCGGGTCCGCCGGCGCCGCTTCGATGGTTTCGCGCGCCCGCAGGATGGGGATTTTCAGATCCTCCTGGAGGATCTTCAGCAGCGGCAGCGAGTGAAGATCCTTCGGTTTGATGCGCGCGCCGATCTCCGAGGGCAGATAGTTGAGGGTATAGGAAAACGGCTCGCTGTCGATATGCCGCAAGCGCTTGATCAGCGTCACTTCCGTCGTGGCAGGGCTCAGCTGCAGCGTCGACTTCAACTCGCTCGTCGCCGGGGCCTGCACGACTTCTACTTCGGTCACGCGCAGCTTGCGCACGCGTTCCTGCAGCTCCTCGAGAAAGCCGCTGTAGCGCACCGGTCTCAGGCGCTTGGGCGGATTCGACGACACAAACGTGCCTTTGCCCTGCACTTTGACCAGCAGATTTTCGCGGACCAGCTCGCGCAGCGCTTCGCGCAAGGTGACCCGGCTCACCGACAGCTCACGGCAGAGGTCGTGTTCTGAAGGGATTTGCGTGCCCGGTGGGTAGAGTCCGCTGTGGATGCGGTGACGAACGAGGTGCTGAATCTGGTGGTAGAGCGGAACCCCGAGCTCCTTGCTCAAGGCGCCGTCGGAATTGTCAGTTGCCACGATATGAGAGGGAAGCATACCATCAGCTTGACACAACTTGTATAGTTATCCATACATGTCTGGGAACGGAACAGGCGCCGTGAAACCCTTAACAGGCATTCGCGTTCTCGATCTGTCGCGCATGATCGCCGGCGGAGTCGCCGGCATGCTGCTCGCCGACTTTGGCGCCGACGTCGTCAAGGTCGAACAGCCTGGTACGGGTGATCCGCTGCGCTACTGGACGACCGACGGCCAGCCGTTCTGGTGGCAGGTGTACGCGCGCAACAAGCGCTACGTGACCTTGAATTTGAAGTCACCCGAAGGCAAGGACTTGCTCCGCCGTCTGGTGCCGCGTTTCGACATCGTGATGGAGTCGTTCGTGCCGGGCACGCTCGAATCGATGGGCCTTGGCTGGGACGTGCTTCACAGTTGGAATCCCAAAATGATGCTGGTCCGGATCTCCGGTTGGGGACAAACGGGTCCCGCGAGCCGGCGACCCGGCTTTGGCACGCTGGTCGAAGCCGCGAGCGGATTCGCGGCGATGAACGGTGAGCCGGATGGCGCGCCGATCGTACCGAGTTTCCCGCTCGCCGATATGACGTCGGCGCTCTATGCCACCAACGCCGTCATGTTCGCGCTCTATCGTCGCGACGTGCACGGCGGTCCCGGCCAGGTCGTGGACGTCTCGCTCTTCGAATCGTTGTTCTCGCTCCTTGGTCCGCTGGCGGCCGAATACGCGGCGCTTGGACGGCTGCGCGAGCGAAACGGCAGCCGGTCGAAAAACGCAGGACCGCGCGGCTGCTATCCCACGAGCGACGGCCGCTACATTGCCGTGAGCGGATCGACGCCCAAAATGGCGGAGCGGTTCCTGCAGGCGTACGGTCTCGGCCACCTGCTCGACGACGCGCGATTTGCGACAAACCAGGCACGGGTGCAACACGCCGACGCGCTGGACGAGGAGATCGCACAGGCGATTGCCGCGCGCACCCTGGCCGAAAACCTTCGCATCATTGAATCCAACGCGCTCACCGCGGTCGCTGTGCAAACCGTCGCGGACATCGAGCAGGATCCCCACTGGCACACTCGCCAGCTCCTTCTCGACGTACCGATCCGCAGCGGCAACGGACACAGCGGCGAGGCGATTCGGATGCACAACGTGGTGCCGCGCCTTTCCGAGACGCCCGGCGAAGTATCGTGGCCGGGCGGTGATCTCGGTCAACACAATCACGAGGTGTATGGGACCGAGCTCGGTCTCACCTGTGACGACATCGCACGCCTGCGACAGGCTGGCGTCGTCTGAGGACGACAGTGGCTATCCAACACGCTGCTCTAGAAGTCGCCCTGCGTCGTGCGCGGCTCCTTATCGACGGCCGATGGGTCGAGGGTACGGAGACGTTCCCTGTCTTTGACAAATTCACGGGCGAACAAATCGGTGAGGCGGACCGTGCCTCACGCGAGCAAGTTGATGCGGCGGTTGACGCCGCCCATCGATCGTTCCAGCACACGCGGCTCGATCCGTACGAGCGCTACGCAGTACTTCGCCGCGTGTGCGACGGCATCGAGCGCCGTCGCGACGAGTTGGCCCGGACGATCACGGCTGAAGCGGGATTTCCGGTCGCCGATGCGGTCAACGAAGTCACGCGTGCGATCCAGACGTTTCTGATCTCAGCCGAAGAAGCCAAGCGACTCGTCGGCGAGATGGTGCCGATCGAGGGCTCGCCCGGCAACGCGCATCGCATGGCGTTCACCATTCGCGTGCCACGCGGCGTGGTGTGTGGCATCACGTCGTTCAACGCGCCGCTCAACTTCGTGGCGCACAAGACGGCGCCGGCGCTCGCGGCCGGAAACACTGTGGTGTTGAAGGCGCCGCAAGCCACACCATTCAGCGCCGCGTTGCTGTTTGAAATCCTCCTCGAGGCGGGAATTCCGGCCGGTCACATCAACCTCGTGCAAGGCCCCGGCAGCGAGGTCGGCCGCTGGCTCGTCGAGAACCAGCAGATTCGCTTTTACACCTTCACTGGTAGTACCGATGTCGGCAAGGCCCTGCACCGCGCAGTCGGCCTGCGGCCCATCGCCCTCGAGCTCGGAAGCATCGCCGGCACGATCGTCTGCGACGATGGCGATCTCGATCGCGCCGCCCCCCGCATCGCCAATTCCGCATTCAAACGGGCGGGACAAGCGTGCACGTCCACGCAGCGCCTCTTCGTTCAGAAATCCGTGCTCGAGCGGTTCACGGAGAAATTCGTCGCCGCCACGGCGCAGTTGAAGATCGGGAATCCGCACGATCCCGAGACTGCAATCGGACCGATGATCAGCGAGGCCGAGGCCGCGCGCGCCGAGCAGTGGGTTCGCGACGCTGTCGCCAGCGGAGCGCGGCTTGTTGCTGGTGGTCAACGGGAGCGTGGACTGCTGGCGCCCACCATCCTGATCGACGTCAACCGCGACATGCGCGTGATTTGTCAGGAGATCTTCGCGCCGGTGGTTTCGATCATTCCGTTCGACACTCTCGAAGACGCCATTGCGCAAATCAATTCCACCGAGTTCGGACTGGCTGCGGGCATCTTCACGCGCGATATCAACAAGGCCATGCTCGCCGCGCGCAGCATCCACGTGGGCGTCGTCCACATCAACGAGTCGTCGAGCAGCCGCGTCGATCTGATTCCGTTCGCCGGCGTGAAGGACAGCGGTCTTGGCCGCGAAGGCCCGAAGTACGCCATGCAGGAGATGACCGAAGAACGGCTGATCACGCTATCGACGTGAATTCGACATTCGGAAGGCGCATCTTGAATTTCGCACTTTGCATTTCGTATTGACGGCGTCAGGAGCGGTATGACCGGAGCCATGTTTATCGCCCACTGCCTGCAGCAGGAGGGCGTGACGAAGGTGTTCGGCCAGTGCGGACACACCAATTACGCGCTGATCGACGCGTGCTATCGCCTCGGCATCGAGTACGTGTCGTTTCGACACGAGCAGCAAGCCGCGCACGCCGCCGACGCCTATTTTCGCGTCTCGCACAAGCTTGCCGTCGTCAACGTGCACATTTCTCCGGGATTGACCAACGCGCTCACCGGCGTGGCCAGCGCGGCGGCGGACTTCACGCCGATGGTTGTAATTGCAGGGAACACGCCCTCCTATCACCACGCGCGCGAGCCGCATCAAGGAATGCGCCTTCACGCCGATGCATCGCAGGGGGACATCTATCGCCCGGTCTGCAAACGCGTGTGGAGAATCGACGATCCGAAATTCCTGCCCGACGTGATGCCGCGGGCGCTGAACCTGGCGCAGACGGGCAAGCCTGGAGCAGTGTTGCTCGATGTGCCTATGGATGTGTTCTCCGGCCAGGTCAAAGCGGAGCCGATCACCGTCGCGCGCCGCCCTAATTACGCCAGACCCGTCGGTCCAGACGATGGGATTGCGGAAGCGGCACATGTGCTCACAAGCGCGTCACGTCCGGTGATCTTCGCCGGAAACGGCGTGACCCTCAGCGAGGCGTCGAGCGAGTTGCGCGAGCTCGCCGAACTCACCGGCGTGCCTGTTGCCACGACGCTGATGGCGAAGGGCGTTTTTCCCGAGGACCACCCGCTGTCGCTCGGCATGACCGGCATCTGGGGATCGCGCGCGGCCAACGACACGACGCGCGAGGCCGACGTGATTCTCGCAGTGGGGACCGGCTTTGCGGAAGCGGACTGCAGCTCGTGGGATCCGAAGTACACGTTCGCGATCCCTCCGTCGAAGCTGCTTCAGATCGACATCGATCCGCAGGAGATCGGCAAGATCTATCCCGTTGATGTCGGCATCGTCGGCGACGCGAAGCGAACACTGCGCGCGTTGATCCGGCATGTGCGCGGCGCCAGGACCGCCACCGCGGATCGGTCACGCGCAAAGCTCATCGCCGCACGAAAACGTGAATGGCAGGACGAACTCGAGAAAACGCAGCAAGACAACGGCAAGCCTATTCACCCCGCACGTTTGCTCAAGGAACTATCGGGAGTAGCCCCCGAAGACGCGATTTTCGTGACCGACGTTGGCTGGAACAAAAACGGGGCGGGGCAGCAGCTGGTGACCCGCCGGCCGCAATCGTTCCTGACGAGCGGCGGTTTGGCCACGATGGGTTTCTCTCCGGCTGCGGCGATCGGCGCCAAACTTGCCGCGCCCGATCGCACGGTGATCGGACTCGTGGGCGACGGCGGGCTGATGTCGGTGATCGGCGCGCTCACGACGGCGGTGGAATTGAACGTGCCCGTCGTATGGCTGCTGTTCAACAACTATTGCTTTTCGACTATTCGCACTGTCGGCACCACCTACTTCAACAACACCTACGGCACGGAGTTCACGCGACCTGACGGAACCCCCTACAACCCTGATTTCGTGATGATGGCCAAGGCGTTTGGGATCGCAGCCAACCTCGTGGAGGAGCCAAACGAGCTGGCCGGAGCGCTCCGCACTGCGATCGCGGCAAACGCGCCGTACCTGCTGGAAGTGCGCACCCGCGGCGATGTGCCGATGCCGCGGACAGGCTACTGGGACATCGCCGATTTTCTTCGCGTCGGGAACGACTGACGCACAATCTCTACCGTGCGACGCCTGTAATACCTGTATTGACAACAATACCTGTTTGGCTACAATCAACAGGCTAAAGAGCACAGGGAAATCGCGCAGGCCGGGGAGATGATCGAAATCTTCTCCCCGATCTCCTTGATCTCCCTGTGAGCTGACAAGTCTCCATTCCTGGAGGGTCCCATGCACCGGCTCGTTGTCTTGTTGCTGATGCTCGCGCTGCCCAGCGGTACCGCTGCACAAACAGTCGCGATTGCGCAGATTTCCGGCGTTGTTTCAGATGAATCGGGTGCCGCGCTCCCCGGCGTGGAGGTGCAGGTCAAACAAACGACGACTGGTTTGACGCGCTTCGTGATCACGGGTGAGCGGGGCGACTACGTGCTTCCGAACCTTCCGGTGGGTCCCTACGAGCTGGAAGCGAAGCTGCAGGGCTTCAGCACCTTTCAGCAGAGCGGCATCACGCTGCAGGTCGGCGCGAGTCCAACCATCAACATCACGCTGAAAGTCGGCGCCCTGTCGGAAACCTTGACTGTCACCGCGGGCGCGACGATGGTCGAGACACGCAACACCGCAGTGGGAACGGTCGTGAGCCAGGAGCAAATGGTCGGACTGCCGCTGGACGGTCGTCAACCATCGCAGTTGGTGCTCTTGTCGGGTGCGGCTGTCACCAACAATACCAACGGACTTATCGGCAGCCAGCGTCAGTACCCGTCAGCGGTCGCGATCTCGGTTGCTGGTGGAACCGGCAACAGCACGATCTACCTCGTTGATGGTGGCTTCAACAACGATCCGGTCAACAACATTGGCCAACCCATGCCATTCCCGGACGCGCTGGAGGAGTTCAAGGTTGAGAGCGGCGTTCGCCCGGCGCGCTACGGCATCTACACCGGCGCTACCGTCAACGCCGTCACCAAGGCGGGAACCAACTCATTTCACGGAAACGCGTTCGAGTTCATTCGCGATCATCGTTTCAACGCGATCAACAGATTCGCGACGGCGGACGATGGCCTCAATCGCAACCAGTACGGTGGGACATTGGGCGGACCGATCAGGCAGAGCAAGATGTTCTTCTTCGGCGGTTTGCAGATCAGCCGCAATCGTCAGCGGCCTTCCGATTCGACGGCGTTCGTGCCGACGGCGGCCATGCGCGCGGGCGACTTCACGGCAGCGGCGTCGGCGGAATGCAACGCGGGACGCGCGATCACGCTTACCCCGCCCTACGTGAACAACCGCGTCGAGCCGTCATTGTTCAATCCCATCGCCGTGAAGATCATCAACCAGCTGCCAGTCGCCACCGATCCGTGCGGCCGCATCACCTACGCGATTCCCGACAACAACGACGAGCAGCAAACCGTCGCCCGTCTCGACTGGCAGGCCACCAGCGACCAACGCTTCTTCGGGCGCTACTACATTGCCAACTACGATCGCGCTCCGGCCTTCGACGGACAAAACCTGTTGCTCACGACCGGCAGCGGGCTCGGCCTCGACAACCGCGTGCAGACACTGTCGGTCGGGGACGACTATGTGCTGACCTCCAAGCTCGTGAGCGCGACGCGATTTGCGGTGGCGCGATCGCGTATCCATCGCTCGCAGGGTGAGGGTCTCGACACGTATACCACCCTCGGATCGAACGTGTGGTCGGCGGCAACAGAGCCCGGCTTGGCTTTCTTCAACCTGTCGGTGACCAATGGCTTTCCGACGGCCGGATTCCCTGGCAAATTCGAGTCCACCACCTACCAGCTGTCGCAGGACTTCGACTGGGTCAAAAGCGACCACCAGATATCCTTTGGCGCGAGCTGGATTCAGCCTGGCCTCGACGTCGTCGGCCCGTTCCAGGCCAATGGCATTTTCACGTTCAATGGCACGCGCGGAGGCGGCGGCCGCCTCGGCCTCGCCGACATGCTGGTGGGGCTTCCGAGCCAGTTCCGTCAGGGCGGTAATCAGGCGGTCAAGCAGCAGATGAACTACTTCGGCATCTATGCGCAGGACGTCTGGCGCATCAGCAACCAGCTCACCGTCAATGCCGGTTTGCGCTGGGAGCCGTACCTGGCGCCAGACGATGACTACGGTTTTTACAGCCACTTCGATATGAACTGGTTTCTCGCGGGTCGGCGAAGCGAGGTGTTTACGAACGCGCCGGCGGGACTCATGTTCTCCGGCGATGAAGGCTTCCCCGATGATGCCAACACGTTCGACAAGCTGAATCAGTTTGCGCCGCGCGTGGGTCTGGTCTGGGATCCGCGTGGAGACAACGTGCAAACGATCCGCGCGGCCGCTGGTCTCTACTACGACTCGCCGCGTCTCTGGCAGTACGGCCGGCATCCGCTCAACGCGCCGTACGGCAATACGATTCAGGTGAACAATCCGGCGTCGTTCACCGATCCCTGGGTCGGCTATCCCGGCGGGAATCCGTTCCCGACGCCGATGCCGCCGCCATCGGACTTTCAATTCCCGTTGCAGGGCACGTACGTGTCGATGCCGCTGCGCATCGATCCGATGCAAGTACGCCAGTGGAACATCAGCTACCAGCGTCAGTTCGGCGGCGCCTGGATGGCTGGCGTGACGTATCTCGGCAACCGCACGCACAACATCTGGATTGGCACGGAGTTGAATCCCGCGGTCTACATTCCGGGCAATTCAACCAACGCCAATCAGGAGACTCGCCGCGAGCTGTATCTGCTCAACCCGACCGAAGGTCAGTATTACTCCACCATTCAGGAAGCCTACGAAGGCCACGGCCGTTACGATGGTGTGGTCCTGACGCTGCAGCGGCGTTTGAGCAACGGCTGGAGCATGAACAACAACCTGACGCTGGCAACGTGCAAGAACAACGGCGAGCCGGGCGTTGACATCACCAACGTGTTTCCGGACCCCGATGATCCGAGCACGAACTGGGGCCCGTGCCAGGCTGACCGCCCGTACATTCTCAACAGTTCGATCATCTATCAGCTGCCTGGCGTCGGCAGCGGCGTGTGGCAGCACATCACGAGCGGCTGGCAATTGGGAACGATCTTTCAGGCGCGCAGCGGCAATCCGCTGACGCCGAGCACGACCGGCAACCTGTCGCTCACCGGTCTCGGCAATCAGCGTCCGGTCGTGATCGGCGATCCGGACCTCGACGATCGTACGATCGAGCGCTGGTTCAACACCGCGGCATTTGCTCCGAACACGCCGGGAAGCTGGGGCGACACGCCGCGCGGTTTCCTGCGGGGTCCCGCGTTCTGGAATATCGATCTCGCGCTCTCGCGTGTGCTGAGAATGGCGAGCGATCATCGGTTGGAAGTACGCGTCGAAGCGTTCAACGTGACCAACCGCGATCACCTCGGCGACCCGAATACGACGTTCGGCAGCGCCGATTTCGGCCGCATCACGTCGACGCAGGCGGATGCGCGCGTGATGCAGTTCGCCGTGAAGTACGTGTTCTAGCCGCTCGATTGACTAGATTTGTGAATCGTGGGATCGAGATGATTCGAGTTGAATGGGCACAAAAAGGGCGGCCTGCGCGCGCCGCGCGCCGTTAGCGCTGTCCAATCACGTGAATTCGCGGGTTGACCGCGCTGTGAGCGGAAGGCGTTCACATCATGAAGAAACAGGCTTGGGTTTGGGCGACCATGTGTGCGGCGTGCATGTCGATCGTGGCGCTGGCGCAAAACGACTGGAAGACGTACGGCAACGATCCGGGCCACACACGCTTCTCGACCCTGACGCAGATCACGCCGGAGAACGTGACGCGGTTGACCAAGGCGTGGGAGTTCGACACCAAAACACCCGGCCGCAAGTGGCAGAACACGCCAGTGGTAATCAACGGGACGATGTACATCACGCTGCAAAACGGCGGCGTGGTCGCGCTCGAGCCTGAAACTGGCAAAGAGTTGTGGCGATTCGAAACGCCTGTTCGCGGCCGATCGGTGCGCGCGGTGGCGTACTGGCCTGGCGACGCCGAAGCAGGTGAGCGTCTGCTCTACGGCGCGGGCGACAAGTTGATCGCGCTGGATCCGAAAATCGGCGCCCTGATCGAGAGCTTCGGCGACAAGGGTGTTGCCGACGTGCATCCCGGCATGCCGAAGTCGATGCCTGCAATGACGCGTGGTCCCGAAGGAGGACGCGGCAGAGGAGGAGCGCAAGGCGGTCGCGGCGCCAGCGATAGCGATGAAGGTGGCGGCCGCGGTGGACGCGGTGGCGCGGCGTTCGGCAGCGGATTCTCGTTTTCGTCACCACCGGCGATCTACAAGAACCTCGCAATCTTCGGTGGCTCTGAGGGCGAGAACTCATTCATCGGGCCGCCCGGCGATCCGCAGGCCTTTGATGTCAAGACAGGCAAACCCGTGTGGCGCTTCCGCGCCGTTCCGCAGCCTGGCGATCGCAACTTCGGGACGTGGGGTGAGGGCTGGAAAGATCGCGGCGGTCCTGCGGTGTGGGGCTTGATCACCGTCGATACCGAGCGCGGCATGGTCTTTCTGCCCACGGGCAACCCGGGCGGCAGCTTTTATGGCGGCGATCGGCCCGGCGACAACCTGTATTCAGTGTCAGTGCTGGCGCTCGATGCGAACACCGGCGCTTACAAATGGCATTACCAAACCACGCGCCACGACGTCTTTGATGCCGATCTCGCTGCAGCGCCCGCGCTGATCGACGTTGTGCGCAACGGAAAGCGCATTCCTGCCGTCGTGCAAGTCACGAAGATGGGCGGCATGCTGTTCATCCTCGATCGCCTGACCGGCAAGCCGATCGACGAGGTCGAAGAACGCAAAGTGCCAATCAGCGCAGTGCCCGGCGAGAAGAGCGCGCCGACGCAGCCGTTTCCCACGAAGCCCGCACCGTGGGCTCGCCTCGGGATGACCAAGGCCGATCTCACCACCGTCACACCCGAGTCGAACAAGTTCTGCACCGAGTGGTGGGAGCGCGAGAAGATGTACAACGACGGTCCGTACACGCCGTACGGCGCCAACGGCGTGACGGTTGTGTTCAGCGGGACCATCGGGGGCGGCAATTGGGGCGGCACCGCCTTCAATCCGCAACTCGGATACCTCTTCGTCAACACCAGCAATCTCGCGACGATCGGCCGCATGGTGGCCGATACGCAGAACCCGGGTCAGTATCGCAATGAGCTCGCGTACACCCGCTTTTGGGATGACAACCACTATCCCTGTCAGCGGCCGCCGTGGGGTGAACTCGTCGCGGTCAACGTGAACACTGGCGACCTCGCCTGGAAAGTGCCGCTGGGGGTGTATCCCGAGCTCATCGCCAAAGGTATTCCGCCGACCGGCACACCCAATCTCGGTGGTCCGATCGCGACGGCCGGCGGTCTCGTCTTCATCGGCGCGTCGAAGGATCGCCGCTTCCGGGCGTTCGACGCGACGACCGGCAAGGAACTGTGGTACGTCGAGCTCGAAGCGCAGGCCGCTGCGACACCGATGACGTTCATGGGCAAAGACGGCAAGCAGTACGTCGTCGTTGCCGCCGGCGGTCCTGGCGACACCGATCGCGGCGGCACGGAGCAATATCCGCAGAAGCTCGTTGCCTTTGCGCTCAGAGATCGCGCAACGACCTCGACATCGGCCGCAACCGCAGCACCGGCGGCGCCTGCAGCGAAGCCGGGGTCAACGCCGACGCTCGTGCAGATGTCAACGCAGGCGTTCGCGCAAGCGCGAGCCGTCACCGAGCGCGTGTGTACGACGTGTCATGGATTACAGGCCGAAACCGCGAGCGGCGGTACTCCAGAACGGTGGAAGGCCGTCGTCGACCAGATGATCGGCATGGGCGCGACGGCAACGAGTGACGAAGCTAAGCTGATCGTCGATTACTTGAGCCAGGCGTTTCCACCGAAGCAGTGAAGCAGTGAACAAGCTCTCGCGCCGCGACGCGCTTCACATCCTTGGAGCGGCCCCGCTGGGCGCCGCCCTCCGCTTCAGTGACTCGCAGCCCACGGTCGCGCCGTCCACGCCCGCGAAGCTGCAGGTTGGCCTCGTCTCGCGGCACCTGCAGTGGACGACGCTGGAAGACGCGATCGATCTCACGGCGCGCATGGGTTTCGACGCGATCGAGTGGAACGTCCGGACAGGCGGTCACATCGAGCCTGCACGCGTCGAGACTGAGCTGCGGCGCGCAGTGGAGCTCACCCGCAAGGCCGGCGTCGCCGTCACGATGATCACGACGTCGATTCAGGACGCGAAATCACCGTACGCCGAACCGATTCTACACACCGCGAGCGGGCTCGGTATCCGCTATTACCGCGGCGGGCAGTACTTCCGTTACGACTACGCGCGCGATCTCCGTCAACAACTCGAGGAGCTGAAGCCGCGCATCGCCACGGTCGCCGCGCTCAACGACAAGTACAACACCACGATCTGCTATCACACGCACTCTGCGCCAGGGAACATCGGCGGCAACGTTTGGGACTTCTGGGAGGTCATTCGCGGTTTTGAGCCGCGGCTCGTTGGTCTCAACTACGATATTGGCCACGCGACCGCCCGCAATGGCGTTGGGTGGATAGACGCGGCGCAGGTCGCCTTGCCGTACATCGTGTCGCTCGCGATCAAGGACGTGCGTTGGTTCCGCGACGACAAAGGCGCCTGGCGCACCGAGTTCGTGCCCATAGGCGAAGGCATGATCGATCTCAAGCGGATGTTCGAGCTGCTGAAGGCCGCGCGCTTTGCCGGGCCCATTAACATCCATCTCGAGCACGACAACCTCCTCGGCACCGACCTCGGCACGTGGAAGCTCGACATGTCGCGGGAGCAGTTTGTCGCGATCGTCACGAAGGATCTGGAGGCTGTTCGCACCCACATGCGCGACGCTCAGATCTCTTGACCTACGTCAGTCCGATAAGCGGCCCGATGCTCATGAGCACCGCTGTCATGACGATGACCCACGCGATGCTGATCACGATGCCGGGCAGCAGGAGATCGGTGACGCCGTAGTATCCCTTTCCATAGGTGACGAGCATCACCGCATCGAGCGGCAGCAAGAACGCGCACGAGGCAGTAAACGCGACGGGCAAACCGTACAGCGCCGGGTTCTGACCCGTGGACTGCGCGAGGAGGACGATGGGCGGAATCAGCACGGCGTTGATCACCGGTGCAATCGGCAAAATGAGGTGGATGACCACCGTAAACGCGCTAATCGCTGCGATGGCTGCCACTGGTGTCCACCCGCCGATATCGCTGAGCGAAACATCGACCAGCCACTTTGCCAGGCCGGTCTTTGCCGACGCTGCTCCCAAGGAGGTCACGCCGCCGATCATGATCAGCGCGTCCCATCCGACCCCGCGTTCAACCTCTTTCCACGACGTGAAGACGCCCATGAACGGGAAAAACATGACCGCGGCGCCAAACACCGCAACGGTGACAGTGTCGATAGCGGGGTGCCACGAGCTCAGCAGCCACAGCACGAGCATCGCCGCCATGACGAGGAGCACTCGAATCTCCGCTGCGCTCAGCGGGCCGCGCTGTTTTCGTTCGCTTACGACATCAACGGCTCCGGCTATTGACGTGATCTCCGGTGGATAAAACCAGGCAATGGTGACGGCCGCAATGGGAAGCATGATCGCGACCATGGGCAAACCGATCGCGGTCCAGAGGAGAAAAGGCACACGAACGCCGCTGCCTTGCTCGATCAGAAACAAGCCGAGGATGTTGATCGAGCTGCCGGCCGGCGTGCCGACGCCTCCGATGAGGGAGGCGACCGGGATGCCGAGCATGAGCGCCTTGGCGAAACGCGACTCACCAGGGCGCAGCTTCAAGCGATCGAAGATGCCGAGCGCGATGGCCATGAAGATGGCGCACACGGGTACGTCCGACACGATGGTGGAAAGCGCACCGCAGCCACAGATGAGCGCGAACAGGACCCGGCGCGGATCGCCGCCGGCCTTGGCGAGGAGCCACAGCGCGAACCGGCGATCGAGCCCGGTGGACGAAATCGCCTGTGCGATGACGAACATCACGAGCACGAAAAAGAAGACCGGGCTGATGAAACTGGCGAACGCCGCGGGCAGCTCAGCGAGGCCGAGCAACGGCTGCGTGATGACGACGAGCAGCGCTGTGACGGCAATGGGGACGGCTTCGGAGACCCAAAGCACGAGGGCGGCGGCAAACACCGCGGCCGTGCGCCAGGCCGGGGGCGAAAGTGTCGAGGGCGCAGGGGTCGCCAGCATGATCCCCAATATCACTGCGCTCGCGACGAGCCCGGTCAGGCGGCGCGCGCGCGCCGGATCAGAAGACATGCTTTACCTCCGCAATTCACTTGAGCGCACGAGCATGGCATCGTGGCAATGCGGCGATAGCGGCCGAAAGGCACTGTTCGAGCGTTTCTCGCGCCGTTGGCGCCAGCAACTCGAGTGAGCGCTGGGGTTAGAGTACGCGAGAACGTGTATTACGATGCCGACACAGTGACGCGCAACACCATGGCGAGCCTAAGGCGGCCGGCGCGCGGAGTGCATCCGCCCGATGACTCGCCTTCGTATCGATCGACGATACTGCGGCATCCGAAACAACCCTTGATTGTGCTGCCGCATACGCTGGCTGAACTCTCGGGACCGGTATTCGGCCGCGACGCGATCGGACCGCTGGATCACGATCTCACTCGCCAATTCCAGGGCGCCCCTCTCGGCCAGCGCATCATCATCAAAGGACGGGTGCGCGACGAGGACGGACGGCCGGTGCGCAACACGTTGATAGAGGTGTGGCAGGCCAACGCGGCCGGCCGGTATCGTCACCCCGCCGATCAGACCAACGCGCCACTGGATCCGAACTTCGCAGGCGCGGGGCGCACGATGACCGACGAAGAGGGCCGATACTGCATCGTCACGATTAAGCCTGGCCCCTATCCCTGGCGCAATCACCACAATGCATGGCGTCCGGCACACGTTCACTTCTCGCTGTTCGGCGAATGCCTGGCAACGCGGCTGGTCACGCAGATGTACTTCGAAGGGGACCCGTTGCTGCCGCTCGATCCGATCTTCAACTCCATCCCCGATGCCGCCGCGCGGCAACGCCTGGTGGCGCCATTCGACTTGTCGCTGACCGAGCCGGAGTTCGCGCACGGTTATCGTTTCGACATCGTGTTACGCGGCCGCGAGGAGACGCCGTGGCAGAAGTGAAGCAAGGGCTCACACCGTTTCAAACGGCGGGCCCGTTCCTCTCGATTGGCCTCCGCGCCGGGCAGGCCGGCGTCGACGAGAATACGGCAGTTGATCGCGTGGTGATCAGCGGCTGTCTTCTCGACGGCGCCAGAGAGGGGATCGAGGATGGCGCGTTGGAGTTCTGGCAACCGGAGCTGCGCGCGTTTTGCCGTGTCTTGACGGGCCTTGATGGCGGTTACCACGTTGAACTTGCCCGCTCTACCTATGTCGCTGTCCTCGTCGTTGGCCGCGGCATTCTCACGCGGTATTACACCCGCATCTATTTCGACGATGCGCCGGATCTCGATCGCGATGCCGTGTTGCAGCTTGTCGCTGATGGCCGCCGAAAGACGCTGCTCGCGCGGAAGATCGACGACTGCCGCTATCATTTCGATGTGATTCTGCAGGGAGCGGACGAGACCGTCTTCTTCGATGTCTGACGGCGGCCGCCTTTACAGCGAGCTTTTCGGTGACGCCGCGGTCTCGGCGCAATTGTCCGACTCGGCGACGATCCAGGCGATGCTCGATGTGGAAGTGGCGCTCGCCGCGGTGCAAGCCGATCGCGGAATCATCCCCCCGCGCAGCGCCGACGCGATTGCGGCTGCCGCACGAGCGGAGGACGTCGACCTGCCCGCGCTTGCTCGGCAGGCGGTCTCTGCGGGAAACGTCGCGATCCCGTTGATTGCCGATCTGCGCCGGCGGGTAGCACTCATCGATCGCTCGGCAGCGACGTGGGTGCACTTCGGCGCCACCAGTCAGGACATCATCGATACGGCTTTGGTGCTGCAGTTTCGCGCCGCTGTACCACGCGTGCGCGCCAGGCTCGATGCCGCGGCAAAGACGGCGCGCACGCTGGCGTCCGCACATGCGCACACCGTTATGGCGGGACGTACGTGGCTGCGCCACGCGACGCCGATCACCTTCGGCCTTACCGCAGCGGGTTGGGCTGATGCACTCCGGCGCGTCTTCGTTCGACTTGGCAGTGCGCTCGATGACGTCTCTGTGTTGCAACTAGGCGGCGCGACCGGCAGCCTGGCGGGATTGGGTGACCAGGCGATCGCCATTGGCGACGCCGTTGCGGCCCGGCTCGGCCTTGCCAATCCCACGATGCCGTGGCATACGCACCGCGATCGCGTTGCGTCACTCGCATGCGCGCTTGGCGTCGTCTGCGGCGTTCTGGGCAAGATCGCGCGGGACGTGGCGCTGCTCAGTCAAACCGAGATCGGAGAACTCGGCCTTGCTGGCGGTGGGGGATCGTCGGCGATGCCGCACAAGCGGAACCCGGTGGAATGTGCGCTCGCGATTGCTGCCGCAATTCGAGCACCGGGTCTCGTCGCCACGGTGTTATCCGCGATGGCGCAAGAGCACGAGCGCGGTCTGGGTGGGTGGCCGGCCGAATGGCAGACGCTGACCGAACTGGTGTCGATCACAGCGGGAAGCGCGCGCGCCGTGGAAACGATGCTGGCAACCATCGAAGTGCATCCCGAGCGCATGCGCACAAATCTGCAGATGAGTCAGGGCGTGATCATGTCGGAGGCGGTGACGCTGGCGTTGGCGACCATCATCGGACGTGAAAGGGCGCACGAGCATGTCGCGCGTGCCGCAGCGGAGGTTGACAACACCGGGAAGTCGTTTCTCGATGCGCTCTCCGCCGATCCGGCGATCGTCGACGCCCTTGATCGCGCGACGTTGGAGCGACTACTCGATCCCGCACAGTACCTCGGCGCGGCGCCTGAACTGATCGCCCGGGTCCAGCGCGCCGCGGAGACAGGGTGATTGAAGCGTTCAACGCCGAGGCGCGACTTGCCGGCGACGTCAAGGGTCCGGCGGGCGCCCCGGCGCTGCTGCTGCTTCATTCTCTGGGTACCACCCGCGAATTGTGGGCGCCGCAATTGCCCGAATTCGTGCGGCATTTTCAGGTCATCCGAGCTGACCTGCGTGGCCACGGCCAGTCTTCGGTTCTCGCTGGCGATTACTCGATAGACGAACTTGGCAAAGACGCGCTTGCGATACTGGATGCCGCCGGTGTGCGGCGTGCCAACGTGTGTGGGTTATCGATTGGTGGCGTTATGGCGATGTGGCTTGCACGCTACGCCAGCGATCGCGTCGATAAGATCGTCCTTGCCAATACCAGCGCGCGTATCGGTACCGTGCAGAGCTGGAGCGATCGTATTGCGCTTGTGCGCAGCCAGGGGTTGGCGCCGCTGGCATCGACGCTGCGCGGCCGCTGGTTCACCGAGTCCTATTGCGATCGACATCCGGCGGTGATGCAGTCGTATGTCGCGATGCTGCTGGCGACCGAGCCGCAGGGCTATATCGCCTGCGCCGCGGCTCTTCGCGACGCCGATCTCTCGAGCGAACTCTCGCACATCTCCGCGCCCGCGCTCGTGATCGCTGGCGACCACGATCCGGCCACCACGGTTGCTGATGCAGAACGGTTGCGCGACGGATTGCCGCGGGCCAGGCTGGTCCGCCTCCCGGCGGCGCATTTATCCAATGTCGAACAACCGGACGCCTTTAGCGCCGCGATGCTCGATGTTCTGAACGGAGATCGCCATGGATGATGCAACACGCCGCGAAGTCGGCCTGAAGGTACGCCGCGAGGTGCTCGGCGGCGATCACGTCGCGCGAGCGCTCGCAAAGACCACCCCGCTGACCGAGGACTTTCAGGATCTCATCACGCGATACGCCTGGGGCGAGATCTGGACGCGTCCCGGCCTCGACCGGCGCACGCGGCGCCTGATGGTGCTGAGCACGACGATCGCGCTCGGTCGCTGGGAAGAGTTCCGCATGCACGCCGCTGCGGCGCTGCACTCGAGCAAGAAACAACGCGTTCTCGCGATGCGGCGTCTGACAGAACCAGCCAAGGGCCCTGCCCTTGATATCCGGCTAACTTCGCGGCCCTTGGCTAGTTCTTCGTTCTTCGTTCCTACACGACTATCGTCGGCGAATCGCGAGGGATTGACCAGTTGGGGTCAAGTGGCGCAACGTGGCGCCGCCGACCATCAATCCGAGCGTGCGTGCATCGTTGGCCGAGGGCTGGCGCACGGGAGCGCTGATCGTCAGCACGTTGAGACCAACGTTTATGGCTTCTGGCACCAGCCACCACGAGCATCCACCGGCCCCGCGCTGGCAGCTTGCAGCCACGCCGTTGAGCGTCACGCCGCGTGCCTCACGTTCGCCAGCGGCGGCATCGTGGATCTCAAGCGTCAACGCGAGCGGTACGCGCGCCACCGCGAGAAACCGCAGTTCGGCGGATGGCGCCGCGGTCCAGCGAAACGGCGCCTCGCGCGATCCTCGGGGCATGTGCCAGCCGCGGCCGACCGGAGCAGCCGATCGAAGGTTGAATGACACGTCGCGCGGCGCTTCGGGATAGCCGACCACGGGTATCCCTTCGGACGCGTGACAGACTTTCACCTCGCCGGCAAAGCGACCGGTGTCGATCCGCGCCATGACCGTTTGCGGCGGCGAGTCAAATGCCAACGCAAGCGTACCGGACTGCAGTTCGACATGTTCGACGAACAGCCGCGCGATGTAATTCGTGGTCGTTGGCAGGAGCGTGAGCGGGATGTCGTCCTTCAACACGAAGTCGAGAAAGAGTCGGTGGTGAGCCGGATTGGTGAGGTCAAAGCCAATCGCCGGTATCCGTCACGCGCGCGCAACGACCAGCCCATCTGCTCGACCAAGGTGCCACGCGGCATGACGACCCAGAAGATGGCATGCCGTCCCGTGGCACCTCTCGAGAACACCGCGCTCAACTGGCCCTCGGCTGCGAGCGCGGTCACGTTTCGCCACAGAGGCGTGAGCGGCCGACAACCGGGTGCGGCAAGCGCACGCCACAGAACAGGTTGCGTGGCCGGCTTCGGCGGATCCACGGGTCCTGCCCAGATGCCGCGGTTTTGCATGGTTCGCGCGCCCTCGGCGAAGGCGTAGGTGGCGCGCGACGCGATCACGTCACTCAACTGATCGCTTGCGGCATCGACGACCTGAAGCGACGAATCGCGCCTTCGCTCCCCGGCGGTCCAAAGCCGTACGAGGAGATCGTGGGCGCGATCTTCCGCGGCAACGGCTGCCGGCCACTCCATTTCGTCGAGCGCGCGCACGACAAGATGCGGCGGCGTCCTTGATACGGGTGTGCCCAGGGGCATTGACGCTGCGCCGGCCGCGTGCATGACGGGCACCAGCGCGAGAAGGAGCGTCGTCATCACGCGCGCGGCCCACCGCGACTGCGAAACAATGATGGCGCGTGCTGCGTGAGCGGCCAACCACCACAACACAAACGCGAGAGCGACCAGCGTCAATCGTCCATCGAACGTCGGGAAGATGAACACGGCGACCGGCGAGGCGGCCGCGACGAGCCAGGCAGTCCGCGTGTGGGCGGAACGTGGGCTGCGCAGTGTTTCAAACACCGCAAGAACCGGGACGATGATGCCGGTGAAGGCTCGAAGCGTGCGCACCGCGTCTTTCATCATCACGCGCACATCGAGCGACGCATTCAACTGGCACCTGGGAGCAGCCACGAGCAGAATCGCTGCTGTCCCGATTACGACGATCGCAATACGCAGCCAATCTCTCGACGTCTCACGTGCCGCAATCTGTTTCCACGGGAGAAAAGGCGCGAGTGCGAGCACGAGCGGCGGATGCACGGCCACCGCGGCGAGCACCACGGCGGCGCCGGCGTTCGCACGCCGCGCCCTCCGCACCCACAACGCCAGCAGCGACACGAGCAGCACCGGCAAAACAAACGCAAGCTGCGCACCGATCGGCGAGAGCCATGGCAATCGATCGAGCGGGCTGCGTGAAAGCACGAACCACGCTACGCGATCGAGGCCGGACGGACAGCCGGCCAGAAACGGCGCTGATATCATTTGCGAGCATCATGCCTCAAGCGCGCGGCCTCGTGAAATGGCTCGCCGACTGGCGCATTGCCGTCGCGTTCTGCATCGGGTTGCTGCTGTTGCGATCGTGGTTCTTCGTCGCGTGGGAAGAAAGCTTTTTCGATTCCGATCAGGCGATCGTCGGGCTGATGGCAAAACATCTGGTCGAAGGGCGCGCCAAGCCGCTCTTCTTTTATGGCCAGGAGTACATGCTCGCCGTCGAATCGTGGGTCGCAGCGCCCTTCATCGGCTTGTTCGGCGCATCCGTCGCCACGCTTCGCACGGCGCTGGTGACGTTGAATCTCGTGACCGGCCTGCTCCTCGTGCGTCTACTGGTCACCGAGGCAGGTCTCGGCGTGTGGCCGGCGGTCCTCGTCAGCAGCATCTTCTGGATTGCGCCAATGGCGGTGGCATCCGATCTGGTTGAAGCGCAGGGTGGCAACATTGAACCGTTCTTGTGGGTACTTGTCGCCTGGATGCTGCGCCGGCGGCCGCTCGCGCTTGGCGCGTGTCTCGCGGTGGCCGTTCTCAACCGCGAATTCTCGGCCTACGCGATCCCGATGTTGCTGCTCGTCGATGTGATTGAACGTCACTCGCGCGTCCGCGAAATGGCGCTGGATTGGACGCAAACTCTCGCCGCATTCCTGATCGTGTTCACGGCAGTGGAGTTCCTCAAACCGTACGCCGATCTGTTTGGACCTGGGACGGCCGGAGAATTGGTCGGCACGGGCGGGCAGGATACGGTGACGCTCGCGTTGGCTCGTGTGCGGTGGAACGCGAGTGAGCTGGGATTGCGCTTCTATGATTTGGCGAGTGACTACGTGCCCACGATTTTAGGTTTGAAAACGTTCAATCCCGGCGCCGTCGGTGTGGCAACGGATCTGCGTGTGGGTAGAGTCCTGTTGGGACCGATCGTCGCTGTGCTGTCGGTTATCGCAGCAGCGCTGCTGTGGGCAGACGCGCGCAGGACACTGTCGGCCGGCCGCCGCTGGCTCTTTCCGCTCTACCTGACCGGCGTCGGCGTCATTGCCGCCGTCGCCTATCCGCTGACACGGCCGCTCATCATTCACACGTTGCGATACGGTTTGCTCTCGTTGTATGCGCCAATCGGCATCGCCGCGCTCATGCTGCAGCCCATGCGCCGCGTCGCGCTCCGCCTGACGGCGGCGGCGATCCTTGGATTACTCGCCGTGTCGTCGGCGATCGACCACGCGCGTGTTCTGGTGCACGCCCGGCACGCGCCTCCGCCCACGCCGATGCGTGACATCCTCTCGCGCATCGAGGCACACCGCGTAACGGTGGCGTTTGCCGATTACTGGCTCGCGTACCACATGACGTTTCTCAGCGGTGAAAGAGTGAAATTTGTCGCCAATGACTTCGAACGCATCACCGAATACAAAGCGATAGCCGGCCGTCCGGTCGATGCGATCAGTCCCGGCGGCGTCTTGATGGTGCAGAAAAACCCCTGTGCAACCGGCGCCGGTGAACGCGTCGCCGGCTATTACCTATGTGATTGGCGCTAGTTCCGGGTCATAGGCGAGTACCGGCTGCAGCCACCGCTCGGCTTCCGCGATGCTCTCGCCCTTCCTCCGCGCATAACTCTCCACTTGATCGGCACCGATTCGCTGGATGACGAAGTAGCGCGCCTGCGGATGCCAGAAATACAAGCCGCTGACCGATGCCGCAGGCGTCATCACACACGTCTCGGTCAGATCCATGCCGATGCGGCGCGCCTGCAGGAGATCGAACAGCGTCCGCTTTTCGCTGTGGTCCGGGCACGCAGGATAGCCGAACGCGGGGCGGATGCCCTGATACTTCTCCGCGATTAAATCGTCCCTGGTCAGTTGCTCGGACGCGCCGTAGCCCCAGTCGTGCCGCGCACGTGCGTGCAGATATTCGGCGAACGCCTCAGCGAGCCGATCGGCGAGCGCCTTGGCAATAATGGCGGAGTAGTCGTCGTGCTCGCGCTCGAAGCGCAACACGAGCTCGTCGACGCCAAGACCGGCAGTGACGGCGAACGCGCCGATGTGATCGGGCACACCGCTGTCGATCGGCGCGACGAAATCGGCGAGCGATCGATTCGGTTTGTCATCGGCGATGACTTCCTGCTGGCGGAGCATCGGGAACGTCGCCAGGCGGTCGTGCGGCGCGGCTTTCGCCGCGTCATCCGCGCTCGACGGGAGCAGCACGATATCGTCGCCCTCGGCATTCGCGCACCAGAAGCCGTACACGCCGCGCGCGCGCAGCAGTTTGCCGCTGACAATCCTCGCGAGCAGCTTCTGCGCCTGATCGTAGAGATCGCGTGCCGCCTCGCCGTGTTTGGGGTCCTGCAGAATGGCAGGGAAACGGCCCTTCAGTTCCCACGCGGCGAAGAAAAACGTCCAGTCGATATAGGGCACGAGCTCGGCGAGATCGACGTCCACCTCGCGCCGGCCGGTGAAGGCGGGCGTGGGCGGCTGCGCAAAATCCAGGCGGAGCCGGTTCTTTTTCGCGTCTTCATAGCTCAGCATCGGCCGCTCCCGGCGGCTGCCGTACTGCGCGCGAAGCCGCTCCTGTTCCTGCCGGTTGAGCGAGTCAAACGGGCCACGCTGCTGCTCGCTCAACAGGTTCGAGACCACATCGACCACGCGCGACGCATCGGGAACGTGCACGGTTGGCGCGTCGTATTCCGGCGCGATTTTGACCGCGGTGTGCTGCCGGCTGGTGGTGGCGCCGCCGATCAGCAGCGGCAACCTCATGCCGCGGTGCTTCATCTGCTGCGCCACGTAGACCATCTCGTCGAGCGACGGTGTGATCAGGCCGCTCAGGCCCACGATGTCGGCCTTGCGATCGATCGCTTCCTGCAGAATGCGATCGGCCGGCACCATCACGCCGAGGTCCACGACTTCGTAGTTGTTGCACCCGAGCACCACGCCAACGATGTTCTTGCCGATGTCGTGAACGTCGCCTTTGACCGTCGCCACCACCAGACGGCCCTGAGGGCCGCCGGCGCCCGCATGACCGGCGCTGAGAAGCGCGGCTTTTTCCTCCTCCATGAAGGGCTCGAGATAGGCGACCGCGCGCTTCATCGCGCGCGCGCTCTTCACCACCTGCGGGAGGAACATCTTGCCCGCGCCAAACAGTTCGCCGACGATCTTCATGCCGTCCATCAGCGGACCTTCGATGACCGACAGCGGCCGGCCGTACTTCTGACGCGCTTCCTCGGTGTCGACCTCGATAAAGTCGACCACTCCGTGCACGAGCGCGTGCGCGAGGCGCGCTTCCACCGTCCCTTCGCGCCACGCGAGATCGGCCGCGCGTTTGGTGCCCGTGCCCTTCACCTGTTCGGCGAAAGCGACCATCCGTTCGGTGGCGTCGGGGCGGCGATTGAAGATGATGTCCTCGACGTGCTCGAGCAGGTCGGGCGGAATATCCTCGTAGACCACGAGCTGACCGGCATTGACGATGCCCATGTCGAGGCCGGCCTTGATCGCGTGAAAGAGGAACGCCGAATGGATAGCCTCGCGGACGACATCGTTGCCGCGCAATGAGAACGAGAGATTGCTGATCCCGCCGCTGATCTTTACGCCTGGACAGGTCTCCTTGATCTTCTCCGCGGCGGCAATGAAATTCTTGGCGTAGTCGTTGTGCTCTTCGAGGCCGGTGGCGATGGCGAGCACGTTGGGATCGAAAATGATGTCGGCCGGCTCCACGCCCGCCCGCTCGGTGAGCAGGCGATACGCGCGCTGGCAGATCTCGACTTTCCGCGCAACGCTGTCGGCCTGGCCCTTCTCGTCGAACGCCATCACAATCATGGCCGCGCCGTAGCGCCGCACCTTGCGCGCCTTGTCGAGAAAGTCGGCTTCGCCTTCCTTGAGACTGATCGAGTTCACGATCGACTTGCCTTGCACGCACTTGAGGCCGGCTTCGATGACCGACCACTTCGAGCTGTCGACCATGATCGGCAGGCGCGCGATTTCCGGTTCGGTGGCGATGTAGTGCAGGAAGTCGGTCATGCAGCGCTCGGAGTCGAGCATCCCTTCGTCCATGTTGACGTCGAGGATGTTCGCGCCGCCGCGCACCTGCTCGAGCGCCACTTCGGCGGCGCCGCTCCAGTTGCCGGCCTGCACCAGCCGCGCAAACTTCTTCGATCCCGTGACGTTGGTGCGCTCGCCGATCATCTGGAAGTTGCTGTCGGGGCGAATCACCAGCGTCTCGAGCCCGGAATAGCGCGGCAGGCCGTGAAACGGCGTCGTCTCCGCGTCGGGCACCACGCGCGGCGCTACCGCATCAACGGCCGTCGCCACTTTGCGGATGTGATCCGGCGTCGTCCCGCAGCAGCCGCCGACGATGTTGACGAATCCGCTCTCGGCGAACTCGCGCAGCAGCATACCGGTTTCATCGGGTTGTTCGTCGTACTGGCCAAACGCGTTTGGCAAGCCGGCGTTGGGATGACAACTCACGTAACACGTGGCGATACGCGCCAGCTCGGCGAGATAAGGACGAATTTCGCGCGCCCCCAGCGCGCAGTTCAACCCGACGCTGAATGGCCGCGCGTGCTCGATCGACACGTAGAACGCGTCGAGCGTTTGACCCGAGAGGGTGCGTCCGCTCCGATCCGTGATCGTGACCGAGATCATCAACGGAAGCCTGACGCCGGTGTCGTCGAAGCCGTCCTCGATTCCGATCAGCGCGGCTTTGGCGTTGAGCGTGTCGAAGATCGTCTCGAGCAGCAGGAGATCGCAGCCGCCATCGATGAGCCCGCGCGCCTGCTCGCGATACGCCGCTCGCATTTCGTCGAACGTCGACGCACGGAACGCGGCGTTGTTGACATCAGGCGAGATCGACAGCGTGCGATTGGTCGGACCCATCGAGCCAGCAACAAAACGCGGCCGCTCCGGCGTTCGCGCCGTCCATTCGTCGGCGACACGCCGCGCAACCTGCGCGCCAGCAACGTTGATCTCGTAGGCGAGGTGCGCGAGGCCGTAATCAGCTTGCGAGATCGTCGTGGCGGTAAAGGTGTTGGTTTCAACGATGTCCGCGCCGGCTTCGAAGTATTGCGCATGGATGTTCGCGACCGCATCCGGCTGCGTCAGGACGAGCAAATCGCTGTTCCCCTTGAGCGGCTGGCCGTGATCGCGAAAGCGCGCGCCGCGAAACTCGTCTTCGCCGAGCTTGAGGCGCTGGAGCATCGTTCCCATGGCGCCATCGAGGACGAGAATGCGGTGCGCGAGCGTGTCGTGCAGGTATGTCAATGTGGCGGTCGTCTTGTCGCTGTGATTCATGAATGTGTCTTCTTTCGCCGCTCTTTGAGAGCGCTCGCGATCAGCACGGTAAAGGGATCCCCCGCGCGCCGTGCGCCGACGGTGACCTTCACGGCGCTGAGCCGCGCTTCTATCAGCATCGCGCGCAGCTGCTCGTCGTCAAATCCGAGCCACCAATCGCCGAGTTGTTCGCGCACCCAGCCTTCGTTGTGGCTCCGTAACTCCAGGATCAACACATGGCCACCAGGACGGACCACGCGCGCGGCTTCGGCTATCACCACGGGCGGATCGGATGCGTGGTGCAGCGCTTGCGACAGCACGGCGAGATCTACTGAGGCATCAGCGAGCGGCAACTTCTCCATGTCGCCGCGCTTCCACGTGATATTGCCGGCGCGCCGGCGAGCGCCGAGCGCTTTCGCGCGCGCGAGCACGTCCGGCGAGCGATCGATGGCG
This sequence comes from Acidobacteriota bacterium, assembly GCA_046727855.1. GTDB lineage: Bacteria > Acidobacteriota > Vicinamibacteria > Vicinamibacterales > UBA2999 > DASPWV01. Next base: position 30,979 of record JBKPDL010000047.1, read on the forward strand.
AGGACGTGCTTCGCCCATTGCGCGGTCTCGATCGCGAGATATCCCTCGCCGCAGCCGATATCGGCGACCTCGAGCGGGGGCATCAGGTGGCCGAGCGCGCGCGCCCACGCGGCCCAGCTGCGGCCCGGCACCAGCTGGCGTCCGTCGCGTGTATCAGGCCCGGTGTGCGCATCAAAGTTTTCGCGACGAAGGCGCAGCACCTCCTGTAAGCGCGACTCGTCGGCCTTGACCGCCGCTTCGGCATCGCCCGCGGCAAACTGCGTTTCGAGCAGCGACCACAGGGGCGCATTGCCATTTTGGCGAGCGGCGGGAGCGAGGCGGTAATAGGTATAGGCGCCGCTGCGCTCTTCGGCGACGAGCCCGGCCTCCTTCAGCAGCCCCAGATGACGCGAGATGCCCGACTGGGCGAGGCCGAGTATGCCGGTGAGCTCGGTGACGTTGAAGCGGTCGCGCGAGAGCACGCGCAGGAGGCGCAAACGAGCCTCGTCGCCGAGCAGGCGGAAAAGCGCTGACGCCTCCTTCATATCTATAAATGTAGATGAGTCGATTCTAATGTGCAAGGGGCCCGAAATACAGGCAGGTTTTCGCGCGCTTTGCTCGGCACCCTTTTGGTAGCATGAGTGCCTGCTGTTGGCCCATGGATGAGCCGTGGGCGTGGGCTGGCTAAAAAGAAGAGAGTTAACGCAGATAAACGCAGATAAAACGCAGATAGCAGACGCAGATAATGTTGGCCGCAGATTGAACGCTGATGAAATGCAGATGCGACGCAGATAAAACGCGCGTCGTGGTAGCCACCTATTACTGGGCTCTGCAGGCCTGACCGGCCGGCAGAGGCGAACGACCATGGGACTCCTCGAGAAACTCCGCCCGCAACCGAAATGGAAGCACGCCGACCCATCCGTGCGACTCGAAGGCCTTCACGAAATCGACGACAGCGATCAGGACACCCTGGCCGGATTGGCGCAGGATGACGGCGACGTGCGCGTACGGCGCGCCGCGGCCGCGCGCGTGCGTGATGCCGCCGTCCTGTCCGCGCTCGTCCGCAACGAAACCGACGAGGCGACTCGCGACCAGGCGCTCGCACGAATCGCGCAGTTGGCCGAAACCAGCGACGAACCGTCCGCCATGAACGCCGTTGCCGCGCTCGCTGCGTTGGGTCGCCACCGCGAGCTCGCGGCTGCGGCGCGCGGCTCGCAGCATGAGGCCGTGCGCAAAGCCGCGGTCGAGCACGTGACGGATCAGAAGGCGCTCGGGAGCATCGCGCGGCACGCGAGCGATGCCGACACACGGCTCCTCGCGGTGATCAAGCTCAACGATCAGGCGGAACTGGAAGCCGTGGCCGCACGCGGCGAACATGCCGACGCCGCGGTTGGGGCGCTTGAACGCCTCGTGGAACCGTCCCACGACGTGCTGACGCCGCTGTCTCAACGCGCGCGCGCCAAAGCGGTTCAAAAGCGGGCGCGGGCGATGCTGCGCGAGCGCGAGCAAGCAGCAGCTCCCGTGGAGACTGCCCCTGCCATCGAATACCGCGAGGCGGATCAGCAGCGTGCGCGAGAGCTGGCCGATCAGATGGAAGCCATCGCGTTGACGCCAGATATCACGACCATTCGGCAGACCTACGCAGCGCTTCGCGTGACCTGGGTCGAGCTCCTCGCCGATGTCGAGATCCGTCCAGAGCAGGTCACGCGCTTCGAGCAGCTGTCCGACCGCGTCCGCGAGCGTCTCGCGGCGGACGAAGCCGAACACGCCGCGGCCGAGCGGCGCGCCCAGGAACTGGCGCGTGAACAGGCGCAACGTGTGAATCTGTGCGTCGACGTCGAATCGATGAACGGAGACGATCTCCTCGATCGCCTCGCCGCCGCGCGTGCCGAGTGGGAGGGCATGCCGGCAATGCCCGACGCGTGGGCTGCGGAGCTCCAGCAGCGGTTCGATGCCGCGTGCCACGCCGCGCACAAACGTCATGAACGGCGCGTGGCCGCACGCGAACTGCTGGCCCGCGCGCCGAGTGTGATCGACGAGATCGAAACCGTCGCCGCGAATGCCGATTACGGCGTCGTCCGTTCGCAGTGGTACGCGCTGAAAAAACAGTGGCAAGCGATTACCCGGGAAGCCGACGTCGATGCGGAGCTCGTCAGCCGGTACGAGCGGGCGGCGCAATCGCTCGAGCTTCGTGAGCAGGAGCATCGCGACGGACGCGTCAAGTCGCAGCAGGAGAATCTGCATCGCTTGCAGGCCGTCGTCCAGGATCTCGAAACCCGCGGCGCCGCCGAAAACCTCACGCTCAAGGACGCCGAAAAGATTCTCAAGGATGCCAAGCTCGCGATCGGCACCATGGGACCTCTTCCGGCCAAACAGGATCGCGACGATCTCACCGTTCGCCTCCAGGCGGTGCGTGCCGCGGTGACGCCGCGCATCAAAGAGATGCGCGACGCCGAGGAGTGGAAGCGCTGGTCCAATGTGCAGGTGCAGGAGGAGCTCTGCACCAAGATGGAAGCGCTGATCCCGATCGCCGACAACGAACCGGACAAAGCCGCCACCGAGATGCGAGCGCTGCAGGAACGCTGGAAGAGCGTTGCCGCGGCGCCGCGGTCGCAGGCCGAAGCGCTCTGGACGCGCTTCAAGACCGCGCAGGACCAGGTGTACGAGCAGTGCAAGGACTTCTTCGCGCAGCAAGCGGCCGAGCGTCAGGAGAACCTGAAGAAGAAAGAGTCGTTGTGCGCTCGTGCCGAGGCGCTGCAGGACTCCACCGACTGGGTACGCACCGCTGACGCGATCAAGGCGTTGCAGGCCGAGTGGAAGACCATCGGCCCGGTGACGCGCGGCCACGAGAAGGCCGTGTGGGAACGATTCCGCAGCGCGTGCGACAAGTTCTTCACGCGCCGGCAGGACGATCTCAAAGAGCGCAAGCACGAGTGGGCGGCCAACCTTGCCAGGAAGGAAGCGCTCATCGCCGAGGCCGAGCAGCTGTCGCAATCAACAGAATGGGACAAGGCCGCCGGCCGCATCAAGCAGCTGCAGGCGGAGTGGAAGAAGATTGGACCGGTCCGGAAAAACAAATCCGAAGTCGTGTGGCAGCGGTTCCGAACAGCGTGCGACACGTTCTTCGAGCGCTTCAAGAACCGCGATCAAGCCGCGGTTGCCGGCAAGCTGGCAGATCGGGAAAACGCGGTCGCGGAGCTTGAAGCGCTCGTCCCCCCGGCTGATGCCGCCGCCGATCAGCCTGCGCCTGATGATCTTTACTCCAAGGTGCAGGCCGCGCGCGCGCGCTGGCTGCAGGGACCGGAGCTGCCACGGCACACGCTGGCGCCGTTGTCGGAGCGTGTCAATAACGCGCTGCTCGTGCTGGTCACGCGCTGGCCCGACGCATTTCGCACCACCGATCTCGATCCCGAGGTCACGCGGCGGAAGATGGAAAAGCTGGTGAGCAAGGTCGAGGCGCTGCTGCCGGCCGACAGCAAGGAGCCGGCGGCGAATCTCTCGCCTGCGGAAATCCTCGCGCGCCAGTGGCGCGAGGCGCTTGCCGCGAACACCATGGGCGCCGCAGCCGCGCGCCAGGCCGACGATGCGCGGCAGCGTGCAGCCGAGCAGGAAGTGCGGAGCGCGCAGTCGGCATGGATGCGGTTAGGACCGCTGTCAGCAGAGGCGCGCAAGCCGCTGCAGGAACGGTTTGATCGCGCGTGTCGGAAATTCTTCGAGCACCGGCGGCGCTCGATGGCGCGGGCGCTCAGTCCGCGTTAGGGTCCTCGAGATAGGTGTATCCGTCCAGCGCTTCTTCGTAGAACTTCAGGAGCCGTCCCGCCTGCTGATCGGCCATCCGGCCAGCGTGCACTGCCTGTTCCACATCGCGGCGTAACTTGCTCATCAACAGCTCCGGATCGTACTGGACGTAGCGCAGCACCTCGTTGACGGTGTCGCCCTTGATGATGTGCTCGACGCGTGCCAGTTCGCCTTCGTCGCCCTCGTCCGACGACAGTGTCACATGCACCGCGTGAGTGTCGCCCAGCAGGTTGTGCAGGTCACCGAGAATTTCCTGATACGCGCCCACCAGAAACACGCCGAGGAAGTAGGGCTGCCCGTTGTAGCGGTGCAGAGGGATCGTCTTCTTCACGTCGCGGCGATCGACGAAGCGGTCCATCTTCCCGTCTGAATCGCACGTGATGTCGCCGATGACCGCCGGATTCGCGGGACGTTCGGTGAGACGGTGAATCGGCATCACCGGGAACAATTGCTTGATAGCCCAGCTGTCGGGAATCGATTGGAAGAGCGAGAAGTTGCAGAAGTAGGTGTCGGACAGCATCTCCTCGAGCGATTGCAAATCCTCTGGGACCTCGTCCATGGCTCGCGTCAGCTTGTAGATCTTTTCGCAGATCGCCCAGTAGAGATTTTCCGCGTGTGCGCGCTGCTCGAGCGGCAAATAGCCGCCGGCGAACAGGTTCATCGCCATGTCCAGCGCCTGCTGCGCGTCGTGGTACGACTCGAGCGCGTTGCGCTTGGTGACCGAGTGATACGTCTCGATCAGATCGACGAGCGGTTGCTCGAACTCGTCCTTCACCACAGTCGGGATCTTTTCTTCACCGAAGCCGATGGTACCAAGCACGTTGAAGATCAACATGCTGTGGTACGCCGACACGGCCCGTCCGCTTTCTGAAACGATCGTGGGGTGGTCCACGCCGGCCTCGTCGCACACGGTTTGCACGTGATAGACGACGTCGTTGGCGTACTCCTGGAGGGTGTAGTTCATGGACGATTCGAAGTTGGTTTGTGAGCCGTCGTAGTCCACACCCAGCCCGCCGCCGACATCGAGATACTGAAGGCCCGCGCCCTGTTTCACCAGCTCGCAATACACGCGCGCAGCCTCGTTGAGCGCGTTTTTGATGATGCGGATATGGGTGATCTGACTGCCAAGATGAAAATGCAGCAGCTTGAGGCAATCTTCCATGCCGCGGCTGCGCAGCTCTTCCAGCCCGCGCAGAATCTCGGTGACGGTGAGACCGAACTTCGAGCGGAACCCGCCGGACGATTGCCACCGCCCCGATCCACGCGATGCGAGCTTGACCCGCATGCCGATGTTGGGCCGCACGCCGATTTTTTCCGCGTAGTGCAGAATCAGCCCCAGCTCGGTGTATTTCTCGACCACGGGAATGATGAGCCGTCCCATTTTCTGCGCCAGCATCGCCATTTCGATGAATTCCGCATCCTTGAAGCCGTTGCAGATGATCGGCGTGTCGTTTTCGGCCATGGCCGCGACGGCGAGGAGCTCCGGCTTGCTGCCGGCTTCGAGGCCGTAGCCGTACTGCCGGCCGAAGTTGAGCACTTCTTCGACCACCTGGCGCTGCTGGTTGACCTTGATCGGGTAGACGCAGCTGTAGCGGCCCTGATACTGATGCTGCGCGATGGCCGCCTGGAACGCCGAGTGGATTTCGCCGAGGCGGTGCCTGAGGATGTCGGTGAAGCGGAGAAGGATCGGCGTGCTCAGGCCGCGGTGCTCGAGCCGATCGATCAGACGCTTGATGTCGATGCCGCGCGCCGGATCCTTTGTCGGGTGCACCAGCAGGTGCCCCTGATCGCTGATCGAGAAGTAACCCTGGCCCCAGCGGGCCACGTCGTAGAGCTCAGTGGCTTCTGTCAGCGTCCACGTCGAACTCACCGAGCCGTTGCGCAGCCTGCTCGCGATGCTGGTCATCGTAAAATTCAGAATAAACGAAATCCCGCGCGTGCCGCGTGGTTTTTTGCGCCGGTGTAACATCCGATGACATGTCGGAACGCGTGCCCGCCATCAAGGTGTTGCTGCTGCCGAAAGACACCAACGCGCTCGGCACGATCTTCGGCGGCGTGATCCTCTCGCACATCGACCTCGCGTCGGCGGTTGAGGCGCGCAAGACCGCGCCGCTGCGCTACGTCACCAAGGCGATGCGTGAGGTCGAATTCCACGCCCCCGTGTTCGTCGGCGACATCGTGAATTTCTACACGGAAACCGCGCGCATCGGGCGCACGTCGATCACCGTCAACGTGCTCGTCGAAGTCGAGCGCTGGGGCGGTGGGCAAGGTGAACGCGTGACGGTGACCGAGGCGGAAGTCGTGCTGGTTGCGGTTGGAGCCGATGGCCATCCGACGCCGATCAACCCGTCGTGATTGCCGCGTTTGCGCCCGCGACCGTGTCCAACGTCGGCTGCGGCTTCGACGTCCTCGGCTTTGCGCTCGACGCACCCGGTGACGTGGTGATCGCCGCGCCGCGTGCCGACGCTGGTGTCGAAATTGCCGCGATCGAGGGCGACGCCGGCCGCTTGCCGCGCGATGTCGGACGCAACACCGCAGGCGCCGCGGCGCAGTCGCTGCTGACGCGTGTCGGCACGCTCCAGGGCGTGAGCCTCACGATCAAGAAGGGCATGCCGCTCGCGAGCGGCATCGGGAGCAGCGGCGCGAGCGCTGTGGCCGCGGTGGTGGCCGTGAACGAGCTCCTTGGCCGCCCCGCGCCCCTGAACGTGCTGCTCGAGTGCGCAATGGAAGGCGAGATCGCCGGGTGCGGCTCGGCTCATCCGGATAACGTGGCGCCGTCGCTCTATGGCGGCTTTCTGCTTGCACGAAGCGCAAAGCCGCCCGACGTGGTGCGGCTCCCAGTGCCCGAGGGGCTGTCGTGCGCCCTGCTACACCCCCATATCGAAGTGGAAACCGGCGCGGCGCGCGCGCTGCTGGGCGACACCGTGCGGCTCGCCGACGCCGTACGGCAGTGGGCGAATGTGGGTGCCCTCGTGGCCGGGCTGTTTCAAAACGATCTGTCACTCGTATCGCGCGCGCTGGAGGACGTCGTGGCTGAGCCGAAGCGAGCGCCGCTGGTGCCGGGAATCGCAGCAGTGAAAGAAGCGGCGCGTGCGGCCGGGGCACTCGGCTGCAGCTTCTCGGGCTCCGGGCCGTCGATGTTTGCCTTGTGTTCATCGCTCGATCGCGCCGCCTCAGTCGGTCAAGCGATTCTCGAGGCGTACCGCCGCGCCTCGGCACATGACGCCGATCTCTGGGTGTCGCCGGTGGGGGCGCGAGGCGCACATGTGGTGACCGGCAGATGAAATTCGTGTCGACGCGTGGCCGCGCACCGGCAGTCGATTTCAAGACTGCGCTCTTTGATGGGCTGGCGCCTGACGGTGGTCTGTACGTGCCGGCCGTGCTCACGCCGTTGCCAGCCCGCGCGCTCGATCCGCTTGGCGTTGCCCGCTATTTCATCGGTGATGAAATCCCTTCCTCGATGCTGTCGGCGCTCCTCGAGGATGCGCTGAACTTTCCGCTGCCGCTGACTCGCCTCAGCGAACGGTTACACGCGCTCGAGCTCTTCCACGGCCCGACGTTCGCCTTCAAAGACGTGGGTGCCCGGACCATGGCGCGGCTGATGGGTCACTTCCACTCCGGACGAGAGCCGCTGACGGTGCTTGTGGCGACGTCCGGCGATACCGGAAGCGCCGTTGCGCAGGCGTTCCACCGTGTAGAGGGCACGCGTGTCGTCGTGTTGTTTCCTGAAGGACAGGTCAGCCGCGTGCAGGAGGCGCAATTCACTACGCTTCACGGAAACGTCACGGCTGTTGCCGTGAGGGGCACGTTCGACGATTGTCAGCGGCTGGCGAAGGAAGCGTTTGCCGACGCCGCGCTGCGGGCGCGCGCGCGGTTGACCTCGGCCAACTCGATCAACATCGGCCGGCTGATCCCGCAGACGTTTTATTACCTGCAGAGCTCGGTCGCGCATCCGCGCGCCGTGTTCTCGGTGCCGAGCGGGAATTTCGGCAACCTGACCGCCGGGCTTATCGCGTGGCGGCTGGGCGCGCCGATTGGCGGGTTCGTCGCGGCGACGACCATCAACGACACCTTGCCGCGGTTTCTTTCCACGGGCCGCTACCATCCACAGCCGTCGAGGCCCACCCTTGCCAACGCGATGGACGTCGGCGATCCGAGCAACGTCGAGCGCATGCGGTGGTTGTTCGACGACGATCTCGCTGCCATGCGCCGCGTCATCACGCCATCGGTCCACACGGACGATGACGTGAGGCACGCGATCGCGGATCTGTGGCGCGAGTACGGATACGTTGCCGATCCGCACTCTGCGATCGGATATTTGGGGACGCGGCAGGTGCAGACGTCGGCGCCGACGATTTTTCTCGCCACGGCGCATCCAGCGAAGTTTCGCGAGACGGTAGAACCGGTGATCGGCCGCCCAGTGCCGCTGCCGCCGGCGTTGCAACAGGCGCTCGAGAAACCACGTCACGTCGAGCGCATTTCGCCCGCGCTCACCGCGCTCGCCGAGTTCTTGTAACGCTCATTTCAAAAAACCCGCGGTCACTTTCGCATCACCGTCGTTGAGAGCTGGGCGCAACGCCAGGACGCGACACAGCAACTCGTACACGTGCACGTTCTCGAAGCGCGGCGCCTTGAAGCCTTCGCGAAAGGCCGGACCCGTGGCGATGAACAAGCCATGCATGGATGCGTGAATCGGATCGTAGCCATGATCGCCGCCGAGGCCGTTCTTGTCGTGGGCCAGGCGCTCTCGTGTCGTCACGACCCAGCCATCGGATGCCACGCCGATCACCGGCGGATAACGGGGGTGGCCGGCGAGGCGATAGCGCGCTGGTAGATTCTCGCTCCTGTAAACCTGCAGCGCCGGGTGCTTGTCTTTGAGCGCACGATAAAGACCGTCAACCGAGCCCGTGCGCGGCGCCACAGCGAGAATTGGCGACCAGTCGATCACGTCAACAGACGAGGGCGCGACGTAGTCGTCGACGAAGATCACACGATCGAGCGCGTTTTGCGACATGCCGTGGTCGCTGACCAGTACGATGTTGGTGCGCGCGCGCAAACCGGCGGCGTCGATGCCTTTGACGAGCCGCCGAATCGCGCCATCCACGTGCTCGATGTGCACCCGCATGGCCGGCGACTCCGGGCCGAGCTCGTGGCCGGCGGTATCGATTTCGTCGAAGTACAACGTGAGAAACGTCGGCCGAGCGGCCTCCGGCTGCCGCAGCCAGGTCAGAATCTGATCGACGCGGTCTTCGTTCGACACACGCTGGTCGAACATGCGCCAGAACGTGGGACGATCGCCGGCAATCTCCACGTCCGATCCGGGCCAGAACATGGTTGCGGCGATCTGCCCCTGCTGCTCGGCAGTGACCCAGAGCGGCACACCGCCCCACCAGCGCGGGTCCTGCTGCACAGCAATGTCGTGCAGCGCAAACGCTCCTGGTAGTGCGGGGTCGCGCATGCTGTTCGAGACAATGCCGTGGCGGTTCGGGTACAGGCCAGTGACGATCGTGTGGTGGTTGGGAAACGTCTTTGACGGGAAGCTCGGGATCAGACCCTCTGCCACCACGCCGCTCGCGGCCAATGACGTCGAGGCCGGCGGGCGAAAGCGATCGAGGTAGTCCCAGCGCCATCCATCGATCGAGATCAGAATGAGGATCGGCCGTCCGGATTGCGCCGCGGCGACGGCTAATGCCAGTGCAAGCAGAACCGGGGAGAGGAACGGCCGCGCCAAACGACGCACGGCGTGAGCGTAGCCGAAACCCATGCGTATTTGCACGTTGAGCAGCCGGGGAATGGCCGGGAGACGCGTCGCGCCCTTATGATCGAGGCAATGGCGTCCTCAACCGTTTCGGCCGCGACCATCGTTCCTGAGCGCGAGTCCGTTGATCCGCGCTTTACCTGGGACCTCACCGCAATCTTTCCTGATTGGACAGCATGGGAATCCGCGTTCAGGGAACTCGAAAACGGCATTGAGGCGTTCAAGGCATTCGAAGGAACACTGGGCAATGGGCCCGAACAGTTGCTCGCCGCGCTGCGCGACCACGATCGGCTGGGACAACTCACCTACAAGGTTTGGTATTACGCCTCGCTGCAGTACGACCAGGATCAGCGGAACAACACCGTCAACGCCGGGCGGCAGCGCGTGCAGCTGCTCATCGCACGCTGGCTGCAGGCGACATCGTGGTTTCACCCGGAAGTCCTGCGTATCCCGCTGGAGACCGTTCGTGAGTGGATGGCGCAGTCGAGCGATCTCGCGCTTTATCGTTTTTTCATCGAGGACCTATTCCGTCAGCAGGAACATGTGCTCGACCCGGCGGGCGAGCGTCTTCTGTCGCTCGCCAGCCGCCTGGGCGGTGTTCCGCACGATGCCTACGCCGCGCTCTCGACGGCAGACGCGCGCTTTCCCACCATTACCTTGTCGACGGGCGAATCGGTGCAGGTGAGCTATGGGCAGTATCGCAAGCTCCTCGCGACGAGCCGGCGCCAGGCGGATCGACGGGCGGCGTACGAGGCGCTGTACGACACCTACGCAGGGGCCTTGAACACCTACGCGGCCCTCTACAACGGCGTGATGCAGCGTGAGTGGTTTGAAGCGCGCGCGCGCGGTCACAAGAGCACGCTCGCAGCCGCGCTTTTTGGCAACAACATTCCGGCAGCGGTGGTGGACAACCTGATTCGCGAAACCAAAGCAGGCGTGGCGCCCTTCCGCCGCTACCACGCGCTGCGCAAGCGCGTGCTCGGATTGGATGATTACTTCGTCTTCGATGCGTTCGTGCCGCTCGTGGACGTCGACGTTCGCTATCCCTACGAAGAAGTGCTCGATTCGATCGTCGAGTCGCTCACTCCGCTGGGTGAGGACTACGTCGGGCGTGTCCAGAGCGCGTTCAACGGCCGCTGGATCGATGTCTACGAGAACCAGGGCAAGCGAATCGGCGCCTACTCGGCTCCGGTGTACGGCGTGCACCCGTACATGCTGCTCAACTACAACGACACGCTCGACGCCGTGTTCACTTTGAGCCACGAGATGGGGCACTCGATTCACACGCTGCTGTCTCACGAAAGCCAGCCGTTTGTGTATGCCGATTACACGATTTTTGTTGCCGAAGTGCCGTCGACGCTGAGCGAGGCGCTGCTGCTCGATCTAATGCTCAAGCGCGCGACGACTCGCGAGGAGCGCGTGATCCTCCTGCAACACGCGATCGACGGCATTGTGGGGACCTTCTGTAACCAGGTGTTGTTTGCCGACTTCGAGCTGGAAGCGCATCGCGCGGTCGAACAGGACCAGCCGGTGACGAGTGACGTCCTCAACAACATTTACGGGCGGCTGCTCGCCGAGTATTGGGGCGATGCGTTGACGCCCGACACGCGCGCGCAGTACACGTGGGCGCGCATCCCGCACTTCTACCAGTCGCCGTATTACGTCTACCAGTACGCCACCTGCTTCGCCTCCACCGCGAAGTTGATGAAGGACATCGGCGGCGGCGACGACGCCGCGCGCGCGGCCGGTGTGAAGCGCTATCTCGATCTGTTGCGGGCGGGCGGCAGCGACTACCCGATGAATCTGCTGGCGCGAGCCGGGGTAGATCTGAGTCAGCCCGATACGGTGCGAGCGGTGGTGGAGCAGCTGGACGGACTTGTTACTCGCCTGGAAGCGGAGCTCGGATAGGACCGGCCTGCAGCCGGTAGGACCGCCTTTGGCGGTAGGACCGCTCGCCTTCGGCTCGCGGTAGGATCCCCGCGCTTCGCGCGGGGTTCTACCCGAGCGCGAGCGGTCCTACTCGTATCGCAGCGCCTCCACAGGATTCACCTTCATCGCGCGCCGCGCCGGGATCAACGCCGCAAGGATCGCCACCACCAGTAACACCGCAGGGACACCGGTCAGCGTGACCGGATCGCGTGGTTGCACGGCGTACAACTGATTGCGCAGCAACGGCATCAACACCAGCGAGATCGCGATGCCTGCGCCTATTCCGATCAGCGCGAACCGCATCGCCTGCGCGACGAGCATCTTCAACACACCTCCGGGATGTGCGCCGAGCGCCAGCCGCACGCCAACTTCCTGCGTGCGTTCGCTCACGAGCAACGACATCACGCCGTAGACGCCAATGGCGGCAAGCACGAGCGCGAGCGCGCCGAAAATCGACACGAGCACGAGGATGAACCGCCTTTGCGCCACCGAAGCGGCGCGCACGTTTTCCATGGTTTCGATCCGGTAGACGGGAAGATCGCGGTCGATGCGCTGCGCCTCCGCCCGGACGAGATCGACGATGCTGGCCGCATCCCCGGACGTTCGCACCACGATGTACGGCGAAACCACCGATCCCTGACGATGACTCACGTACATCTCCGGCTGTGGGATTTCATCCAGCGCCGCATGCTTGATGTCGCCCACGACTCCAACGATTGTCGTCCACGGCTGCGTCGTTGCAAATCGCACGCGTTTGCCAACCGGGTCCTCTCCCGGAAACAGCTTTGCTGCAAACGTCTGATTGACCACCACTACTGACGGGCTATTCGGTCCGTCGCCATCGTTAAACACACGTCCACGCAAAATCGGAATGCCCATGGTCTGGAAGTAATCTCCGATCGCGCGCCGGAACTGCACTTCGGGCCACTCGGCATTCGGCCGCGGCCGGCCGTCGATTTCGAGCGTCGTGGTGAGACCGGTGCTTCCCAGCGGCAACCGCGTCGTTCCGCCGGCGCTCACGACGCCGGGAATGGCAGACATGCGCGCGAGAAAGTCGGAATAAAAGGCGGTGCGCTCGTCCTGTGTGCGCAAACGCTGCGGCAGATTCATCTGCCACGTGAGCATGTGCGATGGATCGAAACCGGGATTGACCGACATCAACGACGCGAAGCTCCGCAGCAGCAGGCCGGTGCCAATTGTCAGGGTCACCGCGAGGGCCACTTCGGCGATCACCAAGCCAGCACGCGCGCGGCGCCGGAACGCACCGCCAACAGTCCCACGGCTGTTCTCCTGCAGCGCTGCGTGCGGTGCGACCCGCGATGCCGTGACGGCAGGCAGCAGGCCGACGAACACACCAGTCGCGATCGAGATGGCGATTGTCACCCAGAGCATGCGCGCGTCCGGTGCGATTTCGTGGACGCGTGGCAAATCCGACGGAGCAAGACGAACAAGCACGCTGACGCCCCATCGTGCGAGCAGTACACCGGCCACTCCCGCAGTCGCGGCGAGAAACAGGCCTTCGGTAAGCGCCTGCTGAATCAGGCGCGCGCGGCCGGCGCCGAGCGCCACTCGCGTCGCCAGCTCCTTCTGTCGCGCGATGCTTTTGGCGAGCACGAGGTTGGCAACGTTGACCGTCGAGATCAGCAGCACGAACGCCACGCCGGCGAGCAGTACGAGCAGCGGCCCGCGGATCGTTCCCACTGTTTGATCGAGCACCGGAACAACGGTGGCGCCCCAGCCAAGGTTCGTGTCGGGATACGCCTGCTCCAACTGACGTGCGACGGTCGACAGGTCCGCTTGCACTTGCTCGCCAGTGATACCAGGCTTCATCCGTCCGATTGCGCCGAGCCAGTGGGTGCCGCGAACAAGCTGGCCTTGCGGTGTGAGCATCCGGTTGACGGTTGCGATCTGCCCTTCAAAGGCCATCGGCGCCCACAGATCAATCGTCGTCGATCGCGTGAATCCTGACGGGCCCAGCATGGTGCCGTAAGGGAACGTGAAATCGTCCGGCATCACGCCGATGATCGTGGCGGGGATGGTGCCAACCTGGATCGTGCGTCCGACAACGGCGGGATCGCCGCCGAATCGGCGATGCCAGAAGCCGTCGCTGAGCAGAACCTCGAACGCGTATCTTTCGCGCTGAAATGGCTGACCAATCGCCGGTGTGCGGCCGAGCAAATCGAATAGCCGCGGCGTGACGGTGACACCGATCACAACTTCCGTCGGACCATCGATCGAGACCTGAAACGGCGTGACAAATGAGAAGTAGCCCTCGAGGCCCTCGAGGGTCTGATTCATTTTTTGAAAGTCTGTGAAGTTGGCCGGCGAGATCGTATTGCGCGGACGGCCCAGCTTGGCCGCATCGCTCCAGACGTTGACCAGCCGATCGGCGTCGCGATAGGGCAGCGGCTTCATCAACACGCTATCCACGACCGCGAAGATCGCGCTGTTCGCTCCTATGCCAAGCGCGAGCGCGAGGATCGTGAGTGAGGTGACGAGTGGAGATTTCCGTGCAAGCCGCAGCGTGTGCTGGAGATCGGAGCGCAGTGCGTCCCAGAACATGTGATGTCTCCCGGAAGGTGTGTAGAGGTGTGGGCGATGATTAGGCCAGAAGAGCGCGCGGTTGAGCGCGGCCGCCCGCTCTCCAAGACCGGCTGCCACAAAACTGAGGAAGCTGCCTTGTGTACGTTCCCAATCGCGCGCCATCTCTTTGCCAAAGCGGCGCCGAAATGCGCGCGGGAACGCGAGCAGCGCGATCGAAAACGCGAGTCGCGTCCAGTGTGGCATCACGCCTTCGTTCCCAGCAGCCTGCGGCTCCGCGCCGCCGCGACCTGACTCGACAAACGATGAGCCTCCGCACGCGCGACGGCAACACCACGATCGGTCAGCTGGTAATACCGTCGCCGCTCATCGTCGTTCTTCGCATCGGGTCGCTCGTCCAACTCCTCGATGAGACCGCTCTCGAGCAGTCGTGCCAGCGCGCGATAAAGCGTTCCTGGATGGAGCGTGACGGCGCCGGCCGACCGCACCGCCACCTCGCGCATGATGCTGTAACCGTGCTGTTCCCCGTCAGCGAGCGCGAGCAGGATTTCGAAGGCGACGGGTGTCAGCGGAAGGAAGGTTTCGGGTCTGAATCGGTCCATATGTGCCCAGGGATTATACGCTCAAGGCACATAGACGATTGGGACCGTCAGAAGGTTGGAACATTGGGAACGGCGCGTTGCGTCGGTAGGACCCGGGCGGGTGGGACCGCTTTGCGGGCAGTGAGAACGCGGACCTTTAGGTCCGCGGCGTTTTGCGCGCGCGATGTCATCACCCGGTATCGCACTACCGCCGAGGCGGTCCCGTAGCCCGGTCCGCTAGATTGACACGAGGTTCCACTTAAACCTATAATCCGGATAGACGGATGAAATCACCGAAAGTCGTGGCGATTACGCGGCAGGCGCTGCCGACAATGCTCGAGCATATGGCTGCGCTGACGGACCCGATCCGTTGCCGAATGGTGCTGGCGCTCGAGCGTCACGAGCTCACCGTGTCGGAATTGTGTTCGGTGCTGCAGTTGCCTCAGTCCACCGTCAGCCGCCATCTGAAGACGCTCGGCGACGATGGGTGGGTCGCATCGCGACGGGACGGCACCAGCCGGTATTACAGCGTCGCGCTCGAGGATCTCGACGAAGGCGCGCGGCGATTGTGGCCGCTTATCCGCGAACAAGTGTCGCAAACGAGCGCGGCAAACCTCGACGAGCGCCGGCTCAAAAGCGTGCTGTCACGGCGGCGATCGAAGTCCGAGGAATTCTTTTCGAGCGCGTCTGGCCGGTGGGATCATCTCCGCGAAGAACTGTTTGGCGGCACGTTTCACCTTCACGCGCTGATCTCGTTGCTCGATCCCGCCCTCGTGGTCGGCGATCTGGGCTGCGGGACGGGGGAAATTGCGGGTCTGATTGCGCCGCATGTCGCACGCGTGATCGGCGTGGACAGCTCCCCCGACATGCTGCAGGTCGCGCGCACACGACTGGCGGCGTTCCCGTCAGTCGATTTTCGGCTCGGACAGCTCGAGACGTTACCGATCGAAGACGGCACGCTCGACCTCACGATCATGGCGCTGGTGCTTCACCACTTGTCGGACCCGGCGCGCGCTCTCGCGGAGAGTGCACGAGTGCTCAAACGCAGTGGTCGCACGCTCATCATCGACATGCTCCCGCACGATCGCGCGGAGTATCAGCAGCAGATGGGGCACGTGTGGCTGGGGTTTCCAGAGAAGCAGATGCGGCGGCTGCTGGCCGCAGCCGGCTTTGAGGATATCCGGTTTCATTCACTGCCAGTTGATCCAGATGCGAAAGGGCCCGCGCTCTTCGCAGCGATAGCGACCAACGGTGGCGGGCCGGCCTAAGACCGGGCCGCCACAGGTATTAAGGTAGGTGTCTGTCAGTAATCCTCTGTGGGGGCCGGTCTTTAGACCGGCCAATAAAGGAGAACGAATGTCAACCGCAGTTCGAGAATTGCACGCGTTCGATGCGGCCAGCCAGGCGGGCCGTGAGCCATACAAAGTTGCCGATCTCAATCTCGCCGAGTGGGGTCGCAAGGAAATCCGTCTCGCCGAGCACGAGATGCCCGGTCTAATGGCCGTTCGTGCACGCTATGCCGGAAGCAAGCCCCTGGCAGGCGCGCGCGTCATGGGCAGTCTGCACATGACTGTGCAAACGGCTGTCCTCATCGAAACGCTCGCGGAGCTTGGCGCCGACGTGCGCTGGGTATCGTGCAACATCTTCTCGACGCAGGATCACGCGGCGGCCGCGGTCGTCGTCGGCCGTCCCGAGACTGGCGGCACTGTCGCCAACCCGCGCGGCATTCCTGTGTTCGCGTGGAAAGGCGAGACGCTCACCGAGTACTGGTGGTGCACGGTGCAGGCGCTGGTGTGGCCCGATGGCAACGGTCCGACGCTGATCGTGGACGACGGCGGCGACGCTACGCTATTCGTGCACAAGGCCTACGAATTCGAGAAGGCAGGCGCGGTACCCAAGTTCAACCCCGACAAGGATCCGGAAGAGTGGGGGGTGATTCTCGAGGCAATCAGCGGCGAGCTCAAGTCGAATCCCGGCCGCTGGACGACGATCGCAAAAGGCATTCGCGGCGTCTCGGAGGAGACTACCACCGGAGTCCATCGCCTTTACGAGATGATGCGCGCCGGCACGCTGCTGTTCCCGGCCATCAACGTCAACGATTCGGTGACGAAGAGCAAGTTCGACAACATCTACGGCTGCCGTCATTCGCTGCCGGACGGTCTTGCGCGAGCCACCGACGTGATGCTTGGCGGCAAGCTCGCCGTTGTGTTCGGCTACGGTGAAGTGGGCAAGGGTTGCGCGCAGGCGCTTCGCGGTCAAGGCTGCCGCGTGGTGGTCACCGAGATCGATCCGATCTGTGCGCTGCAGGCGGCCATGGAAGGGTTCGAGGTGACCACGATTGACGACGTGATCGAGAGGGCCGACATCTTCATCACGGCGACCGGGAACTTCAACATCATCACCGTCGATCACATGAATCGGATGAAGGACAAGGCGATCGTCGGCAACATCGGCCACTTCGACAACGAGATCGACATGGCTGGCCTCAAGAAGTTCCCAGGCATTCAGAAGATCAACATCAAGCCGCAGTACGACGAGTGGGTGTTCCCGGATGGCCATTCGGTGCTGGTGCTCGCCGAAGGTCGTCTGCTCAACCTGGGATGCGCGACGGGTCATCCAAGCTTTGTGATGTCAGCATCGTTCACCAATCAGGTGCTGGCGCAGATCGAGCTGCACAAGAACGCCGAGCAGATCGGGCTGCAGGTGTTGATGCTGCCGAAGAAGCTGGACGAAGAAGTGGCGCGACTGCATCTCGACCATCTGGGCGTGAAGCTCACCGAGCTCACGAAGGAGCAGGCTGAGTACGTCGGTGTTCCGGTAGAGGGTCCCTACAAGGCGGAGCATTACCGGTACTGATCGCGAACCTAAAGGTTCGCGCTACATGGTTCTTTGGCGGGTTTCGCGCTAGATGGTTCCTCTGTCGCCCGGACCTTGAGGTCCGCGATCGAGGGCGGCCGGGTTTTCCCGCGCCGCCCTTTTTTCTTTATGCTGACATCGCGATGACGAACGACACCGCGTTTGAGATGGCCGCATCCTCCATCCGGTTCGGTCCGGGCGTGACGCGTGAAGTGGGCTGCGATCTCGCAGACCTCGGCGTGAAGCACGCGCTGGTGCTGACCGATCCCACGCTGCGCGCGCTCGCGCCCGTTCACATTGTGCTCGAATCACTCGAGGGCGCCAGGATCCCCTTCGCCGTCTACGACCGCGCGCGTGTGGAGCCGACGGACGCGTCGTTTCAGGACGCGATCGCCTTCGCGGCGCAGCACCAATCCGACGCCTTCGTCGCGGTCGGTGGCGGATCGACCATCGATACCGCGAAGGCGGTCAACCTTTACAGCACGTATCCACCCGCCGATTTTCTCGACTACGTCAACCCGCCGATCGGAAAGGGATTGCCTGTACCCGGGCCGCTCAAGCCGCTCATTGCGATTCCAACCACGGCGGGCACCGGCAGCGAGACGACAGGCGTGAGCATCTTCGATCTCACGCGCTTGCATGCCAAGACCGGCATTGCAAATCGGCGGCTCAAACCGACCATCGGGCTGCTCGATCCCGAGAACACGCGCACGATGCCGTCTGCTGTCGCGGCCTCGAGCGGACTCGACATCCTGAGTCACGCGATTGAGTCGTTTACGGCGCTGCCGTTCAACGGCCGTCCGCGTCCGGAGCGTCCGTCGCTGCGGCCTGCGTATCAAGGCTCGAATCCGATCAGCGACATCTGGTCGCTGCAGGCGCTGCGCATGGTCGCGCGCTTCATCGTCCGTGCGGTAGCGGATCCGTCGGACGACGAGGCGCGCGCGCAGATGCTGTTGGCGGCATCGTATGCAGGTGTCGGCTTTGGCAATGCCGGTGTGCATCTGCCGCACGGCATGTCGTATCCGGTCTCGGGTCACGTAAAAACGTATCGCGCGCCTGGATACGAGGTGCCGCATGCGCTCGTCCCACACGGCATCTCAGTGATTCTCAATGCGCCCGCTGTGTTTCGCTTTACAGCGTCAGCGAACCCTGAGCGTCACCTGCAGGCGGCCGAGGCGCTTGGCGTGGATGTGTCGCATGCGCGCAAGGAGGATGCGGGGCGCATACTGGCGGATCGCATCATCTGGTTCATGCGTGAGTTGAAGGTGCCCAATGGTCTTGGCGCGATCGGCTACACGTTTTCGGATATTCCCGCGCTGGTGGAGGGTACGCTGCCGCAGCACCGCGTCACGAAGCTGTCGCCGCGTCCCGCTGGGCCGGAGGAGTTGAGCCGTCTGTTCGAAGACTCACTGCGCGCGTGGTGAGGAACGCAGATAGGACGCAGATGGGAACGCAGATAGGACGCAGATAGGACGCAGATGGGACGCAGATGAAACGCGGATGAACCGCAGATGGGAACGCAGATGGGAACGCAGATGGGAACGCAGATGGGAACGCAGATGGGAACGCAGATGGGAACGCAGATAAAACACAGATAAAAGGCAGATAAAACGCAGATAAAACGCAGATTCAGGTTTGACTAACCTGCGTTCTATCTGCGGCTATCTGCGTTTAATTAGCTTTCATCTGCGGTCCATGCGGCCTTGCAGAGTCTCGATGTACCAGGTCACGCGTTCCACGGCATCACCGTGCGGCTCGACGCCGATCACTTGATAGCGGATCGTTCCACTCGGATCGACATAGAACGTCGTCGGGGTGTCGTGCACGTTGAAAACTGCCGCGGCCTGGTCGCGTGAGTAGCGGGCGACAGGCATCGCGAACTTACGTTCGGCGACGTAGCGATCGAGCCGCGCGGGGTCGTCGTCGAGGCTGATCAGGAAGAATTTCACTCGCGGGTTGTCGCGATACTTTTCGTAGGCCTTCTGGATGAGCGGCAACTCCGCCCTGCAAGCCCCTCACCAGGCGGAAAAGAAATTAAGGAGGACGACGTTTCCGCGTTCGGCGTCGAGATCGACAGGGTGCCCCTGAAGATCCTGGAGCCGCAGGGGCGGTGCGGCTTTGCCTTCCATGCTCGCGAGAAGCGCCTTGCGCCGCTCCTCGCGGCGGCGGGCGAGCGTGTCGCTCAGCCATGCGTCGAATCCCTCGGCCGATTCGCCCTGCGCGCGGCGTATCGCCGCAATCGCCTCGCGCGCCGTTTCACGGACTTGAGGCGACGCCGCAGCAAGATCCAGCACGTTCAAATAATGATCGCGCGCAACGTCGAGATCGCCCTTGTCGCGCGACAGCTGCGCGAGGTGCACTTGGTTGTTGACGTCGACTCCGCGGAACAGACGCTCGGCTTCGGCGAGGCGCCGTTCGGCAACGGCCGGACGCTTCTGCAGATACGCCGCCCAGCCCGCGAGGTCGGCAAAGGTTGCCGCATTGCGATCGAGCGACCCCTGGACCTTGCCATCGAGCTTGTAGCTGTCTTCGTTCTCGCGAATGAAACGCTCGCCGGCCTCGCGGCCCGCTTGCGCAATCTCTTCGACGCGCGCCAGATCGACCTGCCGTGCGAGCAGCAGGTTTGCAGCCGCCGCGTGCGACATCGGATCGGGGCGCAAGGCGAGGCGGGCTTTGATCGCCGCCTGCACGCCCGCTAGTGGAGCCGTCTGCTGCGTTGCAAACGCCGCAAGCTGCGCATCGAGCTTTGCAATGGTTTCATCTGGCGGAGCGGATGTTGCAGGCCCGGCGGCGATTTCTGCGAGCGCGGCTCCGGGCAGATCCCACTCCGGCCGCAGGTCACGCGCGGCGGTAAACGCCGCGATCGCACGTGGTCGATATTCGACTTGCTCGTGCCACCCAGGAAACGCGCCTTCGGCCTGCCACCCTTTGAACAGATAGATACGCCCGAGCCAGTACTGCGCTTCAGCGGCATACTCCGGCGACTGCGCCGCCTTGCGCAGTGCCTCTTCGGCGGACTTGGTGCGGAGCAAACGCCAGTAGATTTGCCCTTTGGCGGCGAGCAGGCCGGGATCGGAGGGCCATCGCTTGAGTCCCGCATCGAGCGCCGCGAGCGCCTCGGTGGTTTCGTTGCGCGCGTTGTGGGCAAGCGCGCGTTCGCGGAAACCGGCCGCGTCGGATTGCGCGACCAAGGCGCTTACAGCAATCGAAATGGCGGCGGCGGTGAGAAATGTTTTCATTCGAAGAGAAGGGGCGGTCCGATGTCGAACCGCCCGATGGCAGACCTGAACGTCCGCGGCTACGTAGTTGTCGCTTACTGCTGAGACGTCGTCGTTGCTTTGCCTTTGTTGGCGATCGCTTTCTTGATCGCGTCCACCGTGTAGGTTGCGCGGAACTCGACGATCTTCTTTGCCAGTTCGGTGTTCTTCGCGCGATTCGAGATATCGACGCCGTTGATCGTCGCCTTGCCGGCTGTGACGCGCTGGTCGAAGCGAATCGAGTTGGGATCGTCGATGAACATGTTGAGCGAGATGATCGGGTCGTCGTGCATGTTGTCGCTCGCGCCGTCTTTGATCAGACCCTGATCCGCCATGTGCTTCGCCACCACGTTGTAGGTGTAGTACTCGGGGATGTGCGCGACGACGGTCTTGCCGCTCCATTCGGTGTTGAGCTTTTCCGCGACCGCCTTCTGGCCTTCCTGGTTGCCGCCGCTGTCGCCGATGAAGATGATGTTTTCGAAGCCGTGCGCCTGCAGGCTGCGCGCGGTGTCCTCGAGGACGGCACGGAAGGTCTCTTCGCGCATCGTGATTGTCCCCGGGCTGGCCATGTGGCCGCTCTTGTCGGTGTAGTCACCCTCGGGCACCAGCTTGACGATCGGTGCGCACAGCGCGTTGCCAAGCTTGCGGGCGATTGCCTCGCAGTTGGCGTGCAACACATAGTTGTGCTTGCCGAGTGCGAGCCATGGACCGTTGGGCTCGATGCCGCCGGTGGAGATGATGATCGTTTTCTTGCCCGCCTTCATGGCATCGCGGACATCCATCCATGTCATTTCTTCGAGCCACACTGTGCTGGTCGCGGGAAGCGGATTTGGTGTGTCGGCGCAATTGTACGGATTCTGCGCGCAGCGGCCGCCGCCCAAGTCTCGCGGATCCGGAGCCGGGCGCTGACCACGGCCCTGGCCACGGCCCTGTGGCGCGGCGCCACCTGCGGCAGGCTGCTGCGCCTCGGCGATTGCGGCAGCCAGAACGATCGCGCTGAGTATAAGGACAATCTTTTTCATGCGAACACTCCTGTCGACCCGTCGGCGGTCGACTGTCGACGGTTATTTCGATCCAGGCTTCATGAAGAACGATCCGTCTTCGCCACGCTCGCGATAGACGCCGTGGCATCCCGCGCACTGCTGGCCCAACGTGTTGGTGTGCGCCTTCACTTCGTCCCACTTGCCGGCCGCGGCGGCGAGCTCGATCAATTCGGCGGCTTTGCGTGCCTCCTGCGCAAACTTCATCGCATCGGCTTTACCGCGTGTTTTCCAGAACGCTTCGACGTCAACGAACGACTTCTTCAGCACCTCGGTGTTGGTCTTGACGATGTCGGCGTTTGATCCTTCCATGCCTTTTCGCAGCGCGGCGTTGGCCGGACCGACGGCTTTCATGATCTTGTCGTAGGCGGCCTCTTCGGGCGTCATCGGCGGGGGAATGAATTTGGCGAGATCGATCATGTTGGCGTTGATCACGGCGTTGGCGAGAATCGCCGGTTTGCCCTGATACTTCGCCACCACGTCTGCTGTGAGCTCCGGCGGCAGCGTTTTGCCGCGCTTGGTCACTTCGGCCGGGTCGAATTGGATGACGTCGCCGATGACGGTGACATATGTATTCGGTTCGACCGGATCGTGGAGGCGTACGGGGATGACGAGGATCTCCTTGCCTGTGCTCTTCGTGCGGTCCTGATCGACAGAGAATGCGAGCTTGCCGAGGCTCTGTTCAATCGTGCCGGTCATGGTCACGTATTCGCCGATGTATTTTTCCGGCGTGTTCGCGAGCGTGCTGGCGGCGACCGGCACGAGCGCGCGTGGTGCCGGTGCCGCGCCTCGGCCCTCACCGCGACCCTGCGCCTCGCCGCGACCTTGACCCGGTGCGCCCGCGGGCTGCTCGCCGCCACGACCACCGCGACCCTGACCTTCTGGCGGTTGTTGTTGCGGCTGGGGCTGCGCGGGGGGCTGGGGCTGCGCGGGGGGTTGGGGCTGCGCGGGGGGTTGCTGCGCTGCGGCCGACGCGATGGCGACGAGCAAAGCGATGGTCATCGCCATGGATTTGATCTGCATTGGTACTCCTCGATCCACGCATTGTAGGGCAAGGAACCGCCTCGCGACAGAGGGCTCATCGAAGACATCTGGAGACAACGCGTCACGGCTGAATTTTCGTCGCCGAGCTGGCCGAGTCGTAGTAAGTTGCGCCTACATTTCAAGTCCTTGGCAGGCTTCCCAGGCAAAGAGTGGAGAGGGTGTCTATGCGAACTTTCTTGCACGTAGTGATGGGTCTGGTGTTCGCAGCTATGCTGGCGGTGACGACGACCAGCGCGAGCGCGCAGACGTTTCAGGGTGGATTGCGAGGCGCGATAAAGGACGCTCAGGGCGTCATCCCAGGCGCGACGGTGACGCTGATCAACGAGGCCACCAATGTCTCGCGCGACACTGTGAGCAATGCTTCCGGTGAGTATTCGTTTCCAGCCGTTGACCCCGGAACTTACATGGTGAAGGCGGCGGTCCAGGGCTTCAAGACCTTCGAACGCCGCGGCATTCGCATTGCCACGCAGACGTTCGTCACGCTCGACATCGTCCTCGAAGTGGGAACGCTGGCGGAGACGATCACGGTGACGGCAGACGCGCCGCTGATCGAGACGTCGAATGCCTCTCACGCCGACGTCCTGGACGCGAAGACACTCGAGACGCTGCCTAGTGCCGGCCGCAACGTATTCCTGATGGCGGTCACCGTGCCGACGGTGCAAAGCAGCGGCGATACGCACTGGAACCGCATGCAGGATCAGTCTGGCGCGTCAACGCTGTCGATGGGTGGCGGTGGAGTCAGGGCGAACAATTACTTGTTGGACGGCTTTCCAATCACCGATCTGCAGAATCGTTCTTCGACAAACCCTAGCGCCGAGATGGTTGAGGACATCCGCGTGCAGGTTCATACGTATGACGCGGAGATGGGGCGCACCGGAGGTGGAGTGCTCAATACGACGGCAAGATCCGGATCGAATCAATTCCATGGATCCGGCTTCTATCTCGCACGCCCGAGCAAGTTGTCCGGCTACAGTTTTTTCGATCAGATCCGATTTCCAAGTAATCCCGACCTGAAGGATTCGATCCAACGACCCTCGTGGAAGAACGCCGGCGGCAGCATTGGCGGGCCCGTTCTTCGCAGCAAGATGTTCTTCTGGTTCGCCGCCGAAGGCTATCGCGACAATCAGTACCAGAACAGCGACATGCACGTCCCCACGGCGGCGATGCGCAATGGCGACTTCTCGCGTCTTACTGACGCGAACGGTCGCCCGATCATCGTCTACGATCCCCTTACAACCAACGCCAATGGGAATCGTCAGCCCTTCCAGGGCAATATTATTCCGGCCAATCGGATCAACCCGGTTGGGCGGGCACTCGCTAGCGCGCTGCCGCTTCCAAGCGAACATCCCGACGTGGATGACGGAAGCTTCAACTACTTCGGCAGGGATATTCTTGAAAACAAGGCACACCAGTTCTCGCTGAAGCTCGATCACCATTTCAACGAAGCGATTACGCTCAGCGGCGTTTTTCTCCGCCAAAGCACGTTCGAGCCCGACGTCAACTACTTTCCGGATGCGCCCTACGCGGCGGACGCGTTCCATCTCGATCGCGACGTGAACGTGTTCGTGCTCAACAATACGTACATTGTGAATCCGACGACGGTTGCGACCTTCCGCTTCGGCATGAATACGTTCAGCGACGACAACGTCCTGCCCTACCCGTTTGACATGCGTACCATAGAAGGGATCGATCCATCCTTTGCCAACGCGATTCTCGTTCAGAAGTTTCCAGATCTCACGTTGACGGGTTATCCCAGTACCGGCAACAGCGGACTGTCCGATACCAACTACTATTCGTGGGGCCTCAATGGATCGCTGACCAAACTTGCTGGCTCCCACAGCTTCAAGATTGGCGCGGACTTCCGGATTCTCGGTGTCGAGTCTTTCTCCTACGGGAATTCGGCTGGCAGCTATACGTTCAACGGCCGCTTCACCGGTAGTAATGCGAATAATCCGGCCACGCTCAGCCAGAATGCGATCGCCGATCTCTTACTGGGTTATCCGTTTTCCGGAACTCTGATACTTCCGAGCCCTTACAAAGAATATGTGAACTACTACGGGGCATTCGTACAGGACGATTGGCGTGCGAGCGAGAAGCT
>JBKPDL010000048.1:0-21604 GCA_046727855.1 Acidobacteriota bacterium
GGCCGCGTCCTGGCCAACCTGACGCGGCGCGCACGGGAACTCGGGTATCACCTTGTCAAAACGCCGGAATCCCCCGCCGCGTCGGTGTAGCGTCGATCTGATTCCACCGCTGAAGTTACTTGGAAGATGTCTAGGCCCCGCGGAGCGGGGCAAAAAAGACATATGGCAGCGAAGCCAACTGTTTGGTTTTCGCGGCGGTTTGAGGCGAAGCTTCGCTGCCATACGATCGGCAATCGGACGCCGATTCGAGTAAATAGGGGCACGAAGCCGATGCATACAGGTGATCTAGCAAAGACACTCGCCACTCTGTTCAGAGAGCTGGTGGAAGGTGCGCCGAGTTCCGGAGCCTATATGCTGAACGCAGGCGATCAGGGATTGCTGACGGTCCCTCGACAAATTGTCCGCGGCAGCGGCATCGTCTTCTCACGCCAACAGGATCCTCGGTGGCCGCACATGTCGATCATCTCCGCTATGGCCTGTCGCTGATGAATCGCTGGAGTGCCGGAGAGAATCCATTCAAAGACGCCGATTGGAAGGCCAGTTGCAAAAGACCGTGGTGTCGGAGCAGGACTGGGCGACGTTGCATGCGGAGCTTCGCAGCGAGGCTGCGCGCTGGGTGAACCCGGTCCGTAACATCCTGCAAAACGTTCCGCTACCTGCGCGCGGCGGATCAGCGCTGAGCATTTCCGCCGCATAGCACGACCACGACGTGTTCATTACTTGACGGACTGTATTGACCGGCGAGGAGAGCGGCGAGTGCGGCGGCTCCGCCGCCATCGTGCCGATCGCGCTCGGTATCGGTATTAATACGGGAATCTTTTCCATCCTCAACAGCGTCGCCTGGCGGCCACTGCCAGTACCCGACCCCGACGCGCTCGTGAGCATCTATCAGGACTTTCGTGGCGGGCCGCGCAGGACGGTGCACGGTGCGCGCAGCCTGTTTTCGATTCCCGAATACCGCGCATATCGCGACGAGGCGCACACGCTGTCGGGTCTGATGGCGTATTCGCGACGGTGGACCGTGACGCTGGGTCGCGAATCCCCTCACGAAATCGACGGCATTCTCGTGACCTGCAACTACTTTGACGTGCTCAGATTGTCACTGACGATCGGCACGGGCTTCACGCCGGCTAACTGCGGGACGTCGGCCGCGCCACCCCTCGTCGTTCTGAGTCATGCGCTGTGGAAAAGCGCCTTCGGCGGCGACCCGCAAATCCTCCAGAAACCGATCGTCCTGAACGGACGCGAGGTCATGGTTGTTGGAGTCGCGTCCGTCGGGTTCGACGGCGTCGACATGGCGAAAGCGGCGTTCTTTGCGCCCACGTCGAGGGCAGGTGTGTTGTGGCCGGAACAGAATCTTCATGAGAACGCGCATGTGAGCTGGCTGACGCTGATCGGGCGGCGCCGCAATGATGTGGAAATCGCGCAAGTTCTGGCGGCTCTCGCAATGGTCGCCAATCGCATCGATCGACAGCAATCGGGTCGCACAACGTCGCTGATCGTGGAACCGGCCGCCGCCCTCTCTCTCCCAGTCGCGCGACGCAACATTCTTAGGGGAGCGGGCATTGTCATGGCGGCGTTCGGGCTCGTGCTGCTGATCGCCGCCGCCAACGTCGCCAATATGCTGCTCGCGCGCGCGGCGGCTCGAACCCGAGAGATCGCGATCCGCCTGTCTACGGGCGCAACACGCGGCCGCCTCGTCCGGCAATTGCTAACAGAAACCGCCGTCATTGCGCTCGCAGGTGCGGTTTGCGGTTCGCTTCTGTTCTCGTGGTCATTCCAGGCGCTGATTCCGTGGCTGCTCACGTCAATTCCTGGGTTCTTTTCGGTGCTCGGCATGCCGATCGTCCGCGGCCGCGTGTTCACGAACACCGAAACGGATGCCGCACTCGTGACCGAATCCACGGCGCGTCACTACTGGCCCGGGCAGGACGCGATCGGTCGCGCCATCACCATGGACAATGGGCATCGCCGCATCGTCGGGATTGTGCGAGACGCGCAGGCCTCACAGGCTCAGGACGCGATGTCGAGCTATGTGTATCTGCCCGCGACGCGGGATTCACAGCGAGCCATCTCCGTCCTGACACGGACGCGCATGGACGTCGACGGATTTGCGGCGGCGGTCCGCGCTGAGACCGCTCGAATGGATCGAAATCTGGTCGTGCACGTGCAGCCGCTCTCGGACAACCTCGCAATCCTGCAAACGGCTTCGCAAATCACGGCGAGCGTCGCCGGTATCTTGAGCCTGCTCGCACTCGGCCTCGCCGCAATAGGTATCTACGGTGTCGTCGCATACGTCGTGACCCGCCGGCGTCGTGAGGTCGGCATCCGCATGGCGCTCGGTGCCAGCGTCCGGGACGTGCGGTGGCTGATCCTGGGTCAGACACTGCGTCCTGTCGCGGCCGGAATAGCGATCGGAATTGCGATTGCCGCGGGTGTTGGCCGCGGATTCCAATCGGTGCTGTTTGGCGTGAGCTCTTTCGATCCGGTGGCGTACGTTATCGCGCCGCTGGTGATGATCGCGGTCGCCTCGCTCGCCACGTGGCTACCGACACGTCAAGCGTTGCAGGCCGATCCGGTCACTACGCTGCGATCCGAATAGACTGCCGATGCTTTAGCGTCTCGAACCGCAGGTCGCGCTGTCACAGTCGATCAGAGTGCCGGTCGCGCTCGCGATCTCAAAGAACCGGTTGGTTGGTGCTAGAACGCGAAGCGTACCGCAACCTGACGATGCTTCAACGGCGGAATAGGTTGTGGACGAATCAACGGACAATCACTTACCACACATGCCTGCCACGCTGGCAGTTGATCGGTCTCGTAATAACGCTCGACGTACTTCCAGTCGGTGTGTACGAAATCGCTATACCATTGATCGTGCTGTCGCACGCCGCGCTCGTGGAGCAGTTGCAAGCCGAATGACGCTGCTTCGAATTCGTAGTCGTGCAGCACTTGCATGAAGCGCGCGCGGTCCGTCGTATGCTGCAAATCGTGCAGCTTGTGCTCGATCGACGGCGCCACCCACTGCACCGAGTGACCAAACAGATGCAGCAAGAGAAAACATTGCATCTCGAAGCCGACATCGGGATCGAGCACAATGCGATGGCCATCGAAAATCCCGGTGCGCGGCGGTTCGAGGTCCTGGTATTCGATGGCGAACCCGTACTTGACGATGCCGGACGTCACCGCTACCCAGAGGTCCACCATGTCGTGCGTAGGCAGGTGGCCGACGCGCGTCCCTATCAGTTCGTGTCCAGGGAATGACGGCATATAGATATATAGTCCGCTCCACCTCAGGAGGGTCCACGCGACGCAGGCCCGACAATGAAATTCTCATCCACGATGTGCTTGTTGAACTCTTGCTTCCTCGGACGTGAGTCCTGCGGGTCGTTGCAGGCCGCCGCGCGTCTCGAGTACGGTTCGTTTGCTCTGAAGCAGCCGACTGACGCAAGGTCGATCGACGGCGGCAGATCGAGGAGGCCAGCACGTGAGCGCAAGTGAACGCACTGAGTATCCCGCCCTTGGAGGATCCATGGCCCGCAACATAACCTACTGGACCAGTACCGCGATCGTTGCAGTGATGCTGCTGTTCTCGCTGAGCTATCTCACCGGCAACGAGCAGGTGGTCTCCGGATTCGCGAAAGCCGGTTACCCGCAGCACCTCCGGATAGTTCTTGGAATCGTCAAGCCGATTGCCGCGATCGTTCTGCTGTTGCCCGGTTTTGCCTTGCTGAAGGAATGGGCTTACGCGGGAGTGGCTTTCGCGTGGGTCATGGCGTTCATCTCCGCCTACTCGGCTGGGGAGGGCGTGCAAATCTGGGCGATGCCGCTGGCACTCTTGGCACTTCTGACCGTTGGTTATGTGACCAGGCCCCCGAGCCGCCGATTATTGCCGTTGCCAGCAGCTGCTTGAGTCATTCCGCTCGATGTCGGTCACGACCGTGTGGCCCAACAAGCACTGCTCGCCGCCGAGAAGGAGCGATGAATCGTGATGGCGCGCGCGGTCTGCACTCAAGAGCCCGCGGTTCGCTGCGAAGTATAGTGACCGAATGACGGCGTCTGACATGGTCACGCCGGAGCGGAAACGGTCCAGCGAGTCGGGGCTTGATACCTCGAACGGCCTCGAGTTTGTGCAGCAGCGCATCGCGCTGTTTGCCAAGATCATCGCCCTCATCAGCCTGGCGTTCCTGATCGTCGGCATGGTCGGCGGGCTGGCGTTGCAGCTGACCGACGGGGCGAGAATACCGATTCAAACGGTGGCGACCAACACGGCGCCGCCGCTCATCGCGCACGCCACCGGGCTCCTCCTTCTCACGGCGGTGTGGCTGTCTTGCCGGTGGCGGCGATTCTCCCTGGTCACATTGGAGCGGCTCGACGCGGTGTCGCTCATCGGGACCTGCACCGCGTGGGCATTCTTCATCGAGCCGCCGCTCGTCGAGTCGATTTACGGAGCGGTGGTGTCGGTGGCCATGACCGTGCTGGCGCGATCGATCATGGTGCCCTCGAAGGCGGGACGCACGCTGCGCCTGACGACGCTGGCCGTCGCGCCTGTGATGGTCGTTATGTGGCTCTCGCTCGGCGCGTTCGAAAACGCGCGCACGGCGATGCCCGGTCCATCCGCCGTGACAATGACCGCGGTTTTTCAGACGCTCCTCGTCATCGCGGTGATCTGGATGGCGACGATTACGTCCCGAACTCTGTACGACCTGCGCCGCAGCGTGCGCGAAGCAAACGAGCTTGGGCAGTATGCGCTCGAAGAAAAGCTGGGCGCGGGCGGTATGGGCGAGGTGTGGCGGGCACGGCATCGGCTTCTCGTCCGCTCTGCCGCCGTGAAGCTGATTCGACCTGAGTTGCTTGCATCCTCGCGCACGGATCCAGCGCTGGTGCTGCGTCGCTTCGAACGCGAAGCACTGGCCACCGCCGCGCTTCGGTCGCCTCACACGGTGCAGCTCTACGACTTCGGCGAGGCTGAAGACGGTACGTTGTTTTACGTGATGGAGCTGTTACTGGGAATCGACCTCGAGAGCTTGGTGTCTCGCTTCGGCGCTATCCCAGGCGAGCGGGCGATACACATCTTGAAGCAGGTGTGTCATTCGCTCGAGGAAGCGCACCAGAATGGCCTGACCCACCGCGACATCAAGCCCGCGAATATCTTCATCAGCGGGACGGGCACCGAGCTCGACTTCGTCAAGGTGCTCGATTTCGGCTTGGTACAGTTGCGTTCCGTGCGGGCTGGAGACGGTGGCAACCTCACCACCGAAGCCGCTGTGGTGGCGTGCACGCCAGCGTACGCAGCACCGGAGATCGCACGCGGTGAGGCCAGCTACGATCATCGCGTGGACATTTACGCCGTCGGGTGCGTCGCCTATTGGCTCGTCACCGGCCACCGCGTGTTTGAAGCCAATACGTTGATGCAGATGTTGTTCGACCACGCCAGCACGCCGGCACCGCGCCCGCAGACGCGCACCGAGCGGCCGATTCCGCGCGATCTCGAGCAACTGATCATGGACTGTTTGGAGAAGGATCCTGCGCGCCGGCCCGCCAGCGCATACCAGCTGGCGCGGCGTCTCTCCGCATGCCACGTGCCCGAACAGTGGACCCGTGAGCGGGCCGAGCACTGGTGGCAAACGCACGTTCCGACGCCTGCGCACGACCGGCCAGTGGCGGATGTTCTTATTTCGTACGAGGGGACACCCAACGAGGTGCGCGCGCTGCGGCCAAGGCGCAGAGGATCTAACCCCTCAATTCACTTGCGTTGACAATCGCGGCGCCGTGATGGATGCCAGGAGGCCAAACGAATCCGGCAGGCATCGACGCAAACGTCAGCATGGTTCTGGTCGAAGAGTTCCAAGCCGAAACGAGGCCGAGTTAGGCAACCTCCTCGACGACGGGCGTGAACGAAGTCATGGCTCTGGAATCTTGCATCGGCGCGATGCGAAGCGCACCCATATACGAAGCAGCTCGGTGACGACCATGACGCCGCCCAGTAACAGCAACGACGCGGCGATGGGTGCGGCGAGCAGCGACTCGGGTGCCCGGTGCGTGAAGCTTTGGTTGATCAGTCGCGCCGGGGTGACTGACGTCACTTTCTCGCCGTCGAGCAGCAGCGACAGCACGCGGTCTGCGACCGCGATGCTGGCAACGATGGCAAGCGCAAAGCAGAATTGCGTCACGATCAGGCGCCACCGCGCGAGGCTGCTCTTTCCGCGCACGACCGCAGCCAACTCTCGAAACGGCATCCATAATGCAGTAAGTACATAGAAGAGCGTACCCACTCCGATCCCTGGCAAACCAGCAAACATCCTAGTGACCCTTCTCGTAAACACGCAGCGGCTCTCGCAGCACAAACTCCGACCAAATCGCTTCGAGCACGAAGACGCAGTTAATCACGCGCAGCACGAAAAACGCGGGGATGCTCGCTAGCGCTCGCCAGAACTCCTGGCGTGACGCCGCTTGCGTCAACACCGGCGCCATGAGTGCCGGCGCGTCGAGAATGTAGACGAGCAGGATCCACATGTTGCGCTGCATCAACGCCGTTACCGGCAGCACGCCGAGATAAATGGCCGACGCGACCGTCGATTCCCAGAGCGCCACGCCAATGACAGACCGCAAATAGGGGATGTGGAGCAGCGACCGCCAATGCAGCCGGACGTTCTGCATAAACCCGTGAGACCAGCGCCGCAACTGCTTGCTCATGAAATGGTAGTTGTGGGGCTCGATCGGGTAGCACACCGCTTCCGGCACATAGCGCACGCGTTGGCCCGCCTGATACATCGTCCAGGTCAGGTCCATGTCTTCGGCCATGGTTCGCGTCTGCCAGCCGCCGTGCTGACGCAACACGTCGGTGCGGTAGATTGAAAAGCACCCCGACGAAATCAGCGGCTTGGAGAAGTAGTCCTGGATCGGCTTGTAAAAACTGAAGGCCAGGAGGTATTCGACGTAGCGGCCGCGTTCCCAAACGGTGCGCACATGGCGCGGGACGACGAATCCGCAGGCGGCAGCGAGATCGGACTCGTTCATCACCGCAAACAGTTTTTCGATCGCGTCGGCCGCGACGATCGTGTCGGCGTCCAGCGCCAGCGTAAATTCCGTTGCGATGTGGTCGAGGCCGTAGTTTTGCGCGCCCGCCTTCGATCCGGTGTTGGTCGGCGGCCGCAGAACCGTGACGCCATAGGAGCGGGCGACGTCGGCGGTGTCGTCAGTCGAGCAGTCGTCGATGACGATGATCTCCACCGGCGGCAGCGATTGCCTGAGCAGACTCTCGATCGTGTCACCAATTGAGACGGCTTCGTTGTAGGCGGGCACAAGCACCGTCACACCCGGCCGGACGGCGCTCAACGCCGACCTGCGGCGACGCGGTCGGGTGGCAACCCGCGGACTGTTGAGAACAGACACACTATCCATGTGATATTCAATCACCGTAAATCTCCAATCATGACACGAGTTTCGACCGCGCCAATAACCCTCGCCGCGCTCGTCGTCGCCGCGATGAGCGTGCGACTGCAGCATCTCGATCAGCCGCCTTTGAACTTCCACCCGACGCGGCAGTACCGATCGGCTCTGATTGCGCGCGCGTGCTATTACGAGCACGCGGACGTGCCCGAATGGGCGCGTGCCGTCGCTCGGGCCAACCGCGATATTCAACCTGCCGCGGAGCCGCCGGTGATGGAATGGCTTGCGTGCGCGGCATATCGGACGGTCGGTGCCGAGCGCCTGGACGTGCCACGCGCGCTCGCCTCGGCGTTTTGGGTGCTGGGGGCAGTTCCGCTCTTCGCAGTCATGACCTCGATGGCCTCTTCGGCTGCGGCAATTGTCGCAGTCGCGACTTATCTCTTCGTCCCGTACGGCATTGTCGCGAGCCGCGCGTTTCAGCCTGACGCGTTGATGACGTGTTGTGCGTTATGGGCGATGTGGGCGCTTGCGCGGATTTCTGCACACCCCACGTCGGGCGGCCTCGTCGTTGCCGCGCTCGCGGCAGGTCTCGCCACGGTGGTCAAACCGATGAGCATGTTTCTCACGGTTCCAGCGGCGGTCGCGTTTGCCGTCGCCAGAGGCGGCCTGCCCATCGCCGCGCGCGCGAGAATCCTGGCGCTCGCCACGGTGCTCGGTCTCACTTCTGGTGCGGCATATTACGGCCACAGCGCAATCTTCGGAACCCTTACGCGCGATCAAATACAGCTGCGCTTTGTTCCTTCTCTCCTTGGCACTCCGTTTTTCTGGCGCGGGATGTGGACGCAAATCGAGCACGTCTTTGGTCCGTTGTTGTTTTCAGTGATGGTCATCGGGACGGTGATGGCGCCACGCGGTCTCGCGCGTACGCTGCTCGTCAGCCTGTGGGGCGGGTACGCCGCATTCGCTGTCGTCTTCAGCTACCACATGTCGACCCACGACTACTACCATCTGCCCTTCCTTGCCCTCGCCGCCCTGGCGCTGGCGACGTTTTACAAAGTGGCCATCGGGTCAAGACTGCGGCGCCAGAGCATGAGCGTCGCCGTTGTCGCGGGCGCCTGCATTGCCGTGAGCGGAACGATGCGGGCCCTACCGGCGATCCCGGCAAGTGACGCAGAGCGGGTGAAGCAATACGAAGAGATCGGCGAGCTCGCGGAGCACAGCACACGCGTGCTGTTCCTCGATCAGCAATACGGGTATGTGCTGATGTATCACGGGCAGATCTCCGGCGACGCATGGCCCACGACTGACGATCTCACGGCGGCGCACCTCGGCGGCTTGCCGGTGATCGATGCCCATCAACGCTACGCGCGCGACTTCGCGGACTATGGAGCGACACACTTCATCGTGACGGACCTGGCCTCGCTCGAGGCGCAACCGGACCTGCAGAAACTGCTCAGCGAAATCGCTGCCGTGGTGACACGAACGCCGACCTATCACGTGTATCGGCTGACTGAGCGGAAAAGGGGTCTGACCCCTTTTCGCGCTGGATTCATGTCGAAAAGGGGTCAGACCCCTTTTCCGCAAGGACCTATCGATTCTGATTGCGCACCTTCAGCGCCAACAACTCACCGCTCAGCATCAGCGTGATCGAATCCGCGATGACGACCGGAAGGGCCGTGATCGCAAGCCCGTAGGCGACCCAGAGCACCATTCCGGCGTTGAAGATCAAGAGCATCCCGAGCGAGAGATCGCGCACCGATCCGGTCCGCAGTGACTGAATCATCTGCGGCAGAAACGCCACGGTGGTGAGCGTCCCGGCCGCGAAGCCAAGGAGTTCGGTCACAGCATGCTGTCCGGCAGTTTGGACACGCGGTGCTCGAACCGGCTTGCCACGAAGAAGAGAAGCTTCTCCTCGGCTATACCACGCGCGACAAGACCTTGATCGTCATCGGTTATATGCTCGTCCCCGTTATCGACGTCCTGATGACGCGTGGATGGACATCGACCAGCCTCGACACGATCGCGCTGCACTGGTTCAACTGGACGGTGTTCGTGGTCGGCCTGCGTGTGGCGTACCTCACGTGGAAGCACAACCTGAGAATTTCGATGATCTGGTTCGTGAAGCTTGTCACCGATCCGATGACGGATATCATGTCCTATGTGCCGGCTCTCGCCCGCCGCGCCTAAGACGTGGAACTGCAGTTTGTTCTGATTGCGGCGATGCTGCTCAGCATCGAGCGCATTTGTTACGTGTGGGCCTGGCGCGCACCCGAAGTGTTTCGGGCGCTGTGTGCCGGACCGGCGGGTGTACTCGCCGACGAGCCGACACACGCGTTGCGCGTGCTGTTTCTGAGCTTTAAGGCCTTGCAATTGGCCGTGTTCGCCTGGCCGCTATCAATTTCGCCGGCGCGTCAGGGCCGTTCCAACGTCCTCGCTGCGGCCTCCAGAATTTCGTCCGAGAGTTTGGGATCGTCCACTGCACGCGAAAGAACCAGCGCGCCGACAAGACCGGCCACCGTTGCCAGCGCCTTTTCACGCCGGGCCGCCGCTCGGCCCGGCAGCAGCTTCACCAGCACATCAACTCTCGAACGTAGCCCTTCGGTGAACGCGCGACGAACGGCGCGTGGCTGACGCGCGATCTCCGAGCCAAGGGCGGCGACGAGGCAGCCGTGTTTCGGATCGTCTCGATGACGTCGCGACAAGTAACCGCGGACCACAGCCGCGAGCGATGGATTGGCGGTCCCCGCAACCCTTTCCGTCCATCCAGGATTCCCAAGGACACGGGCAGTGGTTTCTGCCGCCAACTCGTCTTTCGAGGCGAAATGGCCATAGAAGCCCCCGTGCGTCAGCCCCGCGTTCTTCATGATGTCGGCGACGCCAACCCCGTCGAAGCCGTATTGGCGAAAGAGCGTACCGGCGACCTCGAGAACCTTCTCGCGGTTGGCCGCCGCCTGCTCGCGCGTCACTCTCACAGCATCTCGTCCTTTCCGTTTGCCGCCCAATTGAAGCGTCCGCGATGAACTAGGTCCAACGGACCCGCTTGGGTAACTGCGAACGCCCGCTTGACATCTTAGATGTCGTGCGTCATGAATAGCATCATTATAAATGACGGTCATCATCAATAAAAACCGTCGGGAAGCACAAAAAGTGACCAGCTTCGCTGCATCTCAACGCACGTTTTGGATCGGATTGATGCTCCTTCTGGTGACCGTCGCGGGCGGGCTGTTGGCGGGACGCGGCAAGGCCGCGGCACCGTCGGCTGCTGCGCCACCGCCGCCCGAGGTCAGTGTGATTCAGGTCAAAGGTGAGAACGTTGCCACATATCGTGAGTACCCAGCCCGGACGTACGCGCGTGACATGGTTGAGGTTCGCGGGCGCGTCGATGGCTACATCGAGCGCCGCACCTTCGATATTGGCTCGGATGTGCCGGCTGGACAGGTGCTCTATGTGCTCGACCTTCGGCCGTACGACGCCGAGGTCAAGCGGGCGCGCGGAGCGCTCTCGCAGGCCACAGCCGACATCGCGCAGGCCGAGGCCAATCTGTTGAAAGCCCGGCAGGATGTGGCACGCCTCGAGCCGCTGGTGCAAAAAGAGGCCGCGGCGAAGCAGGATCTGGACAACGCGATCGCAGCACTGCATGCGGCCGAAGCCGCGGTCGAAGCGCGTCAAGCGACACTCGAGGCGAATCGCGCGATGGTGCGCATTGCCGAGCTCAACCTCGAATACGCGACGATTCGCGCGCCGATCAGCGGACGTGTCGGCGACAGCCTGGTGCAGGTCGGCGGGCTCGTCACGAAGTCGTCGCCGCAGCCGCTGACGACCATCGTGCCGCTGGATCCGGTATGGGTGCGTTTCCAAGTAAGCGAAGCGGAGCTACCGATCTTCGAACACGCTCAGAGCAGGTCGCTTCCGATTGAATTGGTGCTCAACGACGGAACGGTCCATCGACAGCCGGGCCGCATTGAAAACACGCTGAACAGCGTCAACACGAAGACCGGCACGATGGAAGTTCAAGCGATGTTTCGCAATCCCGATCACTCCGTGCTGCCGGGTCAGTTTGCCCGCGTGCGGGTGCAGACGGCAGAACGAATACAGGCCCTCCTCGTACCGCAAAAAGCCGTTCAGGAGTTGCAAGGGCAGCAATCGGTCCTCACGCTCGCGCCCGACAACACCGTTCAGGTGCGCAGCGTCGTGACCGGCGATCGCGTCGATCAGCGCTGGATCATCGAGCAGGGTCTCAAGCCAGGAGAAGCCGTCATCGTCGAGGGTCTTCAGAAGGCACGGCCCGGAACAAAGGTGACGCCACTCCCGGACACCGCTGCGAGTTCGGCGAACGGACGGTGATGCGTGGCCAAGTTCTTCATCGATCGGCCGGTCTTCGCGATGGTGATCGCCATCGTCACGATCATTCTCGGCGCGGTGGCGATTCCGATTCTTCCGATTGCGACGTATCCCGAAGTCGTGCCGCCCGTCGTGCAGATCACGGCGAACTTTCGCGGCGGCAATGCACAGGATCTCGAGCGAACCGTGGCGCAGCCGATCGAGCAGCAGCTGGTCGGGATGGACGGGATGCTCTATTTCTTCTCGCGCAGTTCCAACGACGGCGTCCTCACCATCGATGTCACCTACGACCTGGGGACGAACGTCGACACGGCAGTGGTGCAGACGCAAAACCGCGTGAACCTCGCGCTCCCGTCGCTTCCTCCGGAGGTGCAGCGTGAGGGTGTGACGGTCAAGAAGGTATCGACCGCCATTCTGCTCGGCATGGCGTTTACCTCGAACGATGACCGTTACGATGCCGTATTCCTGAACAACTTCGTCACCATTAACCTGCTGGATCGGATCGCCAGCCTGCCGGGTGTCGGCGAGGCGCGCCTTGCGTCTCGTCAGGATTACGGAATGCGCGTGTGGATCGATCCCTCGCGGATGGCCACACTCGGTATCACGGCCACAGACGTCACTGCGGCTATCCAGGCCCAGAATCGCCAAAACCCCTCGGGCACGATCGGCCAACCACCGGTCGCATCCGGCACCGATCTTCAATATCCGGTGAACACGCTCGGCCGTCTCACCGAGCCGCAGCAGTTCGGAGACGTCGTTCTCCGCGCGCAACCGGACGGATCGCTTCTGCGTGTCCGCGATGTCGCGCGCGTGGAGCTGGGCGCCCAGGACTATAAGACGTTCTCGCAATTCAACAAAAAGCCCGCCAGCGTAGTCCTGGTCTATCTCACTCCGGGTGCCAATGCCGTGCAGACGGCCGAACACGTCCGCGCGTTTCTCGATGGCGCCAGGCAGCAATTTCCGACTGGCGTCGATTACCGGATCGGGTTCGACGCGACGCGTTTCGTGAAGACCTCGATCGCGGACGTGGTCGTGACGTTGTTGGCTGCGATCGCGCTCGTGGTCCTCGTCGTGTTCGTCTTCCTCCAGAACTGGCGCGCGACGTTGATCCCGCTCCTCGCTGTTCCAGTGTCAATCGTCGGCACGTTTGCGCTGTTTCCGCTCCTCGGATTCTCGATCAACATGACGAGCATGTTCGGCCTCGTGCTCGCCATCGGCATCGTCGTTGACGATGCCATTGTGGTCGTCGAGGCAGTGCAGCACAAGATCGATCTCGGCATGAGCCCACGCGACGCGACGGTTCAGGCGATGGAAGAAGTGTCGGGCCCGGTGGTCGCGATCGCGTTCATCCTGGCCGCGGTGTTCATTCCGGTGGCGTTCCTTGGCGGCATCGCGGGTCAAATCTATCGCCAGTTCGCGCTGACGATCGCGGTGTCGGTGCTGCTGTCGGCGTTCAACGCGCTGACGCTGAGCCCGGCGCTGAGCGCCCTCATCCTCAAACCGAAACAACACGCGCGCGGGTTGCTCGCGCCAGCGTTTGGTATCTTCAATCGCGCATTCGCGTGGACCACGAACGGCTACGTCTTTGGCGTGAAGACGCTCGTCCGCAGAGGTGCGTTCGCGTTGATCGCGCTGGCCGCCTGCTACCTGCTGGCCGGTGCACTTTTTCAACGCGCGCCGGGTGGATTTCTTCCTGACGAAGATCAAGGCGTCTTCTTCGTCGCCGTCCGCCTGCCTGATGGGGCGTCGATCGAGCGCACCACTCGTGTGGTCGGTCAGGTGGAGGACATTCTGCGGTCGCATCCCGGCGTCGAGGCCGTCACCACACTCGGTGGTCTGGATCGTCTGACGTCGACGATCAACTCCAACGTGTCGACGGTGATCGCGCTGCTCAAGCCGTGGGAGGAACGGGATGCGCTGCACCTGGATCAGCAAGCC
This sequence comes from Acidobacteriota bacterium, assembly GCA_046727855.1. Classification (GTDB taxonomy): domain Bacteria; phylum Acidobacteriota; class Vicinamibacteria; order Vicinamibacterales; family UBA2999; genus DASPWV01. Next base: position 13,669 of record JBKPDL010000048.1, read on the forward strand.
ATCCTACGCGCGGTTCAGCCGCAGTTCGCCAAGCTCCAGAGCGGCATTGTTTTTGGCTTCGGTTTGCCGCCGATCCTCGGATTGGGTGCGACTGGAGGATTTGAACTGATGCTGCAGGATCGCTCCGAAGGGGATTTCTCGCGTTTGTCGGACGTGACACAAGCCTTCGTGCAAGCGGCAAGGCGACGTCCGGAGATCGCGTCGATTAACACCGGTTTGCGGACGACGGTCCCGCAATTCCGCGTCGATCTGGATACCGACAAAGCGCAAGTCCTTGGCGTGCCGGTCACCGATGTCTATACGGCGCTGCAGACATTTCTCGGTGGGTTGTATGTAAACGACTTCAACCGCTTCGGCCGAACGTGGCGTGTGTTGATGCAGGCCGAGCCGCGGTATCGCGTTCGAGCCGACGACATCAATCAGTTCCACGTGCGCAGCCGCGACGGTGAGATGATCCCCTTGAGCACGCTGGTCAACGTGCGGCAGGTCTCCGGCCCCGAGGTCGTCTATCGCTACAACCGCTTCCGCGCCGCGCAGCTCACGGGCACGAACGCACCGGGATACAGTTCTGGACAGGCAGCTGCAGCTCTCGCAGAGGTGGCGCACGAGGTCCTGCCGCCGGACTTCGGTTTCGAATGGACCGGCACACTGTTCCAGCAGCAGCGCAGCGAAGGCGCCGAGCCATTCATTTTCGGCTTCGCGGCAATTCTCGTCGTGCTGTTCTTGGCGGCGTTGTATGAGAGCTGGAGTACGCCATTCGCCGTCGTGCTCGGCGTGCCGCTGGGGCTGCTTGGCGCGCTGATCGCGATTGCCGTGCGCTCGTATGCCTACGACCTTTACACGCAGATTGGGATCATCACGCTCATCGGACTCTCGGCGAAGAACGCGATCCTGATCGTCGAGTTTGCCAAACTGCGGCGCGAGCAGGGCGCGTCGATCGCGAGTGCGGCGGAAGAAGCCGCGCAATTGCGCTTCAGGCCGATCCTGATGACATCGTTCGCGTTCCTTCTGGGCGTTCTTCCACTCGTTATCGCGAGCGGCGCGGGCGCGGCGTCGCGGCGCGCGTTGGGGACCGCCGTGTTTGGCGGTATGGCGACGGCAACGCTGCTCGGGGTGTTCGTTGTCCCTGCGCTGTACGTGGTCATCCAGCGATTTGCCGAGCGTCGGACGGGCGCGCAGAGCACGACCATTCGTGTGGCCGCGACGGACGCGCCGCAATGACGGCGCTGTCTATCGCCGGCCGGCCGCGCGCAATCAGCTAATAGCGCCGTTACTGCGGCTGCTCGAGCAGGCTGGTGAATTGATACGTGCTGATCGCCAGCCGGCACGACGGGCCTGCGCCGGCGAACCGCGTGGCATGCCAGGTCGAGGCCGGCGCATAGACGATGTCGCCTTCGCTGGACGTGAAGTCGCCGACGGTCTCGATGTTGTGGCGGATGCGACCTTCGAGAATGATCCACCACTCGGCCGTTCCGACGTGAAAGTGCCCTTTGTCGCTCGGATCATAAGGCGGCAGGTTTTTCTCGTATCCCCAGATCGCCTGCGCCCACATGTGATCGTCCTGCACGACATTCTGCCCGTTGAACTTCGGATCCTTTTCTGCCTCGAACAGGTTGAAATGCGGTTTGTTGTTGCCCGTGTAGGCGCCGGGCGTCACGTTGAGGCCGACCTTCATCACGGTGAAGCCGGGCGCCTCCGGCGGTCTCCGCTCGCTCACGGGATAGAGATTCTTGAAGTTCTGCTGATTCGCAGCCACCCAGAGCACCGGCTCGCTGCCGATGACCTCCGCTGAATACGCGGTCCTTTTCGGGATGTTAACGATCGATCCGCGTGTCGCGATGATCGGTTCGGACTGTCCTTCCAGCGTGAAGCGCATCTGTCCTTCGATTACAGCGTAGAACTCGCGGGTGTCCGGGTGCATCACGGTCGGAATCGTCACACCCGGCGCGCCCTGGTGGTACTCGGCGTGGAAGTTCTCGTCGTTCACGACGACTTCCATCCAGGACGGCTGCCCCGTGTGCCGCGCCTTGAGATCAGCAAGTTTGATGTGCGGCTTGTTCGTGCCGTACTGCCCGGGCGTTGCTTTCGCGACCCACCACTGGCGTGGAGCGGGAGCGCCCGCACGCTGTTCGGTGTGCACGGTGATCAGGCCGGCGCCGAGATAGACGGCGGCCGTCAGAGTGCTGTGTATGCGTCTCATGGATGGTCCTCTCGGGCGTAAATTTACCTGAACGCAACATCATTGGCTTGCTTTAGCGCTACAAAACATGTCTGCAACCGTGAGGACATGATGGTCAGCAACGATCCTGTCGTGAGTGGCCGATCGAGCGCTGCGACGCTTGTACTCTTGCCCGGCCTCGACGGCACCGACGTCTTCTTTCAACCGCTTCTGGCATCGCTGCCCGCGTCGATCACACCTCTTGTCGTCAGTTACCTGGGCTCGCGCCAGCACGGCTACGCCGACCTGCTCGAGGTCGTGCGCGAGAAGGTCGCTGCCGTTTCGGAGTGCTACGTGCTCGGGTGGTCCTTCTCGGGCCCGCTCGCGTTGATGCTCGCCGCGGCCGAGCCAGAGAAAGTGCGCGGCGTCATTCTCTCGGCGAGCTTTGTCCGGGCGCCGCGGCCAGCGCTGGTCGCGCTTCGCTTTGCCTGCGTCGCGCCAATCGTGTGGACGTATCGGGCTGCGAGACGCTTACCTCTTTGGCTCCTGAAGCCGCGCACCGATCCGTTGCGCCGCGCGAAAACCGCGACGTGGGCGCGTGTCTCCGCGGCGGCGGTCGCCGCCCGGATGCGAGCCGCCCTCGCGGTGGACGCCCGCGAGCTGCTGCGCGCGTGCCATCAGCCGCTGCTCTACATCGCGGCGAGCGAGGACACAGTCGTGCCGCGACGCAATGCGGCTGAAATCGTGCGGCTGAGGCCGTCGAGCCGCGTCGCGACGATTGCAGGGCACCACCTCGCCATGTATTGCAATCCCGGCCAAGCCGCTGAAATCGTCGTAAATTTCATCGCCGAGACGAATCGGGCTGTCGCAGGTCCGACGGGTCAACGGGAGGTTCCTCACGTGGGTTCCTTACGGCGGTTCCGCACGTGAGTTCACCGCGGTTCCTGACGTGAGTTCGTTCCGGCGATTCCGGCGGTTCACGTGGTTCATCACGAACGTTCCGTCACGCGCGCAGAGGCACGTGAAGAACTGGCGTGAACTTACGTCTCAGGAACTGTCGTTCCGAACCTTCGTGAACTTGCGTGGGGAACCGAGGTAAGGAACGCCCGTGAGGCACCAACGTGGCAGGCACGTGGCCATCCGTCTTTCATGCCATACAGATCGGCGGAACCTCGATGAGACGCTCGACGAGATGGGTATGCGGATGCGCCGCGAGCGCTCCGCGCGTGTGCGAGCCGGTCGTGATTCCGATCACGCGCCCGCAGCCTGCGGCCGTGCCCTGATGCAAATCGGCGGGCGTGTCGCCCACCTTTGCTACAGCCGCAGCACTGGCGACGCCGGTCAGCGACATGGCCCGCTCGATCAGATCCGGATACGGGCGGCCGCGAGCCACTTCGTCGCTGGTCACGGTGGCATCAATCAAGCTGTTGCCCGCCCATCCCAGGCGGGACAGAATGGCGTCGGCAACCGCGCGATTGAAGCCGGTGTCGAGCGCGACCCGGATCCCGCAACTTTTCAGCATCACGAACGTTTCGAGCGCATCGTCGGCGGCACGCACCAACGGGTCGTGGTCGTAATGATCGATCATCAGCTCTTCGAAGGCGCGATAGATCTCGACGACTTCTCGATCGTCAGGACGTAACGGGCGTGACCAGGCGTGCGTCAGCAGCTTCGCAATCGCCACCGGCTTCGGCTCGCCCATGACACGGTTCACCGATTCGCGATCTGCCTCTACACCAGCGCCGGCATTGAGGGCCTGTCGCAAGCACACGTTCACCGCGTCATCATCATGAACCGTGGTCCCCGCCATGTCGAAAACGACCAGCTGAATCATGCCTGTCCTCGAGCCGTCGCCAGCCGTGCGGCTCGTTGCTGCAAGGCCCAGTACGCGAGCGTCGCCAGAACCGCGCCCGCCGCGACGATGGCGAGGAGCTGAAAAGCCGTCGTCCATCCGCTTCGTTCAGCCACAGACCCGATGCCCCATCCCGATAGTACGGCGCCGAGATAGCCGGCGCTGTCGATCAGTCCGGCGGCCGTCGCGCTGCCCCGACGTCCGCCGAGTTCCATGGCGATCGCGCCCGCAAGCAGCGAGTACGGTCCGATCAGAAGGAACGCCACTCCACTCAAGAGAATCAATCCGGTGATCTGGCTGTCGAGCGCCGCGCGGCTGCCGATGAGGCTCAACGCCACGACTGCCAGCGCCAGCAGCGGGATCGCGATCACGAGACGCACCGACGAGCCGACATGATCGCTCAAGCGCCCGACAAACAACACCGAGACCCCGCCGATGAATGGGAAGATCGAGCTCTTCTGCGCCGCGTCGGCCTGCGTCAGCCCATACACGTCGACCAGATAGGTTGGCGTCCAGGCGTTGAACGTCTCGCGAATCAGCGTGAGACCGAACGAGACGATGCAGATGGCCCAGAAGGAGGGACTGCGTACGAAGGGTCCGATCAGATCGGCGAGGCTTTCCGGTGTTGACGTTGCTCCTGCCGCGCCGAACACGTTGGCGGCGCTGACCGGAGGCTCGGGCAGTCCCAGGTCCGCCGGACTGTTGCGCAGCGTGATCCACGATCCAATCGCGATGGCGATGAGCGTCGCGGCTGCGGCAAAGAACACGCCGCGCCAGCCAATGCCGGCCTGTATGAGCGCGCCGAGGAAAAAGCGTCCCACGGCGTCGCCAAACAGAAAGCTGAGAGAGAGCACGCCCATGACCGTGCCGTATCGCGACGGCTCGAACCAGTGCGAGGCGATTTTGACGAGCGCGCCCCAGCCGCACGACTGCACGAACCGTTCACGATCCAGACGGCGACGAAAACCGCGAGCGCACTGCTGAGGCCGAAGACGACCGTGGCTGCTGCCGACGCGATCATGCCGGCGATGAACGTGATACGGCCGCCGAGGAAATCTCCCCACATACCGGTGATGACCTTGCCAATCGCGTAGGCCAGCACGCCCGCCGAGACAACGACGCCGAGTCCAGCGCGGTCGACACCGCGCGCGCCGAATTCGCGCATGATGTCCGGCGCGGCAACCGAGAGATTCGAGCGACAGACGTAATACCCCGCGTAACCGACGAGCAGCGTCGTCGCGGTCACCATCTGCGCGCGTGTCAGACGATCGATCGTCACGGCGGACTCAGAAACTGTAACGCAGCGAGAACTGCACGGTTCGCGGGCCCGCCTGATCCACGCTCAGGTCGCGAGTGATGAGTCCAAAGGGCGCCGCCGAGAGAGACGATCACTCCGGCGATCGCCACCGCGCGCCTCAGCGCGTTGGCGTTCTGCATTGAATCCTCCAGGCAGGGAAGGAGCGTGCAAATCGAAGCGCTGGTTATACTCGTCGGGCCTCACGCCGCTGCAACCGGCGCGCAAAGACGGCGTAAACGTCGTGCGACTGTTACGCCGCCGACAAGCGGACGTCGAGCGGGCGCCGTAAGCTCAACGCGCATGGAGCAACCGTCATCGCCATCGAGGAGCTGTTCGAGCGTCGCGGTGCCGCGATGTACTTCGGCGAACCGGTCACGCAGCTGGCACACGCTCTGCAGTGCGCGTGGCTCGCCGAGCGGGCCGGCGCGAGCGACGCGCTCGTCGTTGCAGCCTTGTTGCACGACGTGGGGCACCTTGTCCACGGTCTGGACGAGGATGTCGCTGACAACGGCATCGATGCCCGCCACGAGCAGGCGGGGCAGCGCTGGCTCGCGCAGTTTTTCGGCCTGGAAGTCACCGAGCCCGTGCGGCTGCACGTTGAGGCGAAACGATATCTGTGCGGCGCCGACGCGCAGTACGCCGCGTCGCTCTCACCCGCGTCCCGTCAGAGCCTGGCTCTCCAGGGTGGACCATTGGCGGGAAACGAACTGATTGCCTTCGCGGAGCAGCCGTTCGCGCGAGAAGCGGTGCTGCTGCGGCGGTGGGATGATCGCGCGAAGACTCCGGGGCGCCAAGTGCCGGGACTCGCGCATTACGGGCCGCGATTGCGAGCGGTCGCTTCAGCGCCTCGCGCAGGGCGCACTGCCCCCGAGATCGTATGAGCGCGATCGTCGGTAAACTCGTGGCGCTCGCCTCGGCCTTGCATCTGCTGGGAAGCGCTGCGTCCGCGGCGGTGCCTGTGGGCCGCCTGCTCACGGTGTTTGAGAATGCCGGCCTCCGCTCGCGCACGATGGTGTTCCTTTCTGCCGATCACAGCGGCGTCGGCACCAAACACGGCGGTCTCACGCCGGCCGAGATCGAGATCCCATGGATCGTTGAGGGTCCCACGGTACGACGCGGCCATGAAATCAAAGTCCCGGTGAGCACTGTGGACATGGCGCCGACGGTGATGTTCGCCCTGGGCGAGCGCTCACACGAAGCCTGGATCGGCCGCCCGGTGCTCGAAGCCTTCGCCATCAAGTGACCGCTTCGGACCACAGCACGGATGACATCGTTGTCGGCGCCGGAATCGTCGGCCTGGCGGTCGCATGGCACCTCGCGCGTGTTGGCCGACGAGTTGTCGTGTTCGAGCGTCATCGGCGCGCGCAGGGTGCGTCGATCCGCAACTTCGGCATGATCTGGCCGATCGGTCAGCCGAAAGGACCGCGGCGGACGCTGGCGTTGCGGAGCCGCGAGCTCTGGCGCGAAGTGTTGCAGGCAGCAAAAATCTGGCACGAGCCGGTTGGGTCGATCCACCTTGCGTATCACGACGACGAAGCGAGTGTGCTGGAGGAGTTCGCGGTCGAAGCTCAGGCCGATGGGTTTGTCTGCGAAATGCTGTCGCCCGCTGACGTATCGGCGCAATCTCCACGCGTGAAGACGTCGGGATTACGGGGTGGGCTGTGGAGCCCGCACGAAGTCGTCGTTGACCCGCGGGAAGTCGCAGCGCGATTACCGCAATGGCTGGCCGACACACTTCACGTGCGGTTCGAGTTCGGCGTACTCGTCAATGGCTGCGATGGCGGGCGCATCCAGACAACGGCCGGCGCGTGGCGCGCGGAGCGCTGCTTCGTCTGCACTGGAGACGAGGTGCAGGTGTTGTTTCCGTCGGAGCTGGCCGCTCTGGCGTTGCGGACCTGCAAGCTTCAGATGATGCGCACGGATCCGCTGGCCTCACGGATTGGTCCGATGCTCGCGGCCGGCCTCACGCTCGTGTACTACGATGCGTTTGGCGGCTGCGTGACCCGGCCGAGGCTGCGACGGCGCTTTGAGTCGGAGCTGCCGGACCACATGCGCTACGGCATCCATGTGATGGTGTCGCAGAATGGCGCCGGGGAGCTCACGCTCGGTGATTCGCATGAGTACGATGACGACCGGACGCCATTCGATCGTGCAGAAATCGAGAGGCTCGTACTCGATTATCTGCGCGGCTTCTTCGATCTCGAACGAATCACCATCGCGAGCCGCTGGCATGGCACGTATGTCAAGCACGCGACCGAGCCATTCTGCGTGCTGAAGCCTGCGCGTGACGTGATCGCGCTCGTCGGCTTCGGAGGCGCCGGCATGACGTTCTCGTTCGGGGCGGCGGAACAGGTTGTGCGATAGCCCCTGCGACACCGCTTGGTCGCGGATTCGGCACGCGGAGGTTCAAGAGGTTATACGAAGGCGCGCAAACACATTCACTGCCCGCTCTCGACACCAGGCGCACCGAAACTGCCCGCTTCGTCGCCTGGACCGACGGCGACCATTACCGAGCTGCAGCCGAACAGCCCAGGAAGGAGGACCAGGTAGAGCGTATCGAAGCAGCTTCCAATCGTGCACACAAGATCTGTTACGTTTCCTTCCGCAGGGCCTGCATGGATCGATGAGC
>JBKPDL010000049.1:0-9673 GCA_046727855.1 Acidobacteriota bacterium
TCGATGACGGGCGACATGAACGCGCGCGGGCGCAGTGGGCCGCCAGGCGCTGCGGTCGAGATATTGCTCGCGTAGAGCGCATCCGGCACCGCCAGCTGTAACGCGCGATAAACGCTGCGCACGTGCCGGCGGAACAGGTCGTCGAACTCGCGATCGTGATCCGACGAGTGGTCGTCGCCGTACCACCAGAACCAGTCGCTGCCTTCGGCGATCAGCAGCTCCTCGAACGCGCGGTCGCGATCAGGCGCGGCCGCCAGCGCGGCGTGCGCATCATAGGCCTGACGGGCCGCCGCAAGCTGTGCCCATGCTCGATGGTCGTCGGGGTGCCCGGCCCAAATATATAAGTCGCTGTTGATCCAGGACCCCGGAAACACCGATTCGAGGCGCCGCCCCGGACCGGCAGCAGCCTCCGACAGCGTGACGGTGCGGATATCCGGCGATCGCTGCAGCCGGTGATAGAGCGCGCGCAGGAACGGCCGGCCACCGCCCGGGTAGTGCTCCCAGGCATTTTCGCCGTCGAGAATCACGCTGACTGTCGCGTCGCCGTTTGTGCCGCCATCCGCAAAGCGACGCCCCGCCTCCTGGACGCGCCGGATGAAGTCCTCTGCCGCCGCTTCCGCATCCCACGATTGATACGAGAACCCGATCAAGTCGGAGAGGCCGTGATCGCGAAACAAACAGCGGAGCGGTTTGGCCGGTTCACCAACTTCATACGGCCGATACAACGCATCGGGGGAAAGACTCTGATCAAGCGAGCGCGCAAGGATCCCTTCGTCTGTGGCAATCCATGTGACGCCAGCGTCCGCGATCAATCGCACCGCGGCGTCCGACACCGACCCTTCCGCGGGCCATATGCCTCGTGGGGGATGGCCAAAGAGTTGCGCATGCAGCCGGATGGCGCGCGCAAGCTGTTCGCGTCCGTCGTCGGGCCATCGGAACAACGCCCGCGGGAGCGCCGAGTGCGGGTGGGCGCGCAAATGCACATCGGTGTCGCACAGCAACGGAAGGATTGGATGGTAAAAAGGGGACGTCGACAACTCAACCTGCGTGCGGGCGGCTGCGGCGGTATACAACGGGATGACGCGACGGACCAGCTCGAGTTCCACCTCGCGGAGCACGAGCTTGTCGTTCTCGGTGAAGGCTCTCCCCTTTTTGACAAGCGCGGCGAGACGGGGATCGCGCTGCAGCCAATCGGCGTCCATCCAGGCGAGCTTGTGCCAAACCTGGAGATCGCGCAGATCTTCGATACTGAACGAGGCGACGTTCGCACGGCGAGCGTACAACTCGGCATACCTCGCATACGGCCGAATCATCCGAGGCTCGGAGGCGTGAAAGCCGTTGGCGATCAAAAATGCGCGCTCGTCCGCGTCGAGGGCCTCGGCCGATTTGAGTCCGATTTCGAGGTGCCGATCGCGGGCACGCTCCTCCGCAAACGCCTGCAGCTGCACGAGCAGCGAGGGCACCAGGTTGAACGTCACGCGAATGCCCGGAAATTCCTCGAGCAGTTCGATCATGCCGACGTAATCCTTGATCGCGTGCAGCCGAACCCACGGCAGGATGTGCTCGCCGGTGGCAACGTCTTCGTAATTGGGTTGGTGCATGTGCCAGAGGATGGCGAGCTTGACCATAGGCGATAATTGGGAAACGCGATGAAGCTGATCGACCGCTACATTGTTCGGGAGATTCTTCCCCCGTTCGCCATCGCGCTGCTCGTCTTCACGTTCATCCTGATTATCCCTTTCATCCTGGAGATGGCCGAACAGCTGATCTCCAAGGGCGTGCCGTGGCCCACGCTGCTGCGCCTCACGGCCACGCTGGTGCCGCAGGCGCTCGGCCTGACCATTCCGATGGCTTTTCTGCTCGCCATCCTCGTCGCGCTTGGCAGGCTGTCGGGGGATCGTGAGATTGTCGTCCTCATGGCGTGCGGCGTCAGTCCGTACCGTCTGTTACAGCCCGTCATCGCGTTCTCCCTCGTCTGCCTCGCGGCCACTCTCTGGGTGATGCTCGAGCTCATCCCCAACGAAAACCAGAACTACCGCGAAATCACCTTGCGCATCGTCGCCCAGCGCGCCGAGGGTCAAGTGCGCGCGCGCGAGTTCTTCGAAGACTTCCCCGACACGGTCCTCTACGTACGTGAGATTCCGCCGGGCGGCGGATGGCAGGATGTGTTTGCCGCGAATACGAAGAACCCTGCCCATCCCGACATCTTTATCGCCAGGCGCGGACGCATGGTGGTCGATCGCGCCAAGAGGACGATCGAGATGGTGCTCGAGGGAGGAACGCGCCACACCACGAAGGCCGCCGAGCCTTCAATCTACGAAGTCGTGCGCTTTCAGCAGATGGTGCTGAGTCTCAACCCGGAAACGGTATTCCCGCGCACCGGTCCGGCGCGGGGCGATCGCGAGCTGTCGATTTCGGAGCTCCAGGAAAAGCGCGCGGAGATCGAAGGGCGCGGCCGCTCGGCGCACAACCAGATCATCGAGATTCACAAGAAGTTCTCGATCCCGGTCGCCTGCTTCGTCTTCGCGCTGGTTGGCGTTGGTCTCGGTCTCAGCAATCGGCGCGACGGCAAATTCGCGAGCTTCATGGTCGGCATCGTGGTCATCTTCGCCTACTACGTGATCATGTACATCGCGCAAGCGATGACCAAGGGCGCGCTGTTGCCGGCATGGCTGGCGATGTGGCTTCCGAACATCTTCATCGGGCTCGCCGGTATGTTTCTCCTCTGGACGCGCGTACGCGGCGCCGAGGAGCCGATTCGCATCACGCTGCCAGTGCTGCGATGGCTGCGACGTACGCCCGCAGCTGCCGCTGAGTCAGGGGCGGAGCTTCCAACGGCGCCCGGCGCAGAGAACCGCGCGCCACGAGTTGTGCTCGTACTGCGCGTGCCGCACTTTGACATCCCACGACCAAACCTTCTCGACTTATATGTCGCACGCCTTTACACGCGCGTGCTCGGCATGTCGGTTGCGGGCATGTTGGGCTTGTTCTATCTCTCCACGTTCATCGACAAGTCGGACAAGTGGTTCAAGGGACAGGTGTCGCTCGGCATGATTGTCGAGTTCCTCGCATGGTCCACGCCGAAGTATCTGTATTACATCCTCGCGATCTCGGTCCTCCTCGCGGCCATCGTGACGGTCGGCCTGCTGACGAAAAGCAGCGAGCTCATCGTCATGCGTGCCTGCGGCGTCAGCCTGTATCGCACGGCAGTTCCGCTATTGCTCTTCGGACTGACGGCCGGCGCGGTGCTGTTTGGATTTGAAGAACGCGTGCTTGCCGTCACCAATCGGCGAGCAGACTATCTCGATCACATCATCAGAGGTGGCTCGCCGCAGACGTTCGACGTGCTCAGCAATCGCAAGTGGCTGATGGGCGGCGACGATGAGATGTATCACTATGACTATTACGACCCGAACAAGCGCGAGTTGAACGCCTTGTCCGTCTTCGAGTTCGACCCGGCAACTCGCGCATTGCAGCGGCGAACGTATGCCAGGCAGGCGACTTTTTTGCCGCGCGCCGGGGAACGCGCTGCGTGGGTAGCGCGCGGCGGCTGGCAGCGCGATTTCGCCGGGCAGGACATCAAACGCTACGCGCCGTTCGACACCGCGCGGCTCCCGCTCAAACCGGCCACGCATTTCGTAACGGAAGCGCCGGAGCCCGAGCGTATGAACTTCGCCGATCTACGTGAATACATCCGCGGCCTGGTCGAGCGCGGCTACAACGTTCTTGAGTATCAGGTCGAGCTGCAACGCAAAGTGGCATTTCCGTTCGTGACCGTCATCATGACGCTGATTGCAGTGCCCTTCGCGGTCACCACCGGTCGGCGCGGCGCGATGTACGGAATTGGCGCGGGCATCGTGCTCGCGCTCGTGTATTGGACCACGATCAGCATCTTTGCAGCGCTCGGCGCCGGCGGTCTCATGCCGCCCTCGCTCGCGGCTTGGGCACCGAACTTGATTTTCGGTGCCGCGGCTGCCTACCTGCTGCTCACGGTACGCACATGACGCGGGCGCGCGGTTCGATCGTCCGGTTCGTCATCGGCGTGCTCTTATGTCTGTCGGCCGTGATCGCCATCGTGTACGGATTTTTCCGCCTCGCAGGCGTGCTCGAAGGTGGCGGCTACGGCACGCCGGCGCAACGCGACGCGCTGATTGTCCTCGGCGCAGCGGGCGCTCTGCTCGCGACGGGCATCGCCACGATCATCTGGGATGTGAGCAAGCGCTACGAACAGAGTTAACCTGCGGCGCCCTCCCTCATCGCGTCAGCCACATATTCGCGATCGACACCGTCGCTGCCGTGCCTGGCAGGGCGTTGACCGTATCGACGACGAGCAGCACACGATCGATGTTGTTGAGCGGCAGCTTCCCGGACGGCTCTCCTCCTACCGGCAGAAAATCGGCAAACTTCAAATCAACCGTCTGCACATCCGGGCCGACGTAAAACGAGTTGGACCAGCGCCGGAGCCCGTGCGACTCGGGGACGCGCAGCTGCGCCCAGATACGCATCTGTCGATCGGCGCGCGCCCGGATCTGCAGACCCGTATACGCGGACAACCAGGCGCCGGATGGCAGCGAAATGGCCGAAAACTGGGAGCCGTCGCGTCCATCGGCGAGCGCGAGCCGCCAGGAAATCACGGGAACTCCCGAGTCCAGGACCGCCGGCGACACAATGCTGATGGAATCGGTGCTCGACTCGGTGCTCACATCCTGTGTTGGCAGCGGCGTGCGCTCTGTCGGTTCGGCTGGCTGCCGCGCCGCCAGTGCGGTGTGCGCGGGTTCGAGGTTGACGTAGATCGGATTCGTGAGGAGCCACGGCAGCGGAGGAACGCCAGTACTACTCGGAAGTCGTGCCTCAACCCGATACGCGGCCGGATTGCTTCCGATCTCGACTCGCGCCTTGTTCGTCACCGAATCGAAGATGGTTTGGCCGTCGCGAAGCACCACGAGCGACGTTCCTGAGGGTGCCGCAAGAGAAGCCTCGATGACAACCGGCTCCGCCGACTGCAGGTATTCGCCCGGCCGCGCCACTTTGGAGCCGCTTAGCGCCTTCACTTCAAGCGCGCCGATCGCCGCGAGACCATCGATTGCCGTGTAGATGCGACCTTCCCGGATTGCGGTCAACACACTGGCGGCGTCGCGTGCCGCATCGCCCGAGAGCGGCGCGTCGAGAATGACGCGGTTGCTGAATGCGCGAAACGACGCTTCGTATGACGGCAGGCGTGCGATCACGCGGTCGCTATACGGCTCGCTCGTTTCCCGGAAACCAAGCCGGGCGTGCGCGTCGGCGGCCGCGATTCCAGTGACATGCCGCAGCCTGGCCAACTCGTCCCATCGCGCGAGCGTTTCCACCGGCCGATCGATCAGAGTAACAAGCGTCTCCGGCGGACGAAAGGCATAGGTCAACAGCACGCGGCCGAGCGATGGCCACGACTCGTCGCGCCATTCGCTGTCGCCGTTGAGCCACTCCACGCCATCGACGGGCAGCGTCCAATCGCTCCAGCGCAGCGCCGGTTTGCGCGAGTCGGGATGCGCCGCAAATCCAAACCCGCCGAATCGTTTGACGTCTTCAATCACCCCGCGCGGATGACCCGCCAGGGGGTACGGCAACTGCGGCAATCCCAAGGCGGCATAGTGGCCGTGGGTGGTGCTGACCTCTACGCCATCCAGGCACAACACACCTGAACGGTACAACGGGGGATCTGGCGGCCGCGTCCCGTCGCCGTGATCGGTAATCACGACGAACTGAAGGCCAGCACGGGCAGCGGCCGACGCGATCTCGTCCGGCGATCCGGTGCCATCGGATCGCGCCGAGTGGATGTGATAGGCCCCTTTCGCGGTCGGCCACTGGGCCATCCACGACGGACCGGCAGATGTCGCCGGACGCGGGGGCATCCGGATCAACACCGCTATCGCGAGCGTTGCGAAGGCAAACGCAAGCACGATGAGGGCAGCCCGACCGAGTCGTCTCATGCGCGCGGATGGAACTTGTCGTAAAGCGTGCGCATCCGGGCGTCGAGGATGTGCGTGTAGATCTGCGTTGTGGACAGGTCAGAGTGGCCGAGCATCATCTGAATCGCACGCAGGTCGGCGCCGCGTTCGAGCAGGTGTGTGGCGAAGGAGTGACGGAGCACGTGCGGACTCACGCGCTTCGCAAGGCCAAGCTGACGCGCATATCCTTTGAGGATTTTCCAGAACCCGACACGGGTGAGACCGCTGCCGCGGCGGGCGTTGACGAACAATCGCGGTGATGTCCGCCGTCCGAGCAGCTGCGGACGCCCCTGCTTGATATATTTCGTGACCCATTCCGCCGCCGAGTTGCCGAGCGGGACGATTCGCTGCTTGCTGCCCTTTCCTGTCGTGGTGAGATAGCCCGCAGCGAGATGCAAATCCTGCGGGCGGAGATTGACCAACTCCGACACTCGCAAACCGGTGGCATACAGCACTTCAATCAGCGCGCGATCGCGAAGACCGGCGGGCGTGCTCACATCAGGTGCTTCGAGCAAACGGTCCACTTCCTCCATGTCGAGAAATTTCGGCAGCACGCGCCACGCGCGCGGCGCCGTCAGCTCCTCTGCGGGATCGAGATGCACGGGCCGGTGGACGCTGACGAAGCGATAGAAGCCGCGTACGGCTGCGACCATCCGCGCAACCGACCGTGGCGAACGTCCTTCCGACATCAACTGGCGAACGAAGGCTTCGAGGTCGCGGCGCGTGAGTTCCTCGACGGCGCGATCGCGCCCTGCCGCAAAGCGTCCGAGCTCAGCCAGGTCGCGGCCGTAACTTTCCACGGTGTGATCGGCGAGCCGGCGTTCGAGGCCGAGGTGCGTCAGGTAGTCGTCGACAAGCGCGCTCATCAATTGCTAGACAGATTACATGCTAGTATCACGGTTTGTCTTAGGCGCCCCGCGGAGCCTCGTCTGATGCCCACACGTTCGAAGTGGCAATCCCTTCCCACCGAAGCCATCAACCCAGCCACCCTCGCAATCGACAAGCTCCCGGCAGCCGGCATCGTCGACATCATGCTGACCGAGGATCGCAGAATGCTGGCGGCAGTGCAGCGCGAGCGCGACCGCATCGCGCTTGGCGCGGAGATGCTGGCGAAGGGCCTTCGCAAGGGCGGACGGATTATCTTTGTCGGCGCCGGCACGAGCGGACGGCTGGGTGTGCTCGAATCCGCCGAAATGCCGCCAACCTTTGGCATTCCGACGGACATGGTTCAGGCGATCATGGCGGGCGGCAGAGGCGCGATCGTGAAAGCGACGGAAGGGTCGGAGGACGATTACGAAGAAGGGTCGCGACAGGTTCAGCGACTGCAGCCCACCAAGAAGGATTCGGTCGTCGGCGTCTCGGCCAGTGGTATGACCCCATTTGTGCGCGGTGCGCTCACGCGTGCTCGTCAGGCGGGCGCTCGAGTGTTGTTCGTGACGTGCGATCCCCGCACCGAGCTGCAGGCATTTGTGGATCTCACGATCGCGCCGGCAGTGGGTCCCGAGGTCATTGCCGGGTCGACGCGGCTCAAGGCGGGCACCGCCACCAAGCTGGTGCTCAACATGCTGACCACGGCAGCGATGATCCTCGTCGGCAAGACCTACGGCAATCTGATGGTGGACGTGCAGATGAACTCTGAGAAGCTGCGCGACCGCGCCCGCCGCATCCTTCACATCGTGACAGGCCTCGAGCCCAGCGAGGCGGACAAGCTGCTCAGGAAAGCGCAAGGCAACCTGAAGGCGGCAATTGTCATGCAAAAAACCGGACTGTCGTATCAGAAGGCGTTGGGGCGCCTGCGCAAGTCAAAAGACATCGTCAGAGAAGCCATCGGAGAAGATATCGAACCGCGCCTGCGTGAAGTCATCCGCCACTTATAGCCACTGGCTCTTACGCGCGCCATTCAGGCCGGCTGCCGCATCCTCATCCAGCATCACCGTGACATGCGGATGCAGCTGCAGAAACGACGCGGGTAGCTCCGTGGTGATCCCGCCTGCTACCATCTCGCGAACTGCATCGGCCTTCCCTTCGCCGGTTGCCACCAACACCACCTCGCGAGCGTTGAGAATCGTGGCCATTCCCATCGACAGTGCCGCACGAGGAACGGCGGCCAGGTCGCCGCCGAACCACAACGCATTGGCAGCGCGCGTCGGCTCCTCCAGCACTACGCGGTGCGTCCGTGCGGGAAGCACATGGCACGGTTCGTTGAAGCCGATGTGGCCGTTTCCGCCGATGCCAAGAAGCATCAAGTCGATGCCGCCCGCCGACGCGATCGCACGTTCGTAGCGCTCGCACTCGGCGTCGCTGTCGCTCGCACGACCGTTCAGGAATCCGACCTTTGCGGGCGGGATGTTCACGTGCCGAAACAACTGGTCGTCCATGAATCGACGGTAACTGCCTGGAACGCCATCTCCGAGCCCCACGAACTCGTCGAGATTGAACGTCCGCACGCGTGACCAATCCAGCGACGTGGCGTGAGTGGTGGCGACCAGCTCTCGGTACAGCAGGATCGGTGTACGACCGGTTGGCAACCCGAGGACGATGTCTGGTTTACGCCGAATCGTTTCGGCGATGGTGGCAGCGAGTGTCCGCGCGAGCGCTTCCTCGCTGTCATAAACCTCCAGCTTCACGTGGTGACGCCCTCGACGTACGGGGGGATCTGCACCCCTTCTCGCAATTCGCGTAACGCAAGCTGTACGGCGCCCACGGCGGGTTCGACCGCCAGGGTGTTCACGGTTGTGCGCGGCGCGACCTCTGCCAGCCGCGTTTTGACGTTATTTGCCAGCCAGGGGATGGCGCGAAACATGCCGCCGGCGAGTACGGTACCGAATGCGTGCCCGCGCATCTCGAGTCGTGTGATCACCGACGCTGCCGCTCGCGTAAGCTCTTCGCCAGCCCTGGTGAGGATCTCCGCGGCGGTGACATCGCCGCGCGCGCGCGCTTGTTCCACCACGGTCCCGATACTCGCGATCGCCTGCCGATTGAGGCCGCGCTCGTAGACCTCCCGCACGAGACCGTCGACGCGATCGAGCTTGAAGTGTTCGAGAACGAGCGGCGTCATCTGTGTCGCGGGACCTCTCCCATCGGTGTCGCGCACCACGGCCGCGAGTGCTTGCCGGCCAATCCAATAGCCTGAACCTTCGTCGCCAAGAATGAAGCCCCATCCGCCGGCGCGTGCGGCAAAGCCCGCCTGGTTCACGCCGTAAGCGATCGATCCGGTGCCGGCAATCAGAACGACGCCTGGTGCGTCGCCCACTCCCGCGACAAGCGCGATCAGCGCATCGTTCACGACCAGCGTGTGCGACTTGAAACCCAGCCGCCGCACGATGCTGCGAATCACGCGATCGTCTTCGGCACGATCCACACCGGCGACGCCGAGACACACTGCTGACGGCAAAATCACGCGCTCACCGATCGCTTGATCGATGACCGCATGCAGGACTTTTTCGACCTGGAGCTCGCCGTGTGCCTGGAGGTTGGCGCCGCCGCCGCGGCCTTCGCCGACGATGCGACCGGTGGAATCTGCGAGATAGCCGACGGTTTTTGTCCCTCCGGCATCGATGCCGAGGACGTACATGCTTACAGCTTATGTTAAGTTCGCGGTGCGTGTCCCTCACATGGGTGGACTACCTCGTCATCGGCGGGTACCTCGCCGCGATCACCGCGTTCGGCTCGTGGTTCGCGCGCTT
>JBKPDL010000050.1:0-46086 GCA_046727855.1 Acidobacteriota bacterium
GCGCAGCTCATCCGCACGGACGCGTTGAAGAGAAAGATCGCTGACCCGCCTGCCCCGCTTTTTCACGAGGTTCGGGAGCTGATTCTCCGTAAGTGCGCACCGGCGAAGGTCCAGCCCATTCGGGCGATCTTCGATAAGGAGCCGTTTGGCGCCCTGGAGCGCCTCGTCACCCAGACGCTGCTGGACGTCGTCAAGCGAGTCACGAAAGAAGAATTGGGGGACAAAGACTGGCTCCGCCTCGTCGCGCGACACGGCGACCGGAGTTACGAGCAGATGCGGGTCATGGTGATCGAGTTCCTCGAAGTGGACGTCTTCAACGTCTCGGCCGAAAACAGCCTGACCTTCCTGGATCCTCTCATTGAGTCGTGGGACATCGACCTCGTCACATTCGGCATGGAAATCGTCCTGAACCGCCAACTCGCGCCCGGGCATCCGAAGAAGTTCGAATTCGTGGAGCGAGAGTCCGCTGGAAGGGTTGAGCAGGAGCGGGGCTTCAAGGATTTCCTGCAAGATTCTGAGCTGAGGGGCGATGCGACCGCGGAGGAAATCGCGTTTCTCGAGCGGCTGACGTTCACGAGCAAACGGCCAACCGCCCTTTACTACTACCGCGAGCTGCAAAACCTGCGGGACCCCCTCAACTTTCGCCCCGCGCCGACCGATGTGACCTCCGCCGCCACGTCGCGTCGTCATGCATCTTCATCAAGGAGCAAGACATGACGGCATGGGTGTGGCTGCTTATGCCTGCGATCGCCCTCGCGATTTGGGCATTCCGCGAAAAGCGCCGTCGCGAGAACGACCTCGGCAGCGTGAGTGCGCAGTGGCTTCATGAGTACCGCCGGGAAACGCGCCAGGAGCGGTGAGGGCCGCTGCCTTCGAACCCCACGACGACCGCTCGGCTTGCGCGTGGCCACACCGCTGACCGACGCCCACTTCGCCCGCGCGCGCTCTTGTAGGGGCTGCGCGCGCGAGTACGAGGAGGCACTCGATCTCGACGCGAATTTTGTGCTCGCCCGCGCCCTGCTCGGGTTGGCGTATATCAGCAAGGGGATGCCTGATCGCGCCGTGGCGGAAGTGCAGACCGCACGGGCGTTGAGCGCGCGTCCTGACGTCATCGCATTCCACGGATACATCCTCGCGCGGGCGGCACGCAAGCGCGAGGCACTGAAGGATCTCGACGATCTCCATCGGCTCGCGAGTCCGCGAGACCCATCGCCGTTCTTGGTGGCGCTTGTGTACACGGGACTGGAGGACAACGATCGGGCGTTCGAGTGGCTCGCAAAGGCCGTTGACGCGCGCGCGTGGGAGATGCCCACCTTGAAGGCCAGTCCCGTCTTCGACCGACTCCGCTCAGATCCCCGTTTCCCTGCCTTGCTCGACCGCGTCGGTCTTCCCCGCTGATTGTGTTGGGAGAGACGGTGACATTCGAACACACCAGGTTAGAGGAATCTCTTGGTTGTGCGTGAGTGAGGATGGATTCGCGCTGGCGCGCTTCTCACCCGGATCTCACACAATGCTCACAACACGCTGAAGACGTCGGGCGGCTAGAACGAGGATCCTTCGGCGGGAGCCTTGGACGCCAGGACACGGACGCGGATAGTCTGTCGCGACGCCCCAACGTGCGCAAGAGGAACTCGAGGCGGATCGACAAAGCTAACGTGTGGCGCTCGCTTGCCGGGGGTATACGAAGTTCTTTTGGAATGTAAACGTTCAGTCCAGGAGATCGCGAACCGACTTTATGCAACAACGTTTCTCGCCTGCGGAGCGCTCTCTGGATGCGCTCCATTCGATCAGACGCGACCTAGCGTATGCCGTACGGTCGCTCGCCAAGGAGCGAGCGTTCACGCTGGTCTGTGTGTTCTCGCTCGGCATTGGCATGGGAGGGTTCGTCGCGCTCGTCACCTTCAATCGCATGATCATGGCGCCGGCGCACGGCATCAACGCGAACGGGCTGACCGAACTCCTGGTGCTCCCGCTCGGTCCGCTGCGCGCCAAAGCCGGCGTGTGGGCGCTCGAACAGTGGTCCTATCCGGATTATCAGGCGTTGCGCGACGCCGATATCGGTATGGACCTCACGGGGTGGAGCAGGGAGTCTAGTCAATTCAGCGCGCAGGCTCCGGACCAGAAGACGCCGCCTCTTCGTGTGGCGACGCTGTACGTCTCGGCCAACTACTTCCGCACGTTTGGCGTGTCGCTCGCGCGCGGGTCAGGTTTTGATCCCGCGATCGACGACGCCCCATCGGCCGAGCCGCGCGTCGTCTTGAGCCATGACTTCTGGAAGAGCCGCGTGGCATCCGATCCCGACATCATCGGGAAATCCGTGACGATCGATGGCGTCCCCCATACGGTGGTCGGGATCGCGCCCGAGGACTTCGAGGGCCACTTTCACCCCTTTGACTCGCCGAGTTCCCTGCTGTTCATTCCACTAGAGCGACACCCGCGCTTGAGGGCGAATCCGAATCTTCGCGACGACAGGACCGCTGCCTGGGTGCGAATCCACGGACGGCTCGACCCAGGGGTCGATATCAAGCGGGCGAACGCGCTTGTTTCGGCGACGGTGTCTGGCTTAGCGCAGCGATATCCCGCATCGAACGAATTCAAGGCGGCCACAGTCGAGCCGTACTACTCGCAGGGTGCGGCCGGCCGACCGGAGTCCCGGGGCGTGTTCAGCATAATCCTCGGCCTGGCGGGAGCGGTCCTCTTGATTGTGTGCCTGAACATCTCGGGCATGATGCTGGTCCGCGGCGCCAGCCGCGAGCGCGAGCTGAGCATCCGCGCGGCGCTCGGCGCGGACCGGCGACGTCTCATCCAGCATCTTTTCCTGGAAGCGGTAATGCTGGCGTTTGCTGGAGGCGCGGGCAGCGCGTTTGTGCTGTTCGGTATTCCCGCCATCGTCGGATGGTGGATGGGCGCGCCGGTTCCTCCAGAGATCGATCTCGACGCGGTCGGTATCGTGACTTCGTCTGGACTGTGCCTGCTGGTCAGCGTGCTCTTCGGATTGTTGCCGGCCGTTCGCTTCAGCCGTCCCAATCTGCTTCCCGCGCTGAAGGACGATGCCGGCGGCGGGGGACGCCAGACGATTCGCGTGCATCGTGTGGCCGCGATGGTACAAGTCGGCATCGCCATCCCGTTTCTCGTGATCAGCGGCGTGATGATCGACCGGGTGCGGACGGCCGATTTTGGCTTTCCGACCGATGGACTGGCGTCCGCGCGCCTGCCGGCGCGAGTCGGCTCGGAGCGAGAGGCAGGCTTCTCGATACGGAAGGTTCGCGACAATCTCCGACAGGCCAGTGGCGTGCGATCTGTCGCCGTGGCCGAGGGCACGCCGATCGACTTCGACTACCGGCTCTTTCGAGTTGTGCGCAAGGATGGAGCGGAGTTCGTCACGGCGCACGTCACGCGCGTCGGCGAAAATTTTCTCGAGACCATCGGCGCGCCGCTGCTGCGAGGCCGGACGATCACGGCCGAGGACCGCATGATGGCGGCGCCGGTCGCGGTAATTTCCGAGCCGCTCGCGGCGCAACTGTTTCCGGGCACCGAGCCGGTTGGCGAACGGGTGACCGTCACGCTCGAAGAGAGCCGCGAGCAGGAGTTCACGATCGTCGGCGTCAGCGCGGACTTCGCCACGTCACAGCTGACCACCGAGCGGCCGCAGATCCTGCTGCCGCTGCCGGAGGCCCTCACGCCCACGGTGCATCTGATCGTGCGCGGCGCGCCGGGCGACGAACCAAAGTTGAAGGCCGCCCTGGAGAATGCGCTTCGTGAGTTAGGCGTTGAGGCGTTGCCCGGTGTGGCGTTCCCCGGCATCGTCACCGGACAAGACCTCGTCGAAAAGAGCAAGGCCGATCTGATTGCGGAGGGCACCGCCGTGGGAGTCGCCGGCAGCCTCGTCCTGGTCCTGGCGGCGCTGGGCATCGTCGGCGTCGTGGGGTTCATGGTGGCCACGCGAACGCGCGAAATCGCCGTCCGGATGGCGCTGGGGTCCACACGTCTACGCGTGTTCGGCCTGATGCTGTCGGGCATAGTGAAGCTGGTGATCCCCGGCGTCGCCGGCGGCCTCCTCCTTGCGGCGGCTCTGATTCGCACGATGGAAGACGTGATGGGCACTCCGCTCACCCTCGGCCCAACTCCGCTCGGCGTCATGGAGCCGCTGATCTATGTGCTCGCCTCCACAATCGCCGTCTCCGTCGCACTTCTGGCCGGCTTTCCGGCCGCCCGTCGCGCGACCTCGGTCCAGCCGATGGTGGCGATACGGTCGGAGTAAGCGACGAATTGGAGATCACCGACCTTCTGCGGCTGCTTCGATTGATGCTCCGATCTCAACGCGGCCGCATGATCCCAGGCCGACCACGTTCCGACCACGCCTCGCGCGCTCGTGCGCCTTGAGGCGACGCTAGGAGAAGCGGATCGCGCGCGGTCTCACGAGTAGAGCGGCAGAACCGTGGCCGGGGGCGTAAACGGCGCTAGAAGGACTCTTGCGTGCTATCGCATTGCGACACCTGCGTGTCCTTGACCCCGCAGCTTCAGTCGCAGATGCCGCAAGCCAATCGTATACTTGAGACGTTCCGCCCCCCCGGCTTCGACGAGCTCTCGCCAGATGAGAAGCTCGAGTACATTCAGGCCCTCTGGGATCACTTCTCCAGCACCCAGAGGATGTGCGGTGCCGGTACGCAGCGTAGAGGGCGTCGTCGAGCCCGTCTGCGGTGCTCTTCCGGCGACGTCGCGCGAATTCCTCGAGCTGAACCCTGGTTGAAGCTTGGCGCCTGGTACTCTAAAAGGTCGAGAGTGCCAAACGGCGAAGGCGCAGTGTAGCGACTGCCCGTCGTCGGTCAAGGATCTCGGTCGTTAAGACGTCAAGGATCTCGGTCGTTAAGATTTAGATAAAACGGACGGATCAATGAACGAGACGCGACATCCGCATCTGGATCACCTCGACTCGCTAGTTGGCGAGTGGGAGACCGAAGCGACGCACCCCGCGTTCCCGGACACGCGCGTCCACGGCACCTCGACCTTTGAGTGGCTCGAGGGCGAGCGCTTCCTGATCCAGCGGTCGCGCAACGACCGCCGGCTTCCCAGACTCGGTCTCGGTGATCGGGGTCGCCGATGGCGAGCTCTCCATGCACTACTTCGACTCGCGCGGCGTCCACCGCGTCTACGAGCTCGGCTTCGACGGCTCCATGTTGCGGATCGAGCGCGACCACCCAGGGTTTTCGCAGCGATTCGCGGGCAGGGTTGAGGATGGCGGGGACACGATCGCCGGCGTCTGGGAGCTCGCCCAGGAGCCGGGGCAGTGGAAGGACGATCTCGCGATCACGTTCCGCCGCCGGCGCGCTGGGTGAGTGCTCGGTTGCGCATCACCAAGTCGTGGTTCCACTCGAAGGGCGGACGGCTGCACAAGAACAGCGGAGGCAATCATGGATTCATCGGAAGTACAGGCCAGAGCGACCATTGCCGCCGCGTTGATTGTCAGAGGAGCGGTCGAAATCCCGTCGATGCCGGTAGACGGGGATCGGTTGCCGGATTCGGCGGGCTTGCGGTTGCGGGAGCTCACGGAGTACGTGTATCGACTCATCACCACCGATGAACCCCACGAGCCGGAGTAAGCAGCGGCCGGTTCAGGTGCACCACGAGTTGTCGTCTCCTATTCCGCCGCTCGGTGTATGATCATTGTTCCTGCTTTTCTGAGCCCTAGGCCATCCCGGCCCAGCCCTCACCAAAGCCTTGCTGTGAGGGGTGCCTGTCAATCGAAGCTTGGCCTGCTCTTCGACCAGAGTCCCAACGCCAACGGCCGCGGTGACGACGGAACAACCAGTGTCTCCGAGTTTCGACGAACGCTGGGAAGCGTGGCAGGCGAAGGGCGCCGCACACGATCGTGCCGTGCGGCGCAAGCTGGCGATTGCCGTGCCCTTCTTCGCGGTGGTTGCGGGAGCTATTTTCTACGCACCGATGCTCGCTGAGCCTAAGTGGCAGGCGTATCACGAAAGGATGGGTCGCGGTGGCACAGCGTCCAGGTGAACTCAACGCGTTCGAGTTCGCAGTGCTGGCTGGTCTTCGTGCCGGGCAGCCAGCTCGCGGGTGTATACCCCGCGTGACGCGCCGCTCACAAGATCACGGTCACCGCACAACTGGAGCTATCCGAAGGGAAAGTTGTGCGGCAGATCAGCGGAGAGCCGGGTGAGTTCACTCTCTTCGCGCAGTGACATCGGGACCCAATCGAGCTCGAACGCTCCGGCGAACATCCCCTCCGCGTGTCCCGCCTGCCAGTCGCCATCGATTACAACGAGTGCAAAGAGTCGGGACGAGAACAGCTACTGGCGTTGCGAGAAGTGCGGCGAGGTCTGGAACGCCTCCCGCCGCGATGGTCGCCGCGCGGGAGCGAATCCGTGGCGGTAATGGCGAGCGATCTCGCGCGTGAACACTAGAACGTTGTTGCCGCATTGTACCGGGCGAGTTTCACGTACTTAGAGAATCGAGCCGCCCATCGACGAGCCCGGATTCCTTTCGAAGATCGGGGCGGAGGTACAACTCGCGCTTCTTCTCGAGAATTCGCGCTGTTACTCTCTCGAATTCCGCTTGAGGACGGCGAGTAAGTGAGCGAGACGCGGCGAGCCATCATGTCGCGCGTTCCGTACGCAATCTACTTCCGACTACCGAGTTCCTTCCACTGCTTGTAGAGCGCCCGATACCGAGGTGCTGAGGACATCCCGTGCTCGTCTGTACCGCTCCTCCTCGAAATCTGACATGGTGTTACCGAGTGCGCGCCACCGCTCGAATACCGGAGAAGTTCGCCGGGCCGATCCGGCTTGAGCTGGTCGCGAACTCCTTCCAGCATGCGACCTCATGCGGCTTTTCGCACCCTCGAGATAGTAGAAACGGTGGCGCCAGGCTCGTTCTTGTGTCCTTGGCGTCCTTTGGGCGGCGAGGGCCCGAGCGCTTGCTCCGTGACGTGTTACGGTCAACGCACACCCCGTAGGCACGAGTCGGATCTGCGGACTTGGTCCCCTTCCAATCGCTCCACTCGATCGCCGAGGTCGTTCACGTCACCGACCCCGTCGCCTACGCAGCCAGCCTGCTCCTCATCGTCGGCGCGTGCCTGGTGGCCGCGTCGATTCCCGCGAGACGCGCGGCGCACCTCGACCCGACGCAGACCCTCCGTCAGGATTAACGGAAGCTCGCGTGCTGCGCAGTGGACGTAGCGGCTCACTATTCTTCTCGACCTTGGAGGCGCCGACTATGACTCTTCGTCGTGTCTGGATAGACGGGCTGTCTAACAGGCGCCAGAGCGACGTTGGCCTCCAATCGACGTGGCCTGGAACGTTCACGAGCGCGAAGCGTTAACATGTGCGGTTGATTACGGATGTGTAAATACTGCCGCTCTATCGCTTTGTTGATCGTCTCGACTGCGTCATTCCCCATCGCGCCCACCGCGCAACAGATCGACACTGCAATCGACGACGTGCTTATTTACGAAGCTACGATTGCCCACACGATATGGCCACATTACGATCGACTGGGCGCAGGCTCACCCAGTAGCACGGATAGGTTGCTTCGTGTTGCTGATAACACTCTTGCGTTATGTAGCCCTCAACTGATCCGCGGCTGCTTTCGATTAGAAGACATTGAGCGGGGCTTCAAGCGGGGAGTTGCACAAGACCGCGTCCCGTTCGAGCGAATCGTCACGCCAGACACGCTCGCCGAATTGATGTCGCAGTTCGCCTCGAGAAACGCTGAGCGCCACGTCATGCCAACGATCGCCGGCACCTCATTGATCGCACTAGAGGAACTCCGCGACGAGCAGGCGCGAATGCAAGCGGGACAGAGAATCAGCTACGCAGCGTTCAGCGCACCCGCATATAGCAGCGATGGTCGAGCGTTCGTATACGCCACGTACTACTGCGGCCCGGCGTGTGGGTACGGGTGGATTTTCCTCATGGAGAAAAGCGACGAGCGGTGGCGTGTACGAGGTGTGAATCTCCTTTGGATTAGCTGACGTGTAGATTCACGCTGCGACTTCGCCGCCATGCGTGTGGCGGTGGCGGGCTACTGCCTGCGCGATTGGGACGCGGCCTGCATCCGACAAGCGGCGTCTAACGAAACAGGGTAACAACAATGAACTCGTCCTTGTTTCATCAACTGCTTAGCCGCCGCGAAGCGATCGCGGCGCTGGCATCCACAGCGGCCCTGCCGCTGTTCTCCGCATGCGCGCGCGACCGCGCGCCGACACCGCCCGCGACAAATGACGCCGACGCGCTCGCCCTGCTCGACGCAGTTGCTGACAACCTTCTTCGGCTGTTGCCGGAGAGCGCCACTTCGCTCGGCATCGACACCGGCGCGCGAGCGGCGCTCCGGTCCCAGCTCGCAGACCGCTCCGCCGAAGGGCAGCAGCGTGTGGCACAGCAGATTCGCGCCGACCTGGAGCGCGTCAATGCGTTCAACACGACCGGCTTGTCGCATGCAGCGCGCACCAGCTTCGAGGTTGTGCGAAGTGCCTATGCGACGGCGCTCGAAGGGTTCGCGCTGCCGTACGGCGACATCACTGTCGGCGGCTGGCGCAACACTCCGTATGTCGTCATTCAGAACGTCGGCGCCTATCTCGACATCCCGCGGTTTCTTGACAGTGATCATCGAATCGAGAACGCCGCGGACGCCGAGGCGTATCTCGCGCGGCTGCAGTCGTATGCAAAGCAGCTTGACGGAGAGCTTGGGCGCGTGCAGGCGGCGCGCCGAATGGGGCTCGTGCCGCCCGCGTTCCTGATTGACAAGGCACTGGGACAGATGAGCCTGTCGGTGAAGAATGCGCGCGAAGGCGGGACGCTCGTGGACTCCATCGAGCGGCGAGGAAAAAACATTGCAGGGAATTGGGCCGAGCGCGCGCGGACGATCGCGGTGCAGACTATCGCGCCCGCGCTCGATCGGCAGCTACGCGAACTGCAGGCACAGCGTTCCGTCGCAACGAACGATGCTGGCATCTGGGCACGTCAGCGCGGCGAGGAATTCTATCGGTGGGCCCTCAAGGCGTCGACCACTACGGACCTGTCGCCGGACGAAGTCCACGAGATCGGCCAAAGCGAGCTGCAGCGTCTTCACGCACAGATGGACGCGATCCTGAAGCAGATCGGCTACGCGCAGGGCACCGTGGGCGAACGGATGAAAGCGCTGGCAAAGGATCCACGCTACAAGTTCTCCGAAGGCGACAACGGCCGCGCCGAGATCCTGGCGTTCATCAACAATCGCCTCGATTGGATTCTGGCGCAGATGCCGCGCGCGTTCAACAAGGTGGTCAATCCGAACATGGAGGTGAAACGCCTGCCGCCCGAAGAAGAGCCCGGTGCCCCTGCTGCGTACGGCGGCGCGGGATCGATCGATGGCAAGATCCCTGGCCGGTTCTGGATCAACCTCAGAACCACGGACCTGCACAGTAAGTACAGCCTCGGCGACCTGACCTTCCACGAAGCGATCCCCGGTCATATCTGGCAAGGCGAATATACCCATGACATGCCGCTGATTCGTCAGCTGCTCGCCTTCAACGCGTACTCGGAAGGCTGGGGACTCTATGCCGAGCAGGTCGCCGACGAACTTGGCGCGTATGAAAACGATCCCGTTGGGCGGCTTGGATATCTCCAGTCGATTGCCTTTCGGGCATGCCGGTTGGTGGTCGACACCGGCATCCACGCCAAGCGCTGGACGCGCGAACAGGGCGTGCAATTCTTCGTCGACGTGAACGGCTCAAACCCCCAAGAAGTCGCAAGCGAGGTCGACCGCTACTGCTCATGGCCAGGACAAGCGTGCGGCTATAAGGTGGGTCACAGCGAGATCAATCGGCAACGCGAAAAGGCGAGGACGACGCTCGGACCGAGGTTCGACGTGAAGGCGTTCAACGATACCGTGGTACTTGGTGGCAACGTGCCGCTCGACGTGCTCGCGAAAAACGTCGACGAACACATCCGGGCCACGACGGGCTAAGACCGTTATGCGGCCACAGACGTGAATTTTGTACGCAGGGCCCTTGGCTAGTTCACAGTGCCCGCGAAGAACATCGGCAAAGCGGTCGTCAACTCTTCTAGGGGTGCGAATGCCGATTCACGTGAACACCGACAATTCCAATCGCAAGAAAAAGCTCTACGACGCTACCAAGCTGGGGAACGCCGCCGCGGTCGAGAAAAAGATGCGAGAAGTGGTGGTCGAGACGCTCCGCGACACCTCCGACTTCATCACGGACAAGCCTGGGAAAGGCTACTCGCTCAGGATGAAGGTATTGGCGCAGAAGGAGGGTAGGACCACGACCTATACGGTGACGATCGAGATCATTCGGTATCCACCGGCCGGCAAGGGAGAAGAATTTGTTCCCATCAGGGCCAAGCCCGGCAGCGCTGCCGTCCAGGGTGGTTCCGACGCAGACATCGTGGATGCCATCGCACAACTCACCAAAAGCAATGTGAAGGCGAGCCTGGGCGTCATGAGAATTGACATGACGAGGCGGTGAAAGCTGTCCCAAAGGAGCGAATCCTCGTTAGGCACAGCCAGCGCGGCTACGTGGGCCTCGGATGGCAGACGTCAAAATGGAGTTCAATGTATCAGGAGACCAGCCGATGGCAATGTTGATTCGAGTCGCTCTAGTCATAACGCTGCTGTCGCTGACGGCGACGCAGACCTGGCTCGTTGCGCAGAACAAGTTCGGGACGCCCAACACGATCATCCACGTGTCCGTCATCCAGTGGAAAGAGGGCGTCTCGGCCGCTGACAAGAAACAGGTCCTGGACGGCGTCAAGGACATGGCCGCGAAAATTCCTGGCATCAAGAATGTCTGGACGAAGGCGCTGCGCGTGCAGCCGCAGGGCTATCACGATGCATTCGTGATCGAGTTCGAGAACCAGGCCGCTGCTGATCGATACGCGAAAGATCCCGCACACGACGCCTGGACGGAAGCGTTCGCCAGGATACGTGAGGCGAGCCTCTCGCCGCAGATCACAAACGAGTAGCGGGTCTCAGACCGCGGACCGCGGTCGGCCTGCGCGCCCGCGATCTGTCCAGACCTCCTACGCGCGGCCTTGTCGCCCATAATCCGGCGAGCACGCCTCACCGGGGTACGCGACTCGCCTCAGACGTGCGCGATCGATTTCAGGTCGCCAACATCGGTGCCGCGCCCTATACTCGCGAGGCACGTTTTTACGGTTGGCGCAACTCCGCCGCCGCTTTCATGCCGTTTGTTAGCCGGACCTCGAGGCAATGTGAATTCAGGAGCGTGACATGAACCGACAGTTCGCGGTTTGCTTCCTCTTGACACTGGCGATGCTGCCAGCCGCGCGAGCTGACGCGCAGGTCATCACCGGAACCGTGGAAGGGCTCGTCAAAGACGCGCAGGGCGGGGTGTTGCCGGGCGTTGTCATTACCGTGACCAACGCGGCCACCGGATCGAGTTCGTCCGTCATCACCACCTCCGAAGGCCTCTATCGCTTTCCTTTTGTTCCCTCCGGGGTCTACGAAGTCCGCGCGGAGTTGAGCGGCTTTCGCAGCGAAGCGCGTAAGGGCGTCGAGGTCCGTGTCAACGACAGCGCGGTTGTCAACTTCGAGTTGGTCGTGGCGCCGGTCGCCGAGACCATCACGGTGCAGGGCGATTCGACCTCCGGAGTCCAGCTCACGCGTTCGGAGCTCAAACGCATCTACGACGAAACCGCGCTCAAAGAAATTCCGATCGCGACCTCTGACGCAACCGGCCGCAACGTCTACGGTGTCGCAATCAAAGCCCCTGGCGTGACCACCCCGGGCGGCCGCTTCGGCCGTGCCTTTCTCGGATCGGGTGGCGGCAACGTGATCGCGAACGGGACAACCGCGCGCTCCACCAACTACGAGCTCGATGGCATCTCGAACATCGATCCGGAAGACAACGATTACCGCACGCCGGTGAGCGTGGAAGCGGTCAAGGAATTCGAGGTGTTGACGGCCAACTACAACGCCGAATTCGGCCGTGCCGGCGGCGCACAGGTGCGCGCGCTCAGCAAGTCGGGCACCAACCTGTTTCACGGGTCCGCGTACGAGTACTACTACAACAACCTCCGATTCCAGTCGGCCGGCACGGAAGTGCAGCCGCAGAAATGCAGCGACGACCAGCTCTCGGGAGTCGTTGCGGCTCCCGCAGGCGGCTGTTTCCCTGATTTCGAGACACATTTGTTTGGCGTCACGGCAGGCGGTCCGATCCTGACCGACCGCTTGTTCTACTTCGGCATGTTCGAGGACAACACCCGTCGAGGCACGAACTCTTCTACGGCAACGGTGCCATTGCCGAGCGAGCGCAGCATCAATACCGGCTCGGCGAGCGGCGATCGGATCATGCGCGAATGGATGGCGCTCTATCCGCTGCCCAACCGCGAAGCGATCAATGCGCGCCGCTATCAGGACAACGTGCCGTTCGTGTACGACACGCCCAACGTTTTTGGCCGCGCCGACTACAACTGGAGCAACAACACGCGGGTCATGAGCCGTTACGACTTTCGCAATCAGGACTACAAAATCACCCGCATCTTGCGCGGCAACGGCGGCGACATCATCGATCGCGCGCACACTGGCGGCGCGTCGCTGACGCGCGTCTTCTCGCCAACGGTGCTCGGGGAATTTCGTTTTGGCTACGCCTACCGCCGCCTCGAGCTCCCCACCGAGGAAGGGTTCGAGGACTTTCCGACGATTACGATGACCGGGTTCACTACCCTCGGTCCGATTTCGGTGCAGTACCCGATCTCGCGCAAGCTTTACGATCTGCAGGCCGCCGGATCCGTTGCGCACAGCCGCGGCCGTCATGCGCTCAAGGCGGGATATGACCTGCACCGCATGTACAACAATGGCGTGCAGAGCGACAACGTTCGCGGTTTCATTACCTTTGCCGCGGGCTACGGCCGGTCACCGATTGAAAACTTTCTCGCCGGCACGCCGACGTCGTACACGGTGACGATTGGCGATCCGACCCGCAACTTCCGTGTGTGGGATTACGCTGTCTTCGCCCAGGACGACATTCGGCTGCGTCCAAATCTCACGCTCAATCTCGGCCTGCGCTTGGAGTCGATGACCGAATGGAAGGAGAAGGACGGTCTCACCGACTTTGGCTACGGCGACGACCTGTTCAACCCCGCGCCTCGCGTCGGCGTCGTGTGGGACGTGACGGGCAACGGTAACTGGGTGGCCCGGGGCGCGTACGGATTGTCGTTCGATCGCGTCAACTTCTTTTTCCTGCGCTCGATGCAGTTCCAGGCGCCGCACATCCGCACCGTCACGTTGCTGCCGACCTCGGAGCCGCTGCGCGTTGAAACGCTGGGGCCTGACGCCGGGCAGGTCCAGAGCGGACCCATCGCCAAAAACGAGGTAGATCCCGACTTCCGCCTCGGCCGCGTTCACACCTGGAACGCGACGCTGGAGCGGCAGGTGGGGCGAGCGTCATCGATTCGCGCCTCATATGTCGGCACCGCGTCGCGTGACATTCCTGCGACGCTGATCCTCAATCGCGCTGTTCCGACCGCGGACGCCACGTTCGCCAATCGTCAAGCGCGCCGGCCCGATCCGGCCTTCAGCAACATCAGCCGCCTCGCCAACGCGTCGATGGGCGATTACAAGAGTCTGCAGATTGCGTTCGACCGCCGCTTCAACGCGGGCTTTCAGTTTCAGATTTCGTACACGCTGTCGGAATCGCTCGACATGGCCTCGGATCCAGGCTTCGGCAGCGGCGACACCTATCTGGCGATGAATGAGGCGGCCGATCGCACGTTCTTGACCGATCCCGAGCGTGGCATGGAGCTGCGCAAGGCCGATCTCTACGGTCCGTCACGCTTCGATATGCGCCACGCCGCGAGCGTCACCGGATCGTACGAGCTGCCGTGGAAACGGCGCGGCGGCGTCTGGGGCGCGATCATCAGCGACTGGTCAACGTCCGCCTCGGCGCAATATCGCGACGGCGTCCCGTTCTCGATTTTCTGCAGTGCCAACGGTGGCGACTGCAACCTGGACGGCGTCGCTCAGGACCGTGCCAACATCAACGATCCGGGAGTACTCGGCACACAGATCGACGACTATCCCTCGACACCTGCTGATACGGCTCATATCTACATCCCGATCGCGGCGTTCGACCAGACGACGTGCCGGCAGGCCGGCGCGACGGCGAACTGCGTGGACATCGGCGGCGGCAGCACGCAGTCGCGCAACGCGTTTCGCTACGACGATGCGTTTTCCGTCGACTTCTCGCTGGTGCGAACGATCCCGACCATCGGGAATCAACGAGCGCAGGTACGATTCGAAGTCTTCAATCTGTTCAACAGCCAGTACGCCGGCATGCCAATGACGTCGTTCACGCAGCCGGAAAATTTCGGGCGTGTCTTCACGACGAACGGCAATCGCAGCTGGCAGATGGCGCTGCGCTACGACTGGTAGGAGATCGGGAAGGTTAGAAAGATTAGGAGGTAAGTGAACAGGGAGATCGCGGAGTCGAGGAAATAATCTTTCTCCCTCGTCGAGCACGCCACAGGCCAATACCTTGGTCGATCGCTTGTTCTCCAATCACCTGGACAGCGATTGCGGACGTTGGATTGATTGCGCCACTAAGCCTTTGCGAGCCGGCAGAGAATGGTTCAGAATCGCAGCTCTTAGACGTCATCGCGGTTCGCAAAGGGAAGTACTCGCAATGCCCCCACCCACCGATTTAGGCGCGACGCTTCTCGCTGCTTGGCGCACCAACAGCCGAGTCACGGCGTACCTCGTTGAGCACGTCCCCGCTGGCCTTTGGGACGTCCCGCTTCCCGGGGCGCCGCGGCGCACCGCCCGCATGATCGCCGGGCATCTCCACAACGCCCGTTGCATGTGGATCAAGACCCTCGGGCAGGAACACGGGATCGCGATCCCCGCTTCTGTCGACCGCCGCAAGGTCGCGCGGCATGAATTGCTTTCGGCTCTCAAGCGGAGTAGCAGGGGCATCGAAGCGCTCCTCGAGCTCGGCATCGCTGCGGGAGGTCATCTGCCTCCGTCGAAGGCCTACGTCTGGCGCAACCTGCCTCTGGACGTCGCGCATGTCCTCACCTACTTCGTCGCACACGAGGGGCATCACAGGGGCCAAATCGTCATGCTTGCGCGTCAACTCGGTCATCGACTCCCGACTGAGATTTCCGCCGGGCTTTGGCAGTGGACGAAGCGAGTGCAGGAAGTACGAGGTGCACGGGGCTGATAGCTCCCAAGCGCCTGGAGTGCCGATAGCGTTGGAACAAAGCTCTC
The DNA here is from genome assembly GCA_046727855.1 of Acidobacteriota bacterium. Classification (GTDB taxonomy): domain Bacteria; phylum Acidobacteriota; class Vicinamibacteria; order Vicinamibacterales; family UBA2999; genus DASPWV01. The sequence goes on from JBKPDL010000050.1 coordinate 15,241, forward strand.
GCCAGCTTCGTGACGCGATCATGAAACCGCTAGCGCAGCGTCGACAACTGTGCTTTCTCCTCGTCGCCAGTCTCCTCGCGGGGTCGGCGATCGCGCGCGGAAGTGCGCCACAGGCGCCGGACGCGGACCCACAGGTTCAAAAATTGGAGCAACTGTTCGCCGCGCTGCGAAACCGCAACGCGCGCGACTACGCCATCACGAGTCCAAACGGCATTGATGAGGCCAACTACGTCGAGATCGGCGGCATCGAGCACTGGGTCACGATCCGCGGCGAAGACCGGCGCAACCCCGTGCTGCTGTTCCTGCACGGCGGCCCTGGCGATGCGACGAATCCATGGAGTTACGTTGCGTTTCGCTCATGGTCGAAGCGATTCACGATTGTGCAGTGGGATCAGCGCGGCGCCGGCCGGACGCTGGGCAGAAATGGGGCACCCTCCGCGTCAACCATCACCATTGCACGCATGACGCAGGATGGTATCGAACTCGCGGAGTTGCTGCGGAAGCGACTGCAGAAGGACAAGATCATCGTCGTTGGCCACTCCTGGGGTTCGATCCTCGGAGTCTTCATGGTCAAGGCCAGGCCAGAGCTCTTCTATGCGTTCGTCGGCACCGGTCAGGTGGCGGACCCCGCGAGGAATTACGCCGTCGCGTACGACGAGTTGCTCAAGAAGGCGGAAGCACTCGGAGAGGAGTCCGCCAGCCGGGAGCTCAAGGAGGTGGGACGTCCACCGTATTCAGATGGGCGGGGCTACGCCGTGCAACGCAAGTGGTCGAACGTGTTTGAAGGCGCCGACGCGTTCATTGCGTCGATGCTCGGTCTCGCGCTTGCCGCACCGGGCTACACGCTGAAGGATGTGAACGATTGGATCGACGGACAAGGCATAAGCGCTCAATATCTGGTCCCTCAAACTAGTGCGCTCGATGCGAAGGCGCTGGGCGGTGACTTCGCGGTACCGGTGTTCATCATTCACGGCGCCGACGACTTCACCACGCCGACAAGTCTCGCGCGGGATTGGCTGAACGCGATCCGGGCGCCGCGGAAGGCCTTCGTCGCGATCGAAGGAGGTGGCCACTTCAGCGTGTTCATGAAGTCTGATGTCTTTCTGAAGGAGCTCGTCGCGCGCGTCCGTGCTCGTGCGACTGGCCGCTGACGACGTTTTGTTGTCAGCCGCCGTGATGATCGACGCGTAAATCGTAAGGACCGATCACGGCTGCGCGGGCGACCGCATCAGAACCTCAGAATGAGGCCGGCTGAGGCCCTCGCGAAATCGAGGTTCCGCGGTCTGTCGATGACGTCGATCAGGTCGAAATCCACGTCGCCAAACGTGCGGAAATAGCGAAGGTCGCCACGCACGCCGACATGCGTTCCGAAGAAGAACATCGCACCGCCGCCAAAATCCCATGCGGCTTCGCTGTTGTCGAGGCTCAGAACATCTCCGAAGGCGTCGACCTTGGAGCGAATCACGCCGAGGCCGACCAGGCCATAAGGACGAAAGCCGACGCCAGTCTGGCCGCCGATTGGAATGCCAATGAGCAGATTGCCCGTTGCGGTCAGAACGCTGCTGCCGCCGATGTCGGTCCTGCCGAAGAAGTCTGGACTGTGTGCGATATCCGCCTCGAGGCCGAGAATCCCTCCGCCCATGTAGGCCAGGCTGATGCCCCAGTCGAAGCGCTTTGCATCGATCGCATTCGAAAGCTCCTTGCCTGAGTTGCCGCCGAAGTTGACGCCTACGAAGGGAACGATCATGCCGTCGGCTCGCGCAACCGCGGGCGCCACCACTGCAAGCAGGAGGCTGAGTACGAGCGTTCGTCTGAATGACATTGCGATCCCTCTCACCGACCCCGCTGTCCGAAGTGTAGAGGAGGCACCAAGCCCATCAGCGCCGAGTCCATGCACGGGCGCTGGAGGCAGAACATTTCGAGATCGCGCTGTACGGAACGCTGCGCACGCAGTCCTGGCCGCCGTTCGCTGCATCCGCTACAGCGAGGGCGTCCGCATTCGCGCTCGTTCTTCCAATTCCGACTGGTGCTTCAGACAGTAGGGCGTCCACGGCACCGATTCGAGGCGCTTCTCGTCGATTGGTTCACCGTCGACCACGCACCTGCCATACGTCCCGTCGTCGATCCGCTCGAGCGCGGCGCGCACCTGAGCGAGGATGGCCGAATCGGTCTGGGCCAGGGCGAAATATTCCTCTTTGAGCTCGCCGACGTGGGCGAGGTCGCCAGCGGCAGGTTGGTCGTCGCGTGCGTCGCGAGCGGTTGCCACTTCCTCGCCGAGGCGTTCCACCAGTTCCGGCTCGAGCGCCAGCAATCGTTGTTTGTAGTGGTCGATATTCACGGGTGTCTCCAGCACGTCCAGTTCAGGAAAAATGCGACGAGCATATGCTTGACTCTGTGTTCATCAGCTGCTTCCTCATAGACTATCGCAGCAGCAACATCCATTGACGCTAGCACGTCTGAGCGAGGCTGCATGACGCAAATGCGTTTCTCTTCCACGCCTCTAGCGGCGCGGCGGGCGGCGTCGGGAGCCTCGCGCTCCAGTTCGCAAAGATGCGCGGCGCACGCGTTCTCGCGACGGCGTCAGGGCGAGACGGCACCGCGTTCGTGCGCCGTCTCGGCGCGGACGCCGCCGCCGACGGACGGCGTGATGACCTCAAGGCTGTGGCACTCGAGTTCGCGCCCGATGGTGTCGACGTCGTTCTCGCGCTTGCCGGCGGCAAGGAACTCACGAGTCTGCTCGATGCGGTTCGACGCGGCGGCCCGAGGCGTTTCCAAACGGTGTGGAACCGGCTCCCCGAAAGCGGCGCGGCTTGTCGTCCAGTCATACGACGCGACACCTGGCGTCCGCGAGTTCGAGCGCCTGGGGCGAGCCATCGAGGCGGCGCGACTCAAGGTACCGATCGCCGCGTCGTACTCGCTCGAGCAGGCGGCGAGAGCGCACGAACGCCTCGCCAGGGGTCACGTGCTCGGCAAGATCGTCTTGCGGGTCCGCTGACTCCGATGCGATTACACGCTTATCGCGTCATCGCAACATTCAAGACCCCATGACCTCAAAGGACTCTGCGCCATAGAATGCGGAAGTGCCGCGCATAGCCGGACCGATCGTGGGAATGGGATGCATGCGACTTTCGACCGAGCGCGATCGCACCGACGCCTCGGGAATCGCGGTGCTGCACGCGGCGCTCGACGCCGGTATCACGCTGTTCGACACGGCGGACGCGTACTGCTGGGACGACGGTGAGCGTGGTCACAACGAGAAGCTCATTGCCCGTGCCCTGGCGACATGGCAAGGCGACCGTTCACGCGTGATCATCGCAACCAAAGGCGGCATGACGCGACCCGGTGGCCGCTGGGAAAGCGACGGCCGTGCGAAGCATCTCATCGCGGCCTGCGAGGTGAGTCGCCATGCGCTGGGCGTCAACCGAATTGATCTGTATCAGCTTCACGCACCGGACCCGCGCGTCCCGTTCTCGACGAGCGTCCGAGCGCTTGCCGCCTTGAAACGGGACGGCCTGATCGGCGAGATCGGGTTGTGTAACGTGACCGTGGGTCAGATCGACGAGGCGAGACGCATCGCCGAAATCGACGCGATCGAGGTCGAACTGAGCCTCTGGCACGACGAGCACTTCCTCAGCGGCGTCGCGCAGTACTGCGACGAGCATGGCCTGCGGCTTCTCGCGCATCGCCCGCTTGGCGGCTCGAAAGCGCGGACTCGTACGGAGTCCAATCCGGTACTGCGCGCCATCGCCGCCAACCACGATGCGACACCGTTCGAGGTGGCGCTTGCGTGGCTCGCAGATCTTTCCGAGGTCATCGTCCCCATCCCTGGCGCCACGCACGTCGAGACGGCTAAATCCGTGGCGCGTGCGCGTACTCTGCAACTCAAGGGCGACGAGCGTGCGCGCCTCGACGATCTCTGTCCGGCCGCACAAGTGCTTCGCCGAAGCACATCTCAGCGCGCGACGCCGGCTCCCCGACAAGATGCGGAGGTCGTGCTCGTGATGGGCCTTCCTGCTGCAGGAAAAACGACCGTGGCGCAGCAGTTCGCGGCCCGCGGGTACATGCGTCTGAACCGCGACGATGCCGGCGGCACGCTGCGCAATCTCGTCGTTCAGCTCGATCGTGCACTCGCCTCCGGCGTCTCACGTATCGTTCTCGACAACACCTATCTGTCGCGCAAGTCGCGCGCGACCGTCATCCAGGCTGCCGCAAAGCGCGGCGTTCCGGTTCGTTGCATGTGGCTGTCGACTTCCGTGGAAGACGCGCAGGTCAACGCTGCGTCACGGATGATCGAACGATACGGAAAGCTGCTCGATGAACAGGAACTCGCCGAACGTGGCAAGCACGACGTAACCGCCTTCTTGCCCACTGTGCAGTTCCGCTATCAGCGCGAGTTAGAACCGCCTGATACGTCCGAAGGTTTTGCCGGCGTGGATGTCATGCCCTTCGAACGCTGCATAGAGTCGGGTAACGTCAATCGCGCCATCATCATCTGGTGCGATGGCATTTTGCTACGAAGTCGATCGAATCAACGCACGCCGGCGAACGTCGAGGATGTGGTCGTGAATCTGGAGCGTGCGGAGACGCTGCGCCGCTATCAGAGCGAGGGCTATCGCCTTCTCGGCTTGTCGTGGCAGCCGGAGATCGCGGAGGCTAAACGCTCCGCCGCCGTTGCAGATTCCGTGTTTGCACGAATGAACGAGCTGCTGGGGCTCGCGATCGATGTTGAGTACTGTCCGCATGCCGCCGGTCCGCCGCGGTGCTGGTGCCGCAAGCCACTGCCCGGACTGGGTGTGCTGTTGATCCATCGTCACCGTCTCAATCCCGCCGCGTCGATCTACGTTGGCGAGGGCCCGCAGGATCCTGGTTTCGCGCGCCGTCTCGGCTTCTCATATCGAAGCGCTGCGGACTTTTTTGATCGCCGCTCTTAACCACCTTGCCCGCCTTCATCACGAAGGTCACATGTTGCAGGGTCCGCACATCCTCCAGCGGATTCCCGGACACGCCAATAATGTCGAGCGCATTCATGCGCTGTTCGCTCGCGGCGGCCCACAGCGGAAGGGCGCACGGCTGCATGAATTCACATACGTTCTGGCCGTTGCGGCACGCTTCATGAGGGGACTCCTTCCGTAAGCGAAGCTGCTCGCGCGCGCCGGCCGTATCGACGGCCTCGACGAGCAGAGTTCCCCCGGCCGTCACTGAATCCGTTCGCCATTCGCGATCAACAGAAAGGCTGCACTAACGGAGTGCGGGTATGCGTGATGCGCCTTGGCCCTGTTGTCCCGGTCCTAAAAACTGAGCGAGACCTGCAGTCCTCTTGCATCACGACCTATGATCGGCACTGCGCGCAGGCGCGCCGATCCGCGCGGGGCCTCGTAGATCGTCTCTCGTCCGCGGATCAACGCATCGATTCCGATGCCGATGCCGGCACCGATCGCGCCGATCGTGAGCATCGGCCCGACGTTGCCTCGACACACCTCCCAGGGTTCCGTCAGCCGGCACAGGAACAGCCCCGACGCGACCCCGGCGCCCGCACCAATCAAGGCGCCGTTGAGTACCGAATCGGACTGCCGCACTCTCACGCGCATGATGTCACTCGTGCGGAAGCGACGGATGTCCTCTCCGGCAGTGGTGGTGACGATGTCGCCCGACACGCTGGAGACTTGCGTCTTTTCTTCCCCTCCGCTGGAATCGGTGATCCAGGCTGTCATGCCCGGAATCAACGCAGTTTCGAGGTTCGGGTTCGCTACGTACTTGACAAGATCGCTATAGCTCGCAACATCGGCGCGAGCCGGAATGGATCCGAGACCGGGCAGATCGAGAGCCTGGGTTCGCCCACGTCGTCGGCAGTCGTTCAACGACAGGCGTCCAAAACGAGCCTGCTCCAGCAGCGCCGGGCACAAACGTCACAGCTCGCGCCGCGTTCATCGCCCCCCGTTCGAGTCGGTGATCGCGAGTTCGTTGTTGACGCCGAACGTGCCCGGCACTTCACGAGCGCGCACGGTGGCGATCGTCTTGTCGAACTCTGAGTCCACGACGCCGAACAGCGTTATGCGCCCGCTCTTCACGATGATGTGGATCGGATAGCTGCCGAACGGCTGCATGCCAGGATAGCGGCGCCAACGCAAGTCGAAGCTTGACAGGCCGCCGCCAGGTGCGTAGCGCGAAAGCGCACTATCTCTATAAATCCGATTGAACGTCAGCCAGCGAATGCGGTCGTCATTCTGCGATACAGGAAGCTCCTCTATCGCGTCGACAACGTCATCGACGCGTGGAACGCGCCTGACTGCGCTGAGTACGTCTCGTTTGACTGACGGCTGATAGACAAAACCTGAGAGCGTGACCGTTCCCTTCTCGTATTCGAACGACACAAAGTCAAAAACGCCGTAGTACGGCAAGCGGAGAACGGCTTGCTGAATATCCTCGATCGTCCGCTGATCGCTGGTTGACGTCTGTGCCGCGAGACCGGCGGACGTGGCGATGACGATCGCGACAAGGGCTATAAAGCTGCGTCGCAGCATTGTGGGCCTCCAGTACCTTTGATGCACCCAGGCGGGATGGAGATTCATCAGTCCGCACCTGGGCCACGGCGAATTGCGCTGGTCGCTATCTGGTTTGACGGCGGCCGCGCACGCGTTGTTCAACTGGACACAAGCTCCAGCGCGAGTTGCTTCACGACGAGGCGATCGCTACGGCAAGAATCTGCGAAAGCACGAACGCTGCAATGGTCGTTGCCGCAACACGACGGCGCGTCATTTGTCCTCCAGTCGTTTGTGCCGAGCCGCGTTTCGTGAAGTGCCAACGCCGTGCAAACTGAAGCCGAAAGTTCAGACGCCGCCGCGCCCCCACGCTAGAATGCCCTGTTGTCCTGACGCAACCAGGATCTACGCGGAGGGCAGTCATGGCGATCACGACAGCATCAACGCGCACGGCGGCGCTCATTGTGGTTTTGTCCCTATCGGCGACGGCTGTCCTCGCCCAGACCCCGGTGAAGCCGCCAAAGAACCGATACACGCCACAGCAGGACGTCGAGCTCGGCCGCCAGGCCGCCGCCGAAGTTCGCCAGCAATATCCCGTTATCGAAGACCAGCGCATCGCGCGCTATCTCGGCCAACTCGGCGACCGATTGGTGGCCGCCGCGCCGCCTGATCTGAAGCAACCGGTCTTCGAGTATTCGTTCACCCCGGTCAACCTGAAGGAGATCAATGCCTTCGCGCTGCCCGGCGGGCCTATGTTCGTGAACCGCGGCATGTTCGAAGCCGCGGCATCCGAGGGCGAAGTCGCGGGCGTGATGGCGCACGAGCTGTCGCATGTTCTCCTGCGACACGGAACGGCCAACGCGTCGAAAGCGCAGAATCCGTGGTTGCAACTCGGTCAGATCGCCGGGGCGGTGGGCGGCGCGGTTGTGGGAGGCGCCGCAGGATCGGCCGTCGCCCAAGGCAGCCAGTTTGGATTAGGCACGTTGCTCCTCAAATACAGTCGCGACTTCGAGAAGCAGGCAGATCTGCTCGGCGCGCAGATCATGGCGCGCGCCGGCTACGACCCGCGAGCGCTCGCGCGCATGTTCGAGACGATCGAGCGCGAATCGAAGGGCGATGGAGGTGGAAGTCCACAGTGGTTGAGCAGCCATCCCAATCCCGGCAACCGCACGGTGTACATCACGAAAGAAGCAGAGATGCTGACCATTGCGCGCGCCGCCGACGAGCGCGAGTTCGCGCCGATCAAAACCGCGTTCGCCTCGTTACCTGCGCCGAAGTCGATGAGCGATCCGGCACGAGCGACCGGCGGCTCACGCGGCGAAGCGCCTGAATCGGTCGGAACCCCTGGGGAGCCGGTTCCGACGCCATCGTCACAGTACCGCACCCTCAGTGGGGGCAAGATTTTTCAAGCATCCGTTCCAGCCAACTGGACGGCCGTTCAGTCGAGCAGCGCGATCAAAGTCGTCCCGCAGAATGGATACGGTCAACTCAATGGACAGACGGTGTTCAGCCACGGTGTCGAGTTCGGCGTGGCCAAGGCTGCAACGAGGGATTTGCGCGAGGCGACCAACGCCTGGCTGGACGCAGTTGCGCAGAACAACCCCGGCCTCCGTGCCGCGGGCGCGCAACAAGAGCTGCGGATTTCGCAGCGCACCGCGATCAATACGCCCCTCGTCAACCCATCGCCACTCGGCGGCCAGGAACGCATCGGGGTCTACACCACGTTCCTCGCCGACGGGACGCTGTTTTATTACCTCACCGTCGTGCCGGAGAAAGACGCAGAGGCGTTTCAGGAGACATTCCGGCGCGTCGGGGAGTCGATCCGTTTGACGGACACGCGCTGAAGCAACCATCCAGAGCGGTTCTGGGTAGTCGCGTCTAGCGCGGCGCGCGCCGCAGCCTTCTTGAGAGTGCGCGACACACAGGGAACAGCAGCAGCCTGAACCTTGTCGACCGCGGCCAACTTACTTTGAAGTGCCGTCTTGCCGGCGGGCAAGTGCCCGGCCTGTACGGGCCGAATCGAGAAGAGACGGCGGCGATGCGAGCGAGCGCCAGCGCATCCTGAAACGAGTGCGCTCCCTAAGCATCCGCCCATTCGTCGAGAACTGCCTTGATGTCCACGACGGGTGTGCCATCGATGGCCTCGATTGGTCCAATTCGCAAACGCGTTCCCGAGATTTCACGAACGCTGACGCGATGAAGCCCCAAGGGATTGGGCCGGTGCGGAGACCGTGTGGCGAACACACCCGTCAATGGATTGCTGGGGTCGCCGCGAGGGTGCACCTCCAGTACGTCACGGTCAGCATGATGCAGCCAGGTGATCACGATCAGGTCGTCGCCTCTGGCGATCCCGAGCAATCCACCGGCGAAGGTCGGGTTCAGTTGAAGCCACGCATCAGGTGCTCCCTCGGCGCCCTGAAGAGGCGCCTCGCCCAGCGCTCGAATCGTCGATTGAATGCGGCCGATAGCGTGCAGCGAAAATTCGGCGCCCATTGATTTGACTCGGAGATCACGTGCGTGCGCGGCAGATTCTGCATCCCGCCGGTCGTGCATGCCCGTGGCGCAATACGTCTTTTCTGCGTTACGTAAGTCGTACTTGTCTCTGGTGAAGGTTTCCTATCCACGCCGGCGGCATCAGCTGGCCGACAACCTCCACCCGATCGCTGATCATGGTGCGCCGCTACATGAAGCTGGCGGACCTAAAGGTCCGCCAGCTACATGAATAAGTAAGTACGGCGGCTACGTGAAAATACGTAGCGGACCTGAGCCCTGCGGCTACGTGAAGAAATAAGTCCCGGACGCGAGGTCCGCCATGTATCGAAATGGCACGACAAGCCGGATGGTCGGTTACGACTCCGTCGAGATCGTCAGCTTGAATCCGCTCGGATCGGTCACCTCGAAGGCGCGACTGCCCCAGGGCGTGTCGTGAGGTTCGGCGTCGAGCGTGATACCCGCCGCTTTTGCGCGTGCCGCCAGTCGATCGATGTCGTCGGTGATCCCGATGAAGACGCGCATCCCGACGCCCTTGGTGCGATCGCGTCCTTTGTTCCAGTCGTCCTGATTGAGGCCTAGCTGTCGATCACCAGCCCGCAGCATGACGCCGAGCAGAACGCCGTTCTCTTCCCAACGCTCTTCGATACCGAAACCGAGACCCTGATAAAACGTCATGCTCTTCTGCAAGTCATCGACAGTAAAACTCGGGACGATGCTCTTGGCTTGCAACGTGCCTTCGTTTGTTATGGTCATGCGAATACGCCTCCCGGAAAGTGCCGCTTGTGACGACGTGAGACATGGGGGGTGATAACTTACCCCGCGAAGGAGTTCGAAGCTAGATCCAAGCGTGACGCAGGAGACGCACAAGCTCGACCGAGTCATCGACCACCCGGCGCGGACGGCGAGCGTCGTGAGGTTGATCGGGCCAGGACTCCTCGTCGCCGCCGCCGGAATTGGCGCCGGAGACATCGTCTCGGCCACGATGGCCTCGGCGTTTCATGGCCTCACGCTGTTGTGGGTGGTCGTTCTGGCGGCTCTGTTGAAAGGCGTCCTGAACGAAGGCATCGCCCGATGGCAGCTTGCCACCGACATGACGGCAATCGAGGGATGGTCGCGCTATCTGCCGTGGTGGGTGCGCGTCTTCTTCGCTGCGTATTTGATCATCTGGACGGTCTCGGTGAGCGCCGCGCTGACGAGCGCATGCGGCCTGGGCATCGCGAACCTGACCCACGGTGTCGTCCCGCGACCCTGGGGCGCAATCGCGCATTCGATCGTCGGCGGCACACTGGTGCTCGTCGGCGGCTTCAGCGGCTTCGAAAAAGTGATGAAGGTGCTCATCACGACGATGTTCTTCGCGATCGTCGCGTGCGCCGTCCTGACGTTGTCCGATCCGGCGGCCGTGCTCTACGGGCTCGTTGTTCCAAGAGTACCGAGCGGCGCCGGACCCTCCGTGCTGTCGGTGCTGGGCGGCATCGGCGGCTCGATCGCGATGCTGGCGTACAACTACTGGCTGCGCGAAGAGCGGATCCTTGGTGCCGAGTGGCTGCGCTTCGTCCGCATCGACGTCGCCATCGCGTACGTGTTTACGGCGCTGTTTGGCATCGCGATCATGATCGTGGGCAATCAGGCCTTTCACGTTCCGGGTGTCGAAATCACGAACGCGCAGGCCGTAACCAAGATGGCCGAGACCCTCGACCGCATCATCGGCCCGGTAGGCTTCTACACGTACTCGATGGGGTTCTGGGCCGCTGTCTTTGCTTCGCTACTCGGAGTGTGGCAGAGCCTTCCGTACCTGTTTGCCGACTACTACGGTCTCATGCGGAATTATTCACGAGCGGAGCGTGAGCGCCTCACGATGGTGACGAGCACGCCGTATCGTTTGGCGCTGTTGTTCATCACCCTAGTACCGCTTCCCCTCGCCTTCATCGATCAGCCGCTCGTCATCGTCCGCACGTTCACCATCGTCGGCAGCTTCTTCATCCCATTCCTTGCGGCGACGCTTCTCTACTTGAATAACGTCCACATCCCGCAGGCGAGCGGTGTTCCCAGGAACTCCGCGCTGATCAATCTCGCGCTTGTACTCGCATTGATCGTGTTTGCGATCGTCGGTGCGTCCGAGTCGGGTCTATTGCGACGGTGACAGAACGCTACTGTTGCACGGCCGTCGCCTGCATCGCGCGGCGTTTCTCCTGCTCGATCTTGAAGTCGCTAGCGTTCTTTCTGCGCGTACTCGTCCGCTCCGAGAAAGTGCAGGGAGACATACACTTCGTCGCCAACGACCCAGCTGTCGTGTGGAATGGGCGGTATGTAGAAGAGCATTCCCGGACGCAGTTCCACCACACGACCGTCGTCGAAGGCGGCGGTAGCGACACCAGCGAGGACCAGGCCGATATGCTCGACCGGACATCGCGTGCGCCCAAGCGCAACGCCGACATGTTCGGACCATCTCCATCCCGGTTGATACGTCGCGCGGCCGAACGTCTGACCGGCGAGTCGAACCACTTCGAACCGGCCCTTCTCGAATTGCCGTACTTCATCGGGTTCCTCGAAGCGGCGCAGGATCACGTCCAGTGAGGTCATCGTACCAACCACACTATTCGCAGAGACTCCGCGATGTCGAGCCGTCGCGAATGTCCAAACTCGAGCGATGAGCTGTGCCTGATATCCTCTGCAGGGCGAAGTTCATCTTTCCAAACGACGAGAACGTCTACATGCACGGCACGCCGGCGCCGCAGCTCTTTTCGCGGCCCCGCTGCGTCGGGCGAAAGGTTCAGCAGCATTTCGATCAACATTCGATTGGCAACCTCCTGCGCCACATTGCGCAAGCCTTCGTTGAGGCGTAGTGTACGAAGATCGTCGCGCGATTCGACGAGCGCTCGAGATGCTCATCTGTTCGAGCTCGAGTCGTCGCAGTCAGTCTGAGCAGCGGCCGGAAATCAACCGGAGCGTGACTTCTGCGGACTTTCGCGAGGCACAGCGCGCCGCGGGCACCTCGGCTGCAACGTCTGAACGTCCGGCGCACGCATCCGCGTCTGCCACGACGGACGATGCTCGTTGACGCGTGACGTGCGGTGGCACAGGGGGTTGACCATGCCAGTCTACGAATTCGTCTGCCGCGATTGTGACAAAACGTTCGAGGTGGTCCGACCAATCTCGGAGGCGTCGTCCGCCACCGTCACCTGCACTCACTGCGGGAGCAGCAAAGTCGAGCGGATCTGGAGCACCGTGTACGCGGTGACTGCGAAGAAGAGCTGAAGCCAGGCATGTGACGGGAGCCTCGCTTCGAGTTGACGTGGAGTGCTATGCCGGGCACCGCGGCGAAGAAACGCCGCGACGCTTCGGACTCGCTGGGGCCAGGATCGAAATCGCTGAGGTAATCGACTGCTGGCTGGATCCGGATCACCGGTACTTCAAGGTACGGGACGGCCACGGAGATATTTACATCCTGCGCAACGACGTCGCTTCGGATCGGTGGGAACTCACGTTCTTCCGACGGAGCGCGAATGGCGTGAGGCCGTCTTCATCAGCGGACGATTGAGATCGGTGGTGAGCGTCGCAAAACTGCAACGTGACGCGGCAGCGGGTGCTGATCACAGCCGAACGTCAACTGGCTTGCCGTCATAGACAAGACGGCGCGACGCTTTTTCTCCCGCCAGGCGTACCTCGATCGCGCGGTTCTGTGGCGGCAGAAATCGAGCGCCCTGCGCGAGGCGCATCGTGAAACGCCGGATCGTATCCGTCCACGTCATCGCGAGCCGCATCCACTCGCCTTGGCGGAAGTCGAACGTCCTCCCGTCGTCTTCGTACAGATCGAAAGCGCCGTCGGCGCCAGGGTAGATCGTGACGGTCAGCGGACCATTCACCGGTTCATCGACGTACTGTTTGACCGGTCCGAACGGCAGAATCGCGCCGGCGCGGACGTGCAACGGCATGGTTTCGAGATCGACAGAACGTTCGATCTCGCGGCCGCCCTCCACTCGTTGCTCGGTCCAGAAATCGAACCACAGGCCTCGTGGCAGATACAGACGCCGGCTCGTTGCACCTTTCTCCACCACGGGTGAGACGAGCATGTCGCGTCCCCACAAAAACTGACCGCCGCGTGCGGCGGCTTGCGGGTCGTCGGGATAGTGCAGCCACAACGCGCGCATCAGGGGCAGTCCGGTCTCGGTGCATTCACGCGCGGCCGTGTAGGTGTAGGGCAGCATGCGATACCGCAGCTCGAGATACTTCCTCACGATCGGCTCGACGTCCGGATTATTGAGCTCGCTTGGATCAGGATCGGCCGCGCCGCCCGTGTAGCTGCGAATCTCCGAGGGTCCAAGCTTGCCGGTGTTCCATCCCCACGGCAGCCGCAGATGCCAGTTGCGGCCATGGGCGCGGAACAGGGGACAGAAAGTGCCGAATTGAAACCACCGCACGTGCAGTTCACCGGTGTACTCGGCTGTCGGCACGAAGCCGCCGATGTCGGTGCCCCAGAACGGAACGCCTGAAAGTCCGGTATTGACCGCAACCGGCACGTGCGTCTTCAACGTCTCCCACGTCGTGTAGACATCGCCGGACCAAAGGAACGCGGCGTAGCGCTGCATGCCCGCGTAGCCGTTGCGATGAAGCGCAAACGGACGCTCGTTCGGCCGATAGAGCTGCGGCCCTTCCCCGTACATGCGAATGCGCGCGAGCCGCGACGCGGCGTCCAGGCCATCGCCTTGATCCGGCCACATGCCGTCGACGCCGAGATCGTAGAGCGGCTTGTGATATGGCCAGTAGCACGGCACAGCGCGATCGTCGGGCCAGCGATCGTCGGCCGTGCGGCCACTCGGTACCGCCTTATCGGGCGTGCACGGCTCGTTCACCTTGCCACTCATTCGCCGTCCTTCGATGACAACGTGCAACACGACTTTGTAGTGCTGGGCGTGGAGCTCGTCGATCATGCGCATGGGATCCGGGAAGTTCTCCGTCTTCCACGCAAACTCACCGTTGCGCGTGTTCCATCCCGAGGGCGTGAATTCGGTCCCGAGATAGATCAGCGCATCGCACGGCAGCTTCTTTTCGCGAAACGTGCGCGCGACCCACATCACTTCCTCGGGACCGGCGAGCGTTCTATGCGATTGCATGTAACCGAAGGCCCACAATGGCGGCAGTTGCGCAAATCCGGTGATGCGCGCGTATTCGCGCATGATGGTCTTCGGATCACGCGATGCGACAACGAACACATCGAGGGGCAGCGCCGCATCCGCGGGCGTGAGCGTTCCCTGCTGACCTGTCAGATCGAACGCGCCGAGCGGATGATGAATGTAGATGCCCCAGCCATCGGTGCTGACAAGCCACTGGATCGGAACGCGCCCGCCGTGCGTGCGCAGCTGGTATCCGCCCTGGCCGTTGCGGTTCGTGTAGGTTGAACCCTTCCGATCGAATTGCGGACCGCCTTCGCCGAAGCCGAGAAGCGGCCCCTTGCCGAGAACGAAAGCTATCGTCGGCGCCGCGGCATCAAGCACCAGTCGTTGAATCGTTTCGCCCTTCACTGTTTCCACGTGCAGCGTCGGCGGACCCGCCGTGAACCGGACCGTCAAATTCCCAGCCCGCACCGTCGCGAACTCGGTACGATGACGCCCAATTGCACGGCCCTCTGCCGCAGCAACTAACGCGCCGTCATCAGGCAGGGCCTGCCCACTATCGCCGTCAATCGGCATCACCGTCATGCGCACGGTGTCGGAGCTGACGGCCGCGATCGCGATCTCGATCGGCCTCCCGGCGGCAACGATCGGCGAAGCCTGACCACGAAGGATCGCTGGCGCGAGGACGACCCCCGCCCCCGCCGTTGCGAGCTGTTTCAGCGCGACACGACGCGCGACAGGCGTGGACATGCGCGCATCCTAACGTTCGCTTCAACCGCATTACAATGCCCCAGACGAAAGGAGACCACGATGGCGAAGAAAGGTTCTGGACGCGGCTGGGTTGGAAAAACCAAGGCGGCGCGGGCGCGCACGTCGGCGAAGAAGAGTGTTAGAAAGGTCACCACGCCCTCCGCCGTCGCGGAGCAGGCGAGCCGAATCGTCAAGGAAGCTGCCGCCAAGCAGCGCATCGTTATTTCGCTGACCGAGGAGCAGTTCGAAGAGCTGGCGCGAAACCTCAGACCAGAGGGCAACGGGACATTCGATCCACGCAAGCCGTTCCAGATTGAGTTCGAAGCCGGCACCCGGGTCAAGTCGCGATTGCCGGTCGCAAGCTGCGCGTTCTGGAGCGACAGCTGCTGCGTCTGAACCTTCATGTCTCCCCGGCCGCGTCGTGTTCGTCGCGCGAGCTGTCTCGTCGCGTTCTGGGAACACGACGCGCTCATCGTTGTCAACTACCTCACCGGCCGAGAGACGGTTCTGCCGACGCCTGTGGCATCGGTCTTGAGTCGTCTCGATGGTTATATTGCGTTCGACGCGCTCAACCGCCAACTCGCCGGCGTTCCGCGCGCGAACTCGCTGCTAGGTCGTCTGATTGCTCAGGATCTGCTGCTCACCGAGGAGTCCCCGATCGACGTTCGTGACCGGCTGTTAGCTACTTCGTGGGAATGGGGACCGAGCGCGCGCTTTTTTCATTTCGCGACGCAGCGCGTTCCTTACGAATCAGATCCCATAGAGGGACGCGGACGTCTGGCGGAGCATGCCAGGCGAGTGCCGCCGCCTTCTCCTTATAAGGAATTCGGTTCTGCCATTCCTCTGCCGGGCAGCTTCGCGGAGCAGAATGGTGAGTTCTGGGATGTGCTGCGCCGGCGACGAACATTGCGTCGGTGTCAGCGAGCGCCAATCAGTCACGAGATGCTCGGGCAAGTGCTGCTCTGGACGTGGGGCGAGACACGACGCATCGACAATCCCGACCTCGGTTCGTATCTGCTCAAGACGTCGCCGTCCGGCGGTGCGCGCCATCCAATTGAGGTGTACCCATTCGTGCGCCGGGTCACTGGCGTCAAACCCGGCATATACCACTATTCAGTCAAGCAGCACGCGCTCGAGTATCTACGGGCGCCGCTTTCAGCACGTCAGCTGGTGAAGCTTCTCGCAAATCAACCGTGGGTCCGTGACGCCGCCGTCGTGTTTTTCATGACCGCGGTCGTCGAGCGCAGCATGTGGAAGTACAAACACGAACACGCGTATCGCGTGTTGCTGCTCGATGCCGGTCACCTCGGTCAGACGTTTCATCTCGTCTGCACGAAGCTGGGACTTGCCCCGTTCACGTCGTCAGCCAAGCAGGACGACGCGATCGAGCGTGTTCTGGGCATCGACGGTGTCCGGGAAATCTCTCTTTACGCCGCTGCTACGGGGATTCCGGCTTCACAGGAGTGAATGCTGGAAATTTTCCCCTCTCAGCAATCAGCTCTCAACGAGAGAAGACAGCTGAAAGCCGACAACCGGGAGCTGATAGCTGACGGCGTTCACCGGCACCACCTAGCCAAGGGCCCTGCCCTTGATATCCGGCTAACTCCGCGGCCCTTGGCTAGTGACCGTTATGCGGGTCCACAACGCGTACAACATTCACGTCTGCGGCCGCATAGCGGTCTAACCGGCCTGTTCGCTCGCGCAGTATGATCGGCGAGCGTGGAAGTCCACCTCATAGATGGCACCTACGAACTGTTCCGTCATTACTATGCGCTTCCGTCGAAGAAAGACGCGCAGGGCCGGGAGATTGCTGCCGTCGAGGGCGTGCTTGGGTCGATCCGGGGGTTGTTGAACGCGGGCGCCACGCACGTTGGCGTGGCCACCGACAAAGTGATCGAGTCGTTTCGGAACGACCTTTGGCCGTACTACAAGACGGGCGACGGCATCGATCCGGATCTCCTGGTGCAATTCCCACTGCTCGAAGAAGCACTGGCGGCGTTCGGCATCAAAGTCTGGCCGATGGTGGAGTTTGAAGCTGACGATGCGCTTGCCGCCGCGGCGGCGAAGGCGGCGCTTGATGGGCGCGTTGACCGGGTGGTGATTTGCACGCCAGACAAAGATCTCGCGCAGGCGGTGCGCGGCACGCGCGTGGTGCAGCTCAATCGGCGCACGCGGACCGTGTATGACGAAGCCGGTGTCGTCGCCAAGTTTGGTGTGCCGCCAGTGTCGATACCCGATTACCTGGCGCTCGTCGGCGACGCGGCCGACGGGTATCCTGGCCTTCCAGGCTGGGGCGCGAAATCGACGGCGGCGGTCCTGACGCGGTTCGGGCACCTGGAAGCGATCCCGGAAGACTCCAAGATCTGGAACGTCAACGCGTTCAACGCTGGGGCACTGGCGGCAACGCTCATACGCGAGCGCGAACGCGCCTTGCTTTTCCGCGACCTGGCAACGCTCCGTACGAACATCGACGTGTTCGATTCGGTCGATGAGCTTTGCTGGAGGCGGGCCTGAAGCTGCGCTGCTACCTACGCGAAGTCCGCGCGTTGTCGCTCTGCCGAGCCGATTTCCTCGGCGCGAGCGCCCTGCGTAGCGTGGCGGCGGCGCAACGTCGTGTAGCTCCGGCGCAAAGACGTCGTGACGATTTGTTAAACGCGTTTTGCTAGAGTACGCGGCTATGCGACACACAGCATTTTCGGCAATGTTTCTCGCCGCCTGTCTCTGGCTGGTCGCGCTACCCGTTTCGATCGACGGACAACGCGGCGGACAGGCGGTGCAGCTACCCGACGGCGCCGGCAAGGAGCTGGTGCAGGCAAACTGTGCGAAGTGTCACGGCCTCAATTTGATCACCAACTCGTGGGGCAACACGCGCCAGGGATGGCACGATCTCTTCGGCTCGATGATTGCCTTGCCGAAGGATCAGGCGGACACCATCGCGCAATATCTCGCCACCAACTTTCCGGTCAAGCCCGCGCCCGAGGCTGTGGTCATTCCCGGACCGGTGAACGTGTCGATCAAGGAGTGGATTGTTCCGTCACTGGGATCGCGTCCGCACGACCCGCTGTCCACCGCTGACGGGTCGCTGTGGTGGACGGGTCAATTCGCAAGCAAGTTGGGACGGCTCAATCTTCGTACCGGCGACATGAAGGAGTTCCCGCTGCCCGACAACAGCGGGCCGCACGGCCTCACTGAAGACAAGGCGGGGAACATCTGGTTCACCGGCATCTCGGGCAATTACGTCGGCAAGCTCGATCCGAAGACCGGAGAGGTGAAGCAGTACCCGCTGCCGGAGGGCGCGCGCGGACCGCATACGCCGATTTTCGATCAGAAGGGCACGCTGTGGTTCACGATTCAATCGGGCATGGTTGGACGCCTCGATCCCGAGAGCGGTGAGATGAAAGTCGCGGCTCCACCGAGCAAGCCTACCTATCCCTACGGCATCGTCATCAATTCGAAGGGCGTGCCGTGGTACGTGGATTTCCGAGGCAACCGGCTGGCCAGCGTCGATCCCGTCACGATGGCGATAAAGGAATACGCGTTGCCGGCCGCAGAAGCACGCCCGCGCCGGATCGCAATCACGCCGGACGATGTCCTCTGGTACAGCGATTACGCGCGCGGCTATCTTGGCCGTCTCGATCCAACAACAGGCGCGGTGCGCGAGTGGCCTTCACCGGGCGGGCGCGAGTCGCAGCCATATGGCATCACGTCGGTGGGCAACATCATCTGGTACAGCGAATCGAGCGTCAGGCCCAACACGCTCGTGCGCTTCGATCCCCAGAGCGAAAAGTTTCAGACGTGGGTCATCCCGTCAGGCGGCGGCGTTGTGCGCAACATGATGGCGACCAAGAACGGCGATCTGGTGCTTGCGTGCAGCGGAGTCAACCGCGTCGCGTTGGTGGAAGTGAAAGGAAACTAAACAGCTGTCAGCTATCAGCCTCGGCTTTCAGCTGAACATCGTGCGTTTAGCTGAAAGCCGATCTGATCGCTGCCAGGTATCAGGCTTGGCCCTTACGAATGCCTGATACCTGACACCTGATACCTGAGTTACGGACAGGTGGCAGAGACCATCTTCATCGCTGTGATCTTCATGTAGTGATCGGCCTTCGGCGGCGCAGGGGTCATCTTCTCTGCTTCCGCCGGCGGCACGGGAGTGCCTGTGATGTCGATCTTGTGACCGACATGCGGAGCCAGATTCGGTTCCGAAGAGACGATGCCGATCGTCTTCGGACCTTTCTCCGCGGTGCTGTTTACGATAAACGTCTTGTCGGTAGTGCCCTTCGCGAGACAACCCGTCATGGTGTGCTCTTTCGCCGCGGGCTTGTCCGCCGGCTTCTCCTGCGGCTTGTCCTGTGCTGCGGCGATCGGCAGTGCCAAGGCGAATGCCGTCGTCACCGTACAAAGAATCAGACGCTTCATGCGACCTCCTCCGGGGTAGGAGCGGAATGCTATCAAAAAAAAGAACGGCGGACCTAAAGGTCCGCCGCTACATGAAAATGTGATGAGGTCCGCCGCTACACGAAAAGATGAGGTCAGCCGCGATCAACCTGACCTTTATATCCCTGAGGTTAATGTAGCGCGGACCTTCAGGTCCGCGTCGGCTACTGTCCAGCTCGCTCCGTTGTCGTCTGCGATACCTGAGGCGCAGCGAACGCGATGTATTCACCGCTATATCCTGCGCCGCTGACCGCGACGATGATGTATTGACGGTTGTTGACGCTATAGGTCATCGGCGAGCCGCTGATCGGCGCCGGCATGCGAACTTCGCCCACCTGCGCGCCAGTCTTCTTGTCATACGCGCGGAGGCTGGCGCCGCGAACGCCGTCACGCGTGGTGAACTGCGGATCGCCGACGACGACCAGCGTCTTGGTGATGAGCACGCCAACGCTGCCGCCCTGACCCGTTTTTCCGATGTCGAGACCCTTCAGCGCGGGGCTGTTGCGAACGTTATCGGGCGTGTCGCCGTGCGGCACCTGGAAGATCAGATCGCCCTTGTTCACGTCGATCGCCGACAGCACGCCGTAAGGCGGTTTGACGATCGGGAGACCTTCGAGACCCTTGGTCAAGGCGGCGCGTCCGCTTGCACCAGGGAACTGCGTGGCCGGCGCCACCGCTCCGCCACGGCCCGCACCGCCGCCGGCGGCTGCTCCGCCACGTCCGCCGCCCTCACCTCCACGACCCGCTCGCGGCAAGCCGTAGTCGGGCTCGGCCTCCCAGCGCGGAATCATGTTCTTGTTGTTCGGATTTTCCGGACTGACCGCGTGGAACTCTTCCTCGTCGTACTTGCCGACCGTTACTGCGGAGTTGCCGGCCTGCGAGTAGAAGATCCCGGTTTCCGGATCGAACCCGGCGCCGGGCCAGTTGGTGCCACCGCTCGTGTTGGCGATGTTGATCGCGCCAAGCAGCTTGGAGCCCGGTCCAACTGGAGGCACGTACGGCGTTGGCTCCCAGCGGAACAATTTCAGATTCTCGAGCGCCTGCTTGCGCAACTCCGGGGTGAAGTCGACCAGGTCGTTCTCTGTGATGTGCGTCCGCGCGTACGCCGGAGGCTTGCTCGGGATCGGCTGCGTCTTGGCAGTCTTCTCGAACGGCAAGTCGGGACCAGCTTGCGGCACCGGGCTTTCCGGCATCGGCCAGATCGGTTGCCCGGTGATGCGGTCGAACACGTAGAGCCATCCCTGCTTCGAGGGCACCGCCACAACCTTGCGAGGCTTGCCGTCGATGGTGACGTCCATGAGCAGCGGCGCCGACGACATGTCGTGATCCCACAGTGGGTGATGCACGAACTGGAAATGCCACTTGCGCTTGCCGGTCTTCAAGTCGACGGCGACGAGGCTTTCGGCAAAGAGGTTGTCGCCGGGACGGTTGCCGCCGTACTCGTCGATGGTTGGTGTTTCAACCGGGAGATACACCAGGCCCGCGTCAGGATCGACCGTTATCTGTGTCCAGACACCGTTGTTGCCAGTGCGCTCCCACGATCCGTTCTCCCATGTCTCGTTACCGAACTCGCCAGGGTAGGGAATGGTGTTGAAGCGCCAGATCTGTTTGCCATTGCGAACGTCGAAGGCGCGCACGAGGCCTTTGGCATTGGTGGCGTAGCGATAGCCGAGGCCCTCGAACATCGACGATCCGACAATCACCATGTCGTTGACGACGGTCGGTGTGGAGTGCAGGCCGATTTCACCCTTCTCGAGATCGATCTGCTTGTCCTTGCCGATCAGGACGCCGACCTTGAGGTCGACCATGCCGTTGGTGCCGAACGACGGAATCGGCTGACCGGTTTTCGCGTTGAGCGAAACCAGGCGATAGCCGGTGGTCACGTAGATGACGCGATCGTCGCCTTTGCCGTCGGTCCAGTATGAAAGGCCACGGCCGGAGAGCTGACGCGGCGCCCATCGCGTGGCGCGTTCGCCCTCGTCCATGCTGTACATCCACTTCTGCTCGCCGGTGCGGGCATCGAGCGCGACGACGGCGCGGCGTGTGCCGGCGGTCGCGTAGATCATGCCCTTGACCATGAGCGGCGTGCCTTCGAGTTTTGTCTCAGGGCGGGGGCCGAGATTGTCTGTCTTGAACCGCCAGGCGACTTCGAGCTTGCTGAAGTTGCCTGCGTTGATCTGCTCCAACGGCGAATACTTACTGCCGCGCAGATCCGCGGTATACATCGGCCACTCGCCGTTTTTGGTACTCGGCATACCGGTCGCCTGGCCCGAAAGGCGAGGCGTGAACCAGGCGAGACCCGCGACGAGCAGCGCCACCGCCGGCACGACACGAAATGCGATGCGCTTCATCCTTTTACTCCTGCAGAAATCTGGCAAAGGCAACATCTTGACGGCTCACCCCGCCGGAGACAGTCGCTCATCATAGCGCGGACCGCGCTCCCGGCAGAGTTGAATGTTTTTCGAATCTGTCATCAATTGTAACCGGGTCGCTCTCACGCGCGCGGATGGGTTCTTCACGAGAGTGCTTACGTGGGGTCCTCACAGCTGTTCACTTGCGTTCCTGGCGTACGTTCCCACGTGGTCCACGAAGGTTCATGACTGAGCTTCCGCTCAATACTCGCTGAAAATGCGCTGAATCTCCTCGCGGCTCTTTGTTTTCGTCAACGCCAGCATCAAGAGAATGCGCGCTTTGACCGGCATGTGATCTTCGGCCGCGATGGTGAACTGGCGGCGAAGCAGCTGGTCCTCAGTTGGTTGGAAATTCGGCATTGCGCCTCGCGCCGGCGATGGTGCGATCCGGCCGGCGCCGGTGCGGGTGCCGGAGACGATGAAGACACCTTTCGATGCCGCGTAGCTCAAACCTTCGTTCTGCGTCCCGCTCGTTCCGCCTGCGCCGGCGCCCGCAATCACGATGCCCTTCGCGCCGGCGTCGACGGCGGACTTGATCAGATCGCCCGGCGCGCTCTGGTACACCATGAAGACGTCCACGCGCGGCAGCTCCTTGATGTGGGCAACGTCGAACTCGCTCTTCGCGGTGTGGCGCTGGAGGAGCTGTCGAAAGAACACCACACGGTCCGTGTCGATGACGCCGAGCAGTCCGTGGGTCCGGCTTTGAAACGTCTGCAGCCGATGTGCGTCGGTTTTGCTGACGTCGCGCGCGGAGTTGATTTCGTCGTTGAGGACGACGAGCACACCTTTGTCGCGTGCCGCCGGCGTGGCCGCCACACGCACCGCCTCGAGCAGGTTTGCAGGCCCTTCGTACCCAATGGTGCTGGCGTTTCGCATGGCGCCCACCAGCACCACAGGCCTGGCGTCGCGGACGGTGAGATGGAGAAAGAAGGCTGTTTCCTCGAGCGTGTCGGTGCCGCTTGTCACCACCACACCGGCAAGCTGCTTGTCGCTGGCAAAGAGCTCGTTGATGCGGCGGGCGAGCTGCAGCCACTGCATGACCGTGAGCTCGGTGCTGGCGACATTGGAAAATTGTTCGGAAGTCACGTGCGCGACGCGCTCGGCGCCCGGAATGGTGCGAAGCAGATCGTCCGCAGTCAGCCGTCCGCCGTCTCGGTTGGAGATGGTGCCGCCTGTAGCGATGAAATGCACATGCGGGAGAGAAGTCTGTGCGAACGCCGCGGTCGTCCAAAGAAGTGAAAAAAGGGCGAACGCGGCGCGTGTCATTTTCTGCTGCAGCCGTTATACACCAGCGCCAGCCAACGGCTCAGCTCGCGCGCCGCGTCTTCGGGCGTGGGGCCGTAAAACGGCATCAACGCGGTCGGCATCCCGGGCAGCCGCGCAATTTGCGCGCTCCAGCGGCTCTCGGTGATCGGGCGGACCTCGATCAAATATGTCCGTCCGGCGATATGTTCTTCGTAGCGATGGACGTTCACGTTTGCGGGCTCCCGGCGCCTTACCCGACACCGAACGGCCGAGAATGTCGCACGGTTGTTACGACCCCCGCAAGCGAAGGACGGCGCGAAAACACAAGCGCGGAACGGTGGGGCATACAGTTTTGGCGCAGTCCGGCGGTGAATTTTTTTTTCGTGTCCAAGGATCCACAGCGTTTCCACTTTTCATCCACAGGTTTTCAACACTCCGCGTCACCGTCGCATACACGCTTGACGCTGACTGGATGGGCTACTACCCTGACTAATCAAATGAAGGTGCTCGTCCTGACGCTGCTCTTGCTGCTGCCCTCGTTAGCGCAGGCGCAGGAGGCATCGCCGCTGTATCGCGTGTTTCTCGCGGATGGCACCGCGCTTTCGAGCTTTGGTGAGTGGGCGCGCGTGGACGACTGCGTGATCTTTTCACTACCGGTGACCGCCGGCAACAATCCCGATCAACTGCATCTCGTTTCGCTTCCGGCAGCCCGTGTCGACTGGCGGCGGACGGAGCAGTACGCTGACGCCGTTCGCGCCCGTCGCTATGCCGCCGACCGTGGCGAAGAAGAATTTGCCCGTCTCAGCGCCGACGTCGCACGCATTGTCAACGAGGTCGCGCTGGTGAAAGACCCGACCGAGCGTCTGGTGTTCGCCGAGCGCGCCCGCCGATCGCTCGCCGATTGGCCCGGTAAGCACTACGGTTATCGCGCGAAAGACGTGCACCAGATGGTCGGCGTGCTCGACGAGGTGATCGGAGGACTGCGCGCGGCCGCGGGTCTTGGCCAGTTCGATCTCGCATTGACCGCTACCACGATGCCACCCCCACCGCCAGAGACTGTGCTCGCGCCGCCGGATCACAAAGAGATCGTGGAGCAGTTGCTGGCGGCCGCAACCCTGGTGAGCACTCCGGCAGAAAAGGTATCGTTGCTGCAAACCGTTCTCGGTGTGCTGGACCGCGCCGTCCAGCTGCTGCCGGAGGCGTGGGCTGCCACTGTTCGCTCGACGGCGCTCGCCGCGATTGCCGAGGAACGCAAGATCGATGTGGCGTACACGCGCCTGCGCGAAACCACGTTGACGTCTGCCGCCAGGTTTGCCTCGCGTGCAGATATCCGATCGCTCGAGCGGCTGCGCCTGGGCGTAAAGGTGCAGGACGGTCAATTGGGGCGCCGCCGGCCCGACGAAATGAGTGCGCTCGCGGCGGCGATCGACGTGCATCTCGAGGCCGCTCATCGGCTTCGTCTTGCGCAGGATCAGTGGATGCTGCGACTGGATCGCCTCCGCGCCTACCAGCGCGCCGCGAGCGCGTCGGTGACCGTGTTGACGCGTGCGCAGTCAGGGCTAGACGACATTCGTGCGCTCGCGGGCCCACCGCCGCTGCGGCTGCGTACGCTGGTGGAGGCGCTCGGGCGCGAGAGTCGCATTCTTTCGCGCATCGACCCGCCAGCCGAGCTCGCCGCGATCCACGCGCTGTTTCGCAGCGCCGGCGAGCTGGCCTTGAACGCCGCGCAATTGCGCCTCGACGCGGTGGCCGCTGCTGATCTCGAGCTCGCGCGCCGCGCTTCGTCTGCCGCGGCCGGCGCGATCATGCTGCTGACACGAGCGCGAGCCGATCTCGACGCCGCAATGCGGCCGCCTTTGGCATCGGCATCGGCGCAGTGATCACCCCGCGCCGGACCCGGCTGCTGCGCGTTCCCGATCTCGCCGCGTTTCAAAGCACCCTCACCGAGCTTGCCATCGCTCTTGCGCCCGCTGCCGCGCGCGACACGTTTGTCCTGGTGCCGACGCGCGCCGCCGCCGAGCAGTTGAGACGTACGTTCGAAGACACGCTGCTGACACACGATCGGGCAGCGCTCGTACTGCCAATTCTCGGCACGCGTGCCGACTGGTACGACGAGGTCGGCTCGCGTCTGCACACGCCTCCGCGCACGCTCAATGCCTTCGAGCGCGAAGTGCTGCTCGGCCATGTCGCGCGCGCGGTCGCCGACCAAGGACTGGCGCCGCCGTTCGATATCCGGCCGGGGCTCATTGCCGAAATGCTTTCTCTCTACGACCTCGTGCGACGCCTTGGCCGGGGCGTTGGGGATTTCGAGCGGAATTTTCGCGAGGAGCTCGAAAAGGATCGTGACTTCGATCGTGGCGCCGAGAAGTTACTGCAGCAGACGATTTTTCTTTCCGCGGCCTATAACGGCTATGAGGATCGTCTGGTGGAGATTGGAGCGCAGGACGAGCACGCCCTTCGCGCCGAGCTCACGACCACCCCCGTTGCTCGCGCGCTAAAACGGATCGTCGTTGCGGTTGCCGATCGGATTGCCGACGCTGACGGCTTGTGGCCGGCTGACTACGAGCTGCTGACCAGGCTGCCGCTGCTCGAATCGATCGATGTGATCTGCACCGAGGCGATGCTTGCCTCCGGCTTTCTCGAGCGCCTGCACGCGGCGCTGCCCGAGCTCGAGCAAGAACGGCGCGGCACACCGTCTCCGCTACCCGTATTCGTCTCGCCTCTGCCGAGCGCCGGCGGCGCGGCGCCGGTTGCATTTGTGTATCGCGATCGCGAAGAGGAGCTCGCGGGTGTGGCAAGAAGACTGAAGTTCGAACGGCAACGCGGTAACGGCACGGCCAAAGCCGCTGCCGTCGCACGCGAAAGTGCGCCGCTACACAGAACCGCGCTCGTGGTCCGCCGACCGCTGCCGTATCTCTATCTTGCGCGTGACGTGTTTGGCGGCGCGGGCATCCCGTTCGAGACGCTCGACACGCTTCCACTCGCCGCGGAGCCATACGTCGCGGCGCTCGATGTCGCGCTTGAAGCCGTGGCGTCGGATTTTTCGCGCGCGAGCATCGTTGCGCTGCTGCGCTCCCCGCATTTCTGCATCGGCCCGGATGAAGTTCTTTCCCGAAGCGTCATCGCGGCGCTTGATTTCGCGCTCGCTGACGCCCGCCACATCGGTGGGGTCGAGCGCTTCGAACAGCTGGCACGTGCGTGGAGCGCGATCGACGCACCCGAATCGCGCGAAGAGCGGCGTTATAGAACCGCGGCTCCCGCTGCCACTGCTGCCCTCGATGCGCTGCGCGCGCTGGCGCCGCTGGCCAACCCGCGCCCGCTGGTTGTCCAAATCGAAACGTTGATCGAGTGGCTGCGGCGTTTCGATCGCGAGCCCGGCGGCGACGAGGCGATTGCCTCACGACGGCTCCGCGTGCGTGCCGCGGTGCTTGGTGCGCTCGGCGCGCTGGCCGACGCCTATCGCGCGCACGATCCTGAAGCGGTGGGCGACGTGGGCGTCTTATCCGGCGCGATTCGGCGGTGGCTTGGCAGCCAGACGTTCGCAGTCTCCACCGGTGAAGCGGGATTGCAGCTCGTGGACGCGCAGGCCGCACGGTTTGGTCAGTTCGATGACGTGCAGCTTGTCGGCCTGATCGACGGCGAATGGCCGGAGCGGTTTCGCCGGAATGTGCTGTATCCGTCGTCTTTGTTGGCCGAGCTCGAGCCGCTGCCGGTGAACCCCGATCCCGCGGGCCGCGAGCGCGAGGCGCTCAACGCGGCGCGCGCCAACTTTCGCGATCTGCTTCGGCTTGCCCGTGCGCGAGTACGTGTGTCGTCGTTCGTCCTCGAGAACGACGCTGTGGTGGAACCGTCGATCCTGCTCGACGAGATCGAGGTACTCGCTTTGCCGCGCGACAGAGCAGCCGAGCCCGCTATTCGCGTATTCAACACGGAAGCGCTCGCGCTCGAGCCACGCGTTCCGCACGTCCTTGCCGACCCCATTCGCCAATGGGCGATTGCGCGTCTGCACGGTGATCGCCCGTATCCCGACGCGTTTCGAGGCGATGCCGGCGCGTGGACGCTTCCACGCGTCTCCATCAGCCGGCTGGAGCGTTACCTCGATTGCCCGTTTCGGTTTTTCGCGTCCGAAGTGTTGAGGCTTGAAGAGCAGCCTGAGGATGAAGACACCCGGACACCCCTCGAACGCGGCCGCTTTCTGCACGAGCTGTTCGAGCGTTTTTTTGCCGAATGGCAGCGCCGGGGGCATCGCCGGATCGCGCCGGAATTTCTCTCGGAGGCTCGCGACCTCTTCACGACCATCTGCGAACAAGCGCTCGAATCGCTCTCGCCGGCCGAGGCCACCCTCGAACGCACGCGTCTGCTCGGATCGGCTGTCAGTCCGGGGATCGCTTATCGGGTGTTCGCGATGGAAGCCGAGCGCGCCACCGAAATCGTCGAACGGCTGCTCGAATACCCGCTGCAAGGCGACTTCCGTTTTCGCGCGGCCGACGGACGCGAGCGGACCGTGACGCTGAGCGCCAAGACCGATCGCATCGATTTACTGGCCGACGGTACGCTCCGCGTCATCGATTACAAATCGAAAAGGACGCCCGAGCTGAAAGTTGCGCTGCAGTTGCCGATCTACAGTTTGTGCGCGCGTGTGTCGCTCGAGGGCCACGCCAGCCACACGTGGAAGCTCGGCGAAGCCTTGTATCTCTCGTTCGAAGGGAACAAGGCGGTGGTGCCGCTCAGAGCGAAGGGCCGGACTGTCGATGAGTTGATTAGTGACGCGGAAGACCGGTTGCTCACGACGCTGGATCGCATCGCCGCCGGACAGTTCCCGCCGCAGCCGCAGCGCAAATCGATTTGCGGTCCGTGCCCGTATGGGGCGGTATGCCGACTGGAGTACGTGGAGCGTCCGGAGACGAGCGGCGCGGCGAGCAACGGTGCGAAGGAGATCGATGGCTAGCGAGCAGCCGCGATTCGACTTCGAGTCGGCTGACGGCGCCGACAAGGTCCGCGGCTACGTCGATGACCGCGATGCGCACGCGCGCGCACTCGCGGTCGACCCCACGCGCAACGTCGTGCTGGAAGCGTCGGCAGGCACGGGCAAGACACGCGTGCTGGTGGACCGGTACGTCGGCTTGCTCTTGTCGGGCGTCAAGCCGCGCAACATCCTTGCGATCACGTTCACCCGCAAGGCTGCCGCCGAAATGCGTCAGCGGATTCTCGATGATCTGGCGCGGCGGTACCGCGAGGGTGGACTCACCAACCAGGTGTGGCGCGACATCCGCGAAAGCGTCACCGATATCGCAATCTCCACAATCGACGCGTTCTGTCTGACGCTGCTGCGCGAGTTCCCGCTCGAAGCAGATGTCGATCCGGGCTTCGAGCTGGCGGACGAGACCGAGACACCGCGGCTCGTCGGCGAGGCGCTCGACAAGACGCTCCGGATTGCCCGCGCTCTGACGATCGACTCGCCCGATGTCGCACTGTTGTTTGCCGAGCTCGGAGAGTATCGGCTTCGCGAGGGGCTCGCGCGAT
Source organism: Acidobacteriota bacterium (assembly GCA_046727855.1). Classification (GTDB taxonomy): domain Bacteria; phylum Acidobacteriota; class Vicinamibacteria; order Vicinamibacterales; family UBA2999; genus DASPWV01. The sequence goes on from JBKPDL010000050.1 coordinate 43,687, forward strand.
TGATCGACCGCCGCCTCGTTGCCGATCAGGCGTTGAACCATTTTTTGCGCGCCAACGCCGGCGAAGTCGGCATCGACGCCGCCGTGAACCGGCTCCGGTCGCGCCTGCGCGCCGCCTTTGCGAGTGCGCCCGGCGGACTGGAAGGGTTTCTCGCCTGCGGTCCCCGCCACGCCGACTTCGAGTTGCTGGCCGACGATCTTCGTCAGCTGCTTGGCACCGCGTCGTTGCCGCCGCCGATCGTTCAGGCGCTGCTCGAACGTGTCCGGGATCACCTGCTGACGCAGAGTGGCGAGCCGCGCAAGCGTCTGTCGTATCGAAAAGACGAATTTCGTTCGGCGGCCCATTACGAACGCCACGCCGCCGGTGTCGCCGCTCTCGGTCCTTATCTGATCGACGCGCTTGCGAGCTACCGGCGCGAGGTCAACGTTGTGCTCGCGCGCGCAGTGCGCCGCCTGCTCAGCATCGCCTTGAAGCAATACGACGATGTGCTGCGGAAGTACGGCGTGCTCGATTTTTCTGAAGTGCTCGCGAGAACGCTTCTTCTTCTCGGCCAGATGGATGAGTTCTCGCGCAGCCGCTACAAACTCGAGGCGCGATATCAGCACGTGCTCGTGGACGAGTTCCAGGACACGAGCCGCGCGCAATGGAAGCTCGTGGAATTGCTCGTGCGATCGTGGTCTGAAGGTCTCGGTCTGGCCGGCAGCGATCGCCCGCCGACCGTGTTCATCGTTGGCGATCGCAAGCAGTCGATTTACGGCTTCCGCGACGCGGAGGTCGCGGTGCTCGACCAGGCGGCGCAATTCATCGAAGCGCTGCGCCCAATCGGTCAGGTGCGAACGGCGATCACGCGGAGCTTCCGGTCGGTGCGCGCGATTCTGGCGTTCGCCAACGATCTGTTCGCCGCCGTCGAGAAGGTGCCGGAAAGGAGCGACGCGTTCCGCTACACCGAGGATGACCTGTTTCCGGTTGAGGCCGCCGAAGCCACGGAAGGGGAGCCGCTCGCGCTGATCGGAGCGGTCTCCGATGAAGCTCAAGCCGAAGCCGTGGCGGAGGAGATTGCGCGATTGCTCGGCAGCGGCGCTGTTGTGCGGGATCGCGACACCGGCGTACGCCGGGCGGCGCGACCTGCCGATATCGGGGTGCTGTTCCGCACGCGTGAGAGTCATCGCGTATTCGAGGACGCTTTGGCGAGGCGACGCGTTCCGTTCTATGTCTACAAGGGTCTCGGCTTCTTCGACGCCGATGAGATCAAGGATGTTTTCGCGCTAATCGGCTTTCTCGCCAATCCCGCGTCTGAGCTCCGCGCCGCGGCGTTTTTGCGATCGCGTTTTGTTCGTTTATCGGATTGCGCGCTCAAACTGCTTGCGCCCAATTTGGCTGGAGCGATCACCTCACCGGATCCTCCGGCTGCCGTGCCGCAGCTCTCGACGTACGATCGTGTCCGTCTCGAGCTGGCGCGCGCGGATGTTCCAACCTGGGTGAGCCTCGTCGATCGACTGCCGCCCGCGGAGCTCCTGGATCGCGTGCTAGCGGAGTCGGCATACGCTGCGGAGCTCGATGCGCGCTCTTATCGTCAGGCGCGTGAGAATCTGAAGAAAGTGCGTTCGCTCGTTCGCCGAATTCAGAATCGCGGTTACGCGACGCTCGAGCGCATCGTCGACCACCTGTCGCAACTTGCGGCTGGCGGCGACGAATCCAACGCAATCGTCGACGCTGTTGATGCGGTGAACTTGATGACAGTGCATGCCGCCAAGGGTCTCGAGTTTCCCATCGTGTTTATCGTGAACTTGAGCCGCGGCAGCGGCGGCGCTGGCGACGGCATTCGCATTGTCGCTCACGGCGCGCGCGACGACGATACCGCGTCGGTTGCGATTGGCGAGTACCAGAACGAAGCCGACGCCGACCTGGATGCGAAAGAGACGGAAGAAGCGAAGCGGCTGCTCTACGTGGCACTCACCCGCGCGCGCGATCGCGTGTATCTGGCGACCACACTCAACGCCGACGGACGCTTCGCGCCGGCAAAGGGGTCGCTTGGTCGCGTGATGCCGGTGACGATGTGCGAAGCTCTCGCACGCGCGGGGGCGCCTGATGCTGACGATGCCATGGTGTGGACCGGCGAGAGCGCCAGGCACAGGTTCCGCGTGCTGCGCGCGAGCGGAGTTGTGCAGGAGTACGCGCCTGCCGACGTTGACCTCTCAGCGCGCATCGACGCGTTCGGACCGCTTACCGATCGCGAAGGCGTGAGCAGAATCGCAGCCACCCAGCGACCCCCGTTCCCGCTAGCGACCTCCGTCCCTGCTAGCGACCTCCGTCCCCTTCAGTCACCTCCGTCCCTGCCGGTGACCTCCGTCCCCGCCAGAGACCTCCGTCCCCGCGACGAGGGATGGAGATGGCTGAAGG
>JBKPDL010000051.1:0-28050 GCA_046727855.1 Acidobacteriota bacterium
CAGCACCACGGCGGCCGACTGCTGCGGCTCCGTCCTCCGTCGCCACGGCCGCGCCGCGCCGGCCGACGGCAACGGTGGCTTCTTCGCCGTGCGCGACTGTTCCACCTCGCGTCGCGCGAACCGATCGCTGGTCCGCCTCCAACGCGATGGTGAGAAGCACGACGCCACAAAACAGCGCCGAGCCGACTGCAAGCAAACGTTTGTTGATTCGCATGTTGCTCTCCTTCACTTGCCCATCGCCTTGGCTGGGTCGGTCTTCAGTTCTTCTTTGGGAATTCGCTCGACCACCGTAATCAACTCGTAACCCTGCGGCACGTTCGCGACGAACTGCGAATCGGCTGGTTGCGCCTGCAGGTTCCAGTTGCTGAACACCAGCCGGCTAACCGGCTGACCGGGCTCCTCCTTGTAAGTGAGCTCGGCCTGGCAGGGGACAGTCGGAGACTCCGTGGTCACCGACAACGTCAAATCGACGGCCTTGGTGCTGTACTTCACTTCCTCGCACGCTTGACCCTCAACCGTTGTCCGCCGGTCCCATCCTCCCTGTGCCTGGCGCTCTGCAAAGGAGTCGTACGGCGAGCTGTAGAGGAAATCGGCGACCGCGACGCGAAGGTCGAACCGTTGGGAAACCAAGTCCAGCGTTTCGTCGAGCGTGGCGGGTGCCTTGATCGTTGCGTACACCTTCTGCGTGTCGCCGACGACGGTCACTGTATCGCCGTCGTAGGTCACCTTGACGTCGCGATCATCAGCCCCTGTCGCGTGCGACCAGAGGCGATTGGGCCGGCGCACCACTACATCTCGTCTCACGAAGTACGGTTCCTTTTGACCATTGCGCCGTACGCGCTCGTGCGTCTCGCCGACCGTGACGGAGAAGGCTTGCGCCGCCTTCAACGTATCGCTCATTTTGCGAAGTAACTCGTCACCGCGCGCAGCCGCTTCCTGAGGCGTCCTTGGATCGCGTTGCCCGGAACATGCAACGGCGAACGCCGTGAGTGCGGCGACGATCACATGCCGACGGGTTGTGTTGCTGAAGATCATCATGCTTCCTCCTCGCGTCCTGCTCCGACGTCTCATCGACGGTCCGAGCAGTAGATCTCTTTCCCTGCTTCATGTCCACAACAATCCAACCGCGCTTCGGCGCTTCATCGAGCGCGCGGGCAACCTGTCCCACGTGCGACGCGCGGTAGGTCGGTTCGTTTTTGGGTGCCGCGCCGACCTCATCCGGTCGCCGACGATGGTGGCCAATTTGTCGTGGTCATGCCCGCATGCGTCGCGGCCATGATATCCAGAATCCGACGCTCGCCACTAGCCGCAAGCGCTTTCATGTCGCCGTCGAGAACACCCTTGAATGGCTGCCAGTCTTTCCAATCGGAATGTTGACGGGCGAGTGCCTTGACCCGATCCAGGGCGAAGGCGAACTAGACCTGTCGACGGGAGAATGCCCGCTCGACGCGCGAAATCAGGGTTGTTCGGCGAATGGTTCACGGAGAAAACCGCCTGAACAATTGATTGACAGATGGAAAAACCCATCGCCATGCCGTGCGCACGATAAGCACACTTGGCGCACCGGAGGGCGGCTGCAGCTGACGGATTGGCGGGAACTTCGTGTCGGGATCCTTGGCGTCGTACGTAGTGAGACCGACCGGCTTGCGGTCGGGAATCGGCAGTACTTCGCGTCGGATGTCATCTTGATCCGCCATGTTTCATCCAGCACTCTGCTTCGCCGTCATCAGTGCAGACATGACGTCGAATCCTGATCTCCATTCCGGTCAACGCGGAGGATAGCGTCGTAACAAGTCGCGCACCGATTCGCGCAACACCGACTCGCGCTTTTTGGGGTCGGCATCCATTTTGAGCTCGGCCTGCGCCACACCACGCCATACGACCGCCTGCTTCGTACTCATGTCGAGCACCAGCGATCCACGGTTCATCATCTCCAACGACTGTGTGGCAGGCGCGAACGGTGGCAGCCCCCATCCCGTGGTCGCTGGAAGAAATTGACCCATCGTCTGCGCGGACATGTTGTTGGTGAGCAGCAGGTAGTAGGTGACCAACAAATCAGGTTCGCCAGTTGCGGCTTGCAGCCCGCGCTGCTTCATCTCGGCGGTGACCGCCTCCACGATGATCGGCTCGGCACGCTGACGTGCGGCTTCAGGATCGTCGTCCTTCGTCCGCGCCATCTTGACCTCACCAGGTCCCTTTGGGTTCCATCCCCACGTGCGCACTGGCTTGAAGTCGAATGTCTTGTCGAACTCGACGCGCACTTTGACGCGCGCGACGATCAGGGTGTTAGCGGTAAACGCAATCGCAGTAGCGATAAGTAGAGCTCTGAGTTTCAACTGAGCGTCACACATCATTCCTCGCTTCCGTCATCGGGAGAGGGCCGGCGGCCGGTACGGATCGGCGTTCCCATCGGTATGAGAGGATACTGCTTCACGCTCTCCTCAAACGCCGCGACTTGGTATCCCTCCGGCGTTGCGTCCATTCTGCTCGTTAATCGAAGCGCACGGTGATACCGGCCGCGGTTTCAAATTGATTGGAGTACTCGTTCTCAACCAGCTGCCAGCAGCCGTAGAACGGGTCGCACCAAATACCTGCGGGATCGCTCTTGATGTAGGTTGGCGTCCAGCGGACGCCAAATTTGGCGCCCACCTTTGGCGAGAAGTAGTACTTGACGCCACCACCCCAAGTGGTCGAGAAGCGTGTTTCGCCCTCGATGTCGCCGGTGCCGCCGGCCACCAGGAACTCACCAAACGAATAGCTCGTCGCGCCGATGCCGCCAAAGAGATACGGCCGCACCCGGCCATCGCGTTCGCCGAAGTTATAGACGAAGTTGAACAGGTAGTTGTAGACCGCCAACTCCGAAATAGGCAGCTTGCCGCCCGGCCCATCAGCTTGCAGTCGTGAATTCTGACGTGCCCACACGAACTCGGCTTCATATAGGTCGGTAAAGAAGAAGCCAAACGAGAGATTGATAGAGGCGCCGCTATCGACCGCGAGTGTGTCGTACAGCTGTCCGAGCAGCGGCCGATCGTCCAATGAGATGCCTTCGCTCGCGCTGTAGCCGACGTTGAAACTCGCCTCAGCGCGCTGCGCTGACGCGGCTGGCGCAAAGCACGTCAGGCATGCGGCCAGAATGAAAGCCGTTTGGCGTGACATTCGGTACTCCCTTGGACCGCTATGCGGCCCCAACGTGAATTTTGGACTTGTTGCCGGTCCGCATAGCGGTCCTAGGCGCGCGGAGCGCGCCAAGCAAATACTGCCAACCAGCCAAGGGCGAGGCTCCGCAGGCATCGGGATATCAAGGGCGAGCCCTTGGCTGGTGATGGACAGCATGCACGTTCCTCGCCGCGTGCCTACTTCTTGGGTTCGACTTTCAGGTTCTGCAGTCGCACCGGCTCACTCGCGTAGTTCTCGAGCTCGACCGTGTTTTTCTTCTTGTTGTAGGTAATCTTGGTCGCGACCGACGCCTTACCTTCGCCCTCGCCGTTGCTCTTGACGCGGATGTCGAACAACGTGAAGGGATAGTCGATGATGCGCGGTTGGTTCCTCGCTTCCCAAAACCCGATGTAGCGATCGGTGAGGATGATGATCTGTTCGCCACCGTCCTCAGCCGGGTGGTTGCGCGCGTAATGCAAGTCGTAGCCGAGCGTGTTCGGCAATCGTACGAACCCCACACGTTTGGTCTTTTGCAGCGCCCGAAGCAAGGTGTCGGGGCCTTTGGTAGCGAATGCCGTGTTCAGTTGTTCGCGCTCCGCGTCGGTCGACCAGCGATCGATTTCGATCTGCACCATGTTGGTCCTGCCGGTGCCAATGTTGCTCATGTTGACGGCAAACGCGTTAATGCGGAGTGGCGCGTCCGGCGTCTGCCCGGGCGCGCGATCCGCGCTGGCGAAAAAGAATAGGACACTTGTGGCAACCGCGAGCGGGGCGGTCGATCGCATAGCCGATCTCCTCTGTGGGGGTATTCGCCAATTCACAGCCCTCGGCCCGTCGTTTCGAGCGGTGGGAAGGGACTGATGAGCAGCTCCCCTCGCAACGCCGCCCAAATGGCCGGCACGAGGTCTTCGCCGACTCTGACCTTCAAGACATAACCGAACGCGCCGGCCGCCAACCCCCTTCGCAGCATCGTTCGGTCCGCGTGCACAGTCGCAAACACCACGCGCGCCGCGGGATGCCGACGCAGAATGATTTCCGTCGCGGCGATCCCACTGAGACCCGGCATCACCACGTCGGTGACGATGACGTCGGGGGCCAGACGCTCGGCCGCATCGAGCAGCGCATGCCCATCGCAGACGCTTCCGACCACCTCGAACTCCGGCTCTAGCAGCGCACGCCAGAGTGCCGTTGTCGGGGCGTGATCGTCAGCAAGCAACACCCGCCTGCGACTCATGGGTCACCTTCTTATCGCCGTTCGATGGCAAGGTCGATGATCAGCGTCGGTGGCAAGAATAGAAACGACATCGAACGCCGGAAAGCGGGAGACTACGCGGCTGAGGGGCGGAGAAGTACGTCGCCGTCGTTGAAAAAGTACGGTCGGCAACCTGGGAGGGGGCGTTCCGCATCCCGCTGTTGGTACGCTGGCCCGGCAAGGTCCGGCGGGTGTCGTGGTCAATGACATCGTTCAGCATCACGACTGGTTGCCCACGTTGCTCGCAGCGGCAGGCGAGCCGAACGCCGCGATATGCAAAACGCATCCGAAGCTTTCGAAAGAACGCCAAGTCCGTTCGAAGTAATATGAGCACCGCACCGCCCGTCTCCACGGAGGTTGTCATGCCTCGACGCTTCCTCATCGCCTTCGGATTTACGGTTCTCATCGTTGGCCCTGTCGTCGCCCAGACGACGCCGCCCGCGTCCCCTGAAAGAGTGAAAGAGGACTCATCGCGGTCGACCCCCGCTGGAGCGACCTTCACGGTTCCAGCGGGATGGACGCTGACAACCAAGGCGGCGATCGTCGTTCTCGAGCCGCCCGAGCCCGACTCGCACGTCGTGATCGTGGACGTAAAGGCGCAGGACGCCGATGCCGCCGTCTCCTCAGCGTGGGCCGCGTACAAGCCCGGCTTCAACCGGCCCCTCAAGATCGCGCTGCCACAGCCCGCGCGGGAAGGATGGGAGGAGCGGAGAGCCTTCCAGTACGAGACATCGCCGAACGAACGGGCCGTCGTGGTCGCCTACGCCTCACGTGCCGGTGACGCGTGGACGGTGGTCCTCGTCGACGGGACCGAGCCGACGTTCGAAAAGCGCGGCGCGCCATTGAGGCTCACTCTGCAGAGCCTCCGGCCGAAGGGGTATGCCCGTGAATCGTTCGCCGGGAAGAAGGCAAACCGGCTGGACGAGAAACGTCTCGCCGTGCTGCAGGAATTCGTCGCGACTGGGATGAAGCTGCTGGACACTCCTGGCGTGGGACTCGCTTTCATCGACGGCGGAAAGACGATTTGGGCAGGGGGTCTAGGCGTGAAGGAGCGAGGAAAACCCGATCCAGTCAGCCCGGATACGCTCTTCATCGCGGCGTCGAACACCAAGGCGCTGACAACGCTGCTCCTCGCCGAACTGGTCGATGAAGGGAAGATGCGCTGGGATCAGCCGGTGACTGAGCTCTTCCCCGCGTTCAAGCTAGGCGACGAAGCGACCACGAGGCAGGTGCTGGTACAGCATCTCATCTGCGCTTGCACGGGGATGCCGCGGCAAGACATGGAGTGGTTGTTCGAATACCGCAACGAGACGCCGGCCACGGCGATGAAGCTCTTGGGGACGATGCAGCCGACCAGCGGCTTCGGCGAGGTCTTTCAGTACAGCAACCTGATGGCGGCCGCCGCGGGTTTTATCGGCGGCGCAAAGACGGTGCCCGGGAAGGAGTGGGGAGAGGCCTATGACGAGGCGATGAGGACGAAAGTCTTCGAGCCGCTCGGGATGACGACGACGACGTTCGACTTTGCGAAAGCGTTGAAGGGCGACATGGCGCAACCCCATGGCGACGATGTGAACGGGAACGTAGTCCGGGCGCGCATGGACCTGAACTATTCCGTCGTTCCAGTCCGGCCGGCGGGGGGTGTCTGGACGAGCCCGCGAGAGCTAGCCCGGTACGTCGAGATGGAGCTTGCCAAGGGAGTGCTCCCGAGCGGTAAGCGGCTCGTCTCCCACGAGAACCTCCTGGCGCGGTACAAGCCGAACGTGATCGTCGGTGAGGACGCAACCTATGGCATGGCCTTAATGGTCGAGACGAAGTATGGCATTCCGGTGGTCCACCACGGCGGTGACCTCGCGGGATATCACAGCGACATGATCTGGCTACCCGAACATGGCGTCGGCGCCGTGATCCTCACGAATGCCGACTCGGGCGTGATAATCCGCGGGCCACTCCTCCGCAGACTTCTCGAGGTGCTATTCGATGCAAAGCCGGAGGCGGAGGAGACGCTGAAGATCGCCGCAGCGCAGCGGAAAGCGGCCATTGCCAAGGAGCGCGAGCGGCTCCAGGTGCCTGCCGACCCCGCGGCCGTCGACAAGCTCGCGCCACGATATGCGAGCAGTTCGCTCGGCGAGCTCACGATCCTGAAGGAAGGCAACGTGACCGTCTTCGATGTCGGCGAGTGGAAGAGCGCCGTCGCGTCGCGGAAGAACGACGATGGCACGATCTCGTTCGTCACGATCGATCCGACGCTCAACGGGTTTGAGTTCGTCGTCGCGGACAAAGACGGAAAACGAGGGCTGATCACGCGCGACGCGCAGCACGAATACCTTTGGGTAGAGGCGGCGGCCACTGCCAAGCCCTGAGCACAGGGCGGGGGCTTCGCGCTCTGCGGAGCCAGCGTCCAACAGCGCGCCCGAGCGGACGCGATTCAGCAAACAGACGGCGCTGCTTTCGCGCTGTCCCGCATTCGTGGCGAGAACGTGGCCTCCGCGCGCCGGAAAAATCACGCTGCGGCCATGGCGGTCGCGCGAGAGCATGATGGGTAGCGAGGTCCCCAGTCGCGGGTTGCACCACCGTGGTGACTCGCACCGCCTGTTCCAGGGCGGCCTTCGCGTGATTTTTCGGCACCCGGTGCGGCGCGCTTCGGACACGTTTCGCCCCGCATGCGCGACAGCGCGGCGCGCGCCGTCGAGGCGAGTGCTGCTGGCCGGTCGTGGCGAGACCGCCTCTGAGCCATGCCGCGCAGCGCCGTCTGACAACTTGCCCAACGCACGTCAGCGGCGGACGCCGAGCGCGGCCGCGAAGCCAGAAAACGGCGCGCGGCGTCTCCAGCGTCAGAGCACTGACGTCCGTGCGGTGGCGCAAGTTGGTCGGCGTGGCGAAGCGGCGGGCCTCGACGCGAACGGCCAGCAGCGCGAGCCAGTGCCAGCGCGGGAAGACACTGTTGATACTGGTCCTTACTCAGACAAGACAGTCCACAAGTGATCAGCGGGCTAGCTCGCGCGCCAGCCAGGCTCTCGCTAATTTCCAGTCGCGCATGACGCTCTGGGGAGAAATTTTTAGCACTTCAGCCGTCTCTTCGACCGTCAATCCGCCGAAGAAACGCAGCTCGATGACTTGCGCCCGTCGGGAATCTATGCTCGCAAGCGTCTCCAATGCATCGTCCAGGGCGCAGAGCTCCGTCGCACGCTCCACCGCGGTCGCGGCGAGTTGATCGAAGTCGATTGGAGTGGAGTGGTCGACGCGCGCCATCGCTCCGCCGCGCTTCGTTGACGCACGCCTTCGCGCGGCGTCGACCAGAACTCGGCGCATGATCCGTGCTGCGACCGCCAGGAAGTGAATGCGGTCCTGCCAATTTACTCCCTTGACACCGACCAGGCGCAGATACACCTCGTTCACCAGCGCCGTGGTCTGCAAGGTATGGCCGGCGCGCTCGTGGCGCATGTAGCGGTGCGCCAGCTGCCGCAACTCGTCGTAGACGAGCGGCGTCAGGCGATCCAGTGCCGAGGCATCGCCAGTGCTCCAGGCCTTGAGCAGAGTCGTGATTTCGGCCGATTTAGCCGGTCCCACCACACCTCCAAAAACGCCCCGAGGCGATTGTAGTTCCAGCCCCTCTTTTGCGCTTACCCGAGCAGCAGGAGGACGTATGAGACTTCCGATCGCAGTTTTGGCCCTCTTCGCGGCGCTCGTGATGGGCACGGCTCAAGGGTTTGCACAGATTCCCCTTGGGTCGATGGTGCGCGCCAACGACAACACGAAGCCAGCGGGCACCCTTGCGGACGGTGTTCTCACCGTTCAGCTCGTTGCGGGACAGGCACAGTGGCGGCCCGAAGGCTCCGACGGTCCGGCCTTGGAAGTGGCCGCGTTTGGCGAAGAAGGCGGTCCTCTGCTCACACCCGGGCCGCTGCTTCGTGTTCCGGAAGGTACAGAGATCGCGATGCGAGTCAGCAACACGCTCGCTCGCCCGCTGGACATTCACGGACTCGTGACACGACCCGCGACCGTTGATTCGGTAGTCTCCGTACCGATCGGCGAAACGCGCGAGATCCGTTTTACTGCCGGTGCGCCGGGGACCTACCACTATTGGGCCGCCGCAGCCGGATCAGTCCTGAACTCCCGTCAGGGGTTCGAAAGCCAGTTGGGCGGTGCCTTCATCGTCGACCCTGCAGGGCCTGTCGACTCGGATCGTGTGTTTGTGATTACGGCGTGGGCTACGCAGGAGACTCGCGCAGACGACGAGAACATCAGGCCCGGTATCAGGCGCGTTCTGGCCATCAACGGATTTTCGTGGCCGCATACCGAACGTCTTGACGAACGCGTCGGCCGTTCCGTGCGATGGCACGTCGTCAATCTCGGTGGCGGTGGCCACCCGTTGCATCTGCATGGTTTCCATTTCACGGTTGAAGGCGTGGGAAGCTTGCTGCGCCACGAAACGTACGATCAGAGCCAGTACCGCCAGGTCGTGACCGAAGTGGTGCCGATGGGCAGCACGATGCGGATGTCGTGGACGCCGGAACGATCGGGCAACTGGCTATTCCATTGCCATCTTCTCAGCCACGTGAGTCCGTTGCTTCGCTTCTGGCAATCGGCAGAGGATGATCACGCGAACCATGCGACGCACGATGCGACAACGGCGATGGCCGGCCTGGTCATGGGCATACGGGTCAGCGACGACGGTCCCACGGCAGCACCCGCGATCGCGAAGAACGCTCGGCGAATAACTCTTGTGATGCATCGCCAGCCCCACCACTGGCGTCCCGAAGACGCGTATGCGTTTGCCATCGAGGAAGGTGAGCGCGCTTCTGCGCCTCAGGACGCGACCGTACCCGGACCGTTGCTGGTGCTCACCAGAGATGAGCCGGTCGAGATCACGCTGAGAAACGAGCTGCCGGAAGCGACCTCGATTCACTGGCATGGCATCGAGCTCGAGAGCGCCTTCGACGGTGTGCCTGGATGGAGTGGAACGTCGTTGCGCACGACCCCGGCGATCGCGCCTGGTCAATCGTTCTCTGTCCGTTTCACGCCGCCGCGCGCGGGAACGTTCATGTATCACACGCACTCTCACGACAATCGGCAGCTTGCATCAGGGTTGTACGGCGCCATCGTGGTCCTCGAACCCGGCGAGACGTTCGATCCGGCGCGCGATCATGTCGTGCTGCTGGGCATGGAGGGACCGAAGGACACACAAAAGTACGAGCGGTTCCCTGTGGTCGTTAATGGCCGCCGGAACACGAATTTGACGTTCAAGGCCGGTGTACCGAACCGAGTGCGCTTGATCAACATCACGACGAACTTCGGCGGCTTGAACGTGTCGCTGATCGGCGGCAACGAGCCGGTGCTGTGGCGCCCGGTCGCAAAAGACGCGGCCGACCTGCCGCCGACCCAGCAAGCACCTCGTCCGGCGTCGCGCCACCAGGTCGCCGTCGGAGAAACCTATGACTTTGTCGTGGAGCCCGATCGGCCACGGCCGCTTTGGATCGATCTGCGCCGGGCAAGTGGCGAATGGGTTCAGCAGGTGCCCGTCACGGTCGTACCTTAATCAGTGCTAGTTCGGACGTTCGCCTGCGCGTAGACTCTGCCGAGAGGGGCTCACATGGATTCGGGGCGCTGGCACCAAATCGCGCACATCTATGAAGCCGTTCTCGAGCGCACACCTGAAGAGCGAGGGCGATTCCTCGCCGAGGCGAGCGCTGGTGACGAAGAGCTCCGGCGCGAAGTGGAGTCACTGCTCGCGCACGACAGCGCGCCGCTGCTGATCGATCGGCCAATGCTCGAAGCGGCCGCGGCGGTCCTCGGCAGCGAAGAAGCGACACTGGCGGTCGGCAAGCAGTTTGGACCGTACCGCATCGACCAGTTCCTCGGCGCCGGGGGCATGGGCCAGGTGTACCGCGCCTCCGACACGCGCCTCAATCGCACGGTGGCAATCAAGGTGCTACCGCCAACGCTCGCCACCGACGCGCAGTCTCGCGCGCGCTTCGACCGCGAAGCCAAGGCGATTGCGGGTCTCACCCACCCTCACATCTGCACGCTGCACGACGTTGGCCACGAGGATGGCGTCGACTTCCTGGTGATGGAGTATCTGGAAGGAGAGACGCTCGCGTCGCGACTCGAGATAGAGCCGTCGCGTTACTCATACCTCAACGCTTGCATCGGATTAATCCTCGACGCCCTCCTGGCCGGGATGTACGCCGCGAGGAACGTCACCGTCAACACGATCGGGGTGACGAACACGAACGCGAGCACGTCTCGTTGCTGCTCCCCCTGCGGAAACGCCGCCGCCAGCAGCTCTCCTGCACCCACGCTCGCGGCGAGACCGATGACGAGTCCCACTAGCGCCAGCACGATCCCCTGCCGCCAGACCATCCGCAACACCGTCGTCCGGTTGGCCCCGATCGCCATGCGGATGCCGATCTCTCTCGTGCGCCTCGTCGCCGCGTAGGCCACCAGCCCATACAGCCCCACGATCGCGAGGCCTAGCCCCATCAGGCCCATCGCCCCCACCATTGTGATCAGCACGTTGAAGATACTCACCGCCCGCATCCGGTAAAACTCCTCCATCGTCCTCACGTTGAAGATCGGTTGATTGACGTCGAGGCTGCGCACCACTTCGCGCAACGGTTCCAGGAGTGTCGCGGGATCGCCGGCAGACTGCGTGACCATGATCATCTTCTGGGGCTTGCGCTGGCGGTACGGCAGATACACGAAGTCGGTGGGCGGCTCGGCGATGAAAAGGTATTTGGCGGTCTTGGCGACGCCGACGATCTGCACCCACGTCTTGTCCGCATCGTTCAGGCGGAAGCGTTTGCCGATCGGATCCTGGTTCGGCCAGTAGTGCCCGGCGAGCTGCTGGTTCACGATCCCCACTCGCGGCGCGTCCAGGTCGTCGTCCACGGTGAAGTTGCGGCCTTTCACGAACGGGATGGCGAACGCGTCGAAGTAGTGCTCGTCGATCCGCGAGGAGAGAACCGTGACGTTCTCCTTGCCTTGCGGGAACTGGAAGCCCTCCGGTGCGATCGTCACGAAATCGAGCGAGTCGTTGGCCATCGGGATGGCTGTCGTCATCGTGACGTTCGTGACGCCCGGGACCGCGCGCGCACGCTCGGCGAGCTGCTGGAAGAACTGCTCCGACTGCGCCTCGGAGTAGCGCATCAACGTGGTATCGAATCCCATCATCAACAGGTGATCGGTGCGGAAGCCCGGACCGCTGTCGAGCTGCTCACGGAAGCCGCGGTACATGAACATCGCGACGACGAGCAGGACGACGGAGACGGCGACCTGACCGCCGACGAGGACCGCGCGTCCCCAGCGGCGGCGGCGCTTCGGCGCGACCGCGTCGCTTGCCTTCATCACGGCGGTGAGGTCCGTGCGCGTCGCCTGGATCGCCGGGACAAGGCCGAACAGCACCGCACTCACCACCGCGACGGCGAGGCTGAAGATCAGCGCGCGCTGATCCAGCTGGAACGACAACAGGATCGGAAGATCCGTGGGCAGTTGGATCTGTCGAAACAGCGTCATGCCCGCATAGCCGATCGCAAGACCCAGCACGCCGCCCAACAACGAGATGAGCAGGCTCTCGGTGACGAGTTGCGCCACCAGCCGTGCGCGTTTGGCGCCAATGGCGAGACGGAGCGCCATCTCGCGCGCGCGAACCGGCGCGCGACTGGTCAGAAGCCCGGCGACGTTTGCGCACGCGACCAAGAGCACCGCCAGCGCGAGCGTCGAGAGCATCGCGACGAGCATCGCGTCCGGCGGGCTCTGCGCCATCCGCGCCTGCAGCTCGGTGCGCACGGCAAGCCCGCGATTCTTGTTGCTGTCAGGATGCTCGCGCTGAAGATTGGTCGCGATCGACGTCAGCTCCGTCTGCGCTTGTGCCTGCGACACGCCCGCCTTGAGGCGGCCCTTGAGCGTCAGATTCCTCGCGTCGCGCGCCTGGAGAGATCCAGCCTTCGGATCCGCGAGCACGCGAGAAGACATCATCAGCGGCACGAAGAAGTCCGAGCGCACGTACTGGTTCATGCCGGTGAACGACGGCGGCGCCACGCCAATCACGGTGAAATCGTGACCGTTGATCCGCACGGTGCGGCCGAGCACGCCGGGGTCGGATCCGAATTCCTGCTCCCACATTGTGCGGCCGAGGATGATGACGGCGTCACGGCCGGGGACGGCATGCTCGTCGGCCGTGAACGCGCGGCCGATGGTCGGCTCGATGTCCATCAACGAGAACAGGTTGTCGCTGACCAGCATGCCCATCTTCAACTTGGGCGGCGTCTTCGGATCCCTCGTGAAGCCGACGGTGACATACGAGAACGCGGCAAGTCCGTCGAAGCTCTTGCTGTTGCTGCGAATGTCGATGTAATCGGGATACGAGGACACCAGCGAGCTGGCGTTGAGCGCTTCAAACGAGGCGGTCGACCCCACGGTCATGACCTCGCCCGGACGTGCGACCGGGAGCGGCCGCAACAGCAACGCGTCGGCGAAGCTGAAGATCGCGCAGTTCGCGCCAATGCCGATTGCCAGCGAGAGGACGGAGACAATCGTGAACATCGGAGAGCTCGCGAGCATGCGACAGCCGTACTTGACGTCCTGCCATAGCTGCTCGAGCCAGAGGAACCCTACACGCGCGGATGTCGTGGTGGCGGCCATATAAACCTTTCTACGCGCGAACCCCCACTCCTGGTTCGGCGAAATTGTTGATCAGTTCGCACGCTGTCCCACCATTGACTTCGCAAGACCCTCGTTCTGCCCCACGGTCGTCAGAGTCACGACGGCCACGGCCGCCACGGCCAGAAGCGCGCCAGCGTGCGATTGCCGCTAGCGGCTTGTAGTTCTGTCTCCTGTTTTTCGCTTACCCAGGCACGGGAGGACTCGCCTATGAGATTTGCTACCGTCCTGGTTGTCGTCTTGCTTTGTTCGGCTGCTCTGCTTGATGCAATCCCTCCACCACCGCTCGTGCTTCAAAACGTTGCGGTCATCGTCGGCGACGGCTCCCCGACGCTGCGCAATGCCACGCTGCTGATTCGGAGCGGTCGCATTTCGCAAGTGGACCGCTCAGGCACGCTGAAGCCGCCGCAGGGGAGCCAGATCGTCGATGCGTCCGGAAAATTCGCGATCGCAGGCCTGTGGGACATGCACGTGCATCTGTTCAACAATTTCCTGCAGGATAGCTCAGACAATCACGCCTATTTCTTCCCGCTGCTCGTCGCCAACGGCGTCGTCGGCGTCCGGGACATGTGGACGGACCCGGATGACATCGTAGTGGCGCGCCACTGGAACGAAGAAATCGAGTCTGGCGAGCTGATCGCACCGCGCGTCATGGTCAGCAGCCGAGTCGTCGATGGCGACCCGCCGAATGGCCCGCACTCGCTCGTGGTGCACAACGCCGTCGAAGGGAGACAGGCCGTTCGCGCCCTCAAAGCATCCGGCGCAGGATTCATCAAGGTGTACTGGTTCCTTTCTCGCGACGCCTACTTCGCCATCGCGGATGAATCGAAGAAACAGGGGATTGCGTTCGCTGGTCACGTCCCGATCGCAGTGGGCGCCGCCGAGGCGTCAGACGCCGGGCAGCGGACGATCGAGCACAACACCGGCATTCTCGAAGCGTGCTCGGCAAAGGAGGCCGAGTGGCTGACGATCGATCGTGCGTCGTGGACGCCGGCGCACGGGGCCGAGATGGTGCGAACCTATGACTCTGCCAGGTGTGAGGCTCTGGCGCAGCGCTTTGTCAAGAACGGCACGTGGCTCGTGCCGACAAGCGCGAACTTCATCGATCCGCCGGACATCGATCTGGACTCCCACCTTCGTTACGTGCTGCCGAGCGAGAGGGAACGGTGGATGAGCGCAATGAAATCCCGTCGCGCCTCCCGTGATACGCCGACCCCGCAGGCAGCCATGCGTCGTCAGCGCATTCTGCAGATGACGCAAACAATGCGTCGCGCCGGCGTGCGGTTCATGCCGGGCACGGATCTCTCTTCGCGCGACGGTGCGGGTTTCCGAAGGCCGTTTCATATTCCGGGCGTTGGCCTCCACGATGAGCTGGCGCTGTTCGTGCAATCCGGCTTCACACCGGGCGAGGCGCTTCAGGCAGCGACTTCGAATGTTGCGCAGTACGCCGGACAGTCGCGGGAGTTCGGCACGCTGGAAGCGGGCAGGCGCGCCGATATCGTCGTCCTCGATGCCAACCCGCTGGAGGACATTGCCAACACACGGAAGATTCACGCGGTGATTCTCGGCGGCCGACTCCTTTCGAAAGGCGAGTTGGACGACATGGTCGATCGGGCGGTACGGGGCCGAAACGAACGATGATCATTGCTGGATCGTTAGCAACCGTGCGCGTAGACTCTGCGTGAGCAGAGAGAACCCGACGTGGATTCCGAGCGATGGCAGCGCGTCGCCCACCTCTATGAATTGGTTCTCGAGCGGGAACCGGGCGAGCGTGGCGCGTTTCTGGCCCAAGCCAGCGCTGGGGACGACGAGCTGCGACGCGAGGTCGAATCGCTGCTCACGCACGACAGCGCGCCGCTCGTGATCGATCGGCCGCTGCTCGAAGTGGCGGCGGTGGTGCTCGACGAGCCGTCGGTTCTCCAGCCCGGTACGCAGCTGGGTCCGTACCGCATCGAGCACCTGCTCGGCGCCGGCGGCATGGGGCAGGTGTACCGCGCCACCGACACCCGGCTCGGGCGCACGGTGGCGCTCAAGATCCTGCCATGCGCGCTCGCCTCGGATCCGCTGTTCCGCGCCCGCTTCGATCGCGAAGCGCAGGCCATTGCAGCGCTCACCCACCCGCACATCTGCACGCTGCACGACATCAGCCATCAGGATGGCGTCGACTTCCTGGTGATGGAGTACCTGGAAGGCGAGACGCTGGCGGCCCGACTCGCGCGAGGTCCACTGCCGCTCGATCGGGCCCTGACTTACGCGACTGAATGCGCGGATGCGCTTGCCGCTGCACATCGTCATGGGATCGTCCATCGCGATTTGAAGCCGAGCAACATCATCCTGATGAAAGGCGGCGCGAAGCTGCTCGACTTCGGCCTTGCCAAGCCCGCCGCACTGACGATTGCCCATGGCAGCTCGCTCACGCGACCGACAACGCCGCCGAGCCTCACGGCGCAGGGCACCATCCTGGGCACGTTGCAGTACATGGCGCCCGAGCAGCTGGAAGGAAAAGACGCGGACGCGCGCACCGACATCTTTGCGTTCGGGGCGGTCGTCTACGAGATGCTGACGGGGAAGAAGGCGTTTGAGGGGAAGAGCCAGGCGAGCTTGATCGGCGCAATCATGCACGCCGAACTGCCGGCGATCTCCGCGAGCCAACCACTCGCGCCTTCCGCTCTCGACCGCATCGTCAACATCTGTCTGGCGAAAGAGCCGGACGATCGTTGGCAGAGCGCGCGCGATCTGCAGCACGAGCTGGAGTGGGTCGCTCACCAGGCAGCTGCAGGCACCGCAATCGCAGACTCCACAGGTCTCAACGCCGAAAGACGAAGGCCGATGTGGAAGCGACTGGCGCCTTTTGCCGCGACGGCAGCTGTCGTTGCTCTCGTTTCCACGGCCCTCGTTTGGTCCGTGCGAACACCTGCACCTTCCGCCATCACCCGTTTCAGCATCACGCTGCCGGAAGGCAAGGCGTTCATGACTCAAGGGCGTCACGCAATTGCGGTGTCTCCGGACGGTTCACGGATTGCGTTTTTGACAAATTTTCAGCTGAATTTGCGCAACCTGGCGGATCAGGAAATCCATGTCCTCGAAAATAGTGGAGAGCCAGTCGAGCCGTTCTTTTCACCGGACGGACAGTGGGTCGGCTTTTTTTCGTTGCGGCGGAGCACGCTGCGGAAAGTTGCAGTCACAGGCGGACTGCCAGTGGACATCGGCGCGATCGACCGTCCGTTTGGTGCCAGCTGGGGCACGGACAATCGGATTCTCGTCGGGCAGGGACCGCGCGGAGTTCTGCGCGTGTCCGCAGATGGCGGAGAGCCGGAGTTCATCATCACACTGAAGCCTGGAGAGCTGGCTCATGGACCGCAGATGTTGCCCGACGGTGATCACGTGCTCTTCACACTGGCGGACGACAACGGCATGAACACGCAGTGGGACGCGGCACAGATCGTTGCGCAATCACTGAAGTCCGGCGAACGCAGGGTGCTAATGCGCGGCGGTAGCGACGCGCGCTACGTTCCCGCAACCGGCCACATCGTCTATGTATACGGCGCCGCGCTGCGCGCGGTGCCGTTCGACCTGAACCGGCTTCAAATCACAGGGCGGCCCGAGACTGTCGTGGAAGGTGTACGACGGGCACTTCTGGCTGGAGCCACTGGATCCGCCGATTTCAGTTTTTCCGACAACGGGACCATGGCCTACATCGCCGGGCCTGTCGGGAATGTGGGCCGCTCGGTCACGCTTTTCGATCTCACCGGTAACACCAGAGTCCTGGATCGTCTGCCGGGACTCGCGCGCAGCCCACGGTTCTCGCCTGACGGACAGCAGATCGCGCTGCGAGGCGGTGACGGCGACATCTGGATCTATGAGATTAGCGGAGCCAAGCCGAAGCGGAGACTCACACTGGATGGAAAGAGCAACGCTCCACTATGGACGCGCGATGGACACATCGTGTTCCAATCAACCCGCGACGGCGATCCGAGTTTGTTCTGGCAGCGCGCCGACGGCAGCGCGCCGGCCGAGCGCTTGACGAAGGCGGAACCCCGTTTCGCTGATATTCCGAACTCCGTGTCGCGCGATGGAAAAACGCTCCTCTTTCTGAGAGTCGGCGAGTCGCGCGAACCCAACATTCCTCCCAGCCGCGGCTTACCCGAAGGCATCTGGACGCTGGGACTCGACGGAACCGGAGCGCAGAAGCTTCTCATCGAAGCGAAGCCGGGAGAACGCTTTTTCAGCGCGGTCTTTTCTCCCGACGGTGGATGGATTGCCTATGAATGGCAGCCGGTTGGCCAGGGCGTCGACATTTACGTGGAGCCTTTTCCGCGAACGGGCGCGCGGTATCAGATCATCACCGGCCAGCAATTTTATCCCTTGTGGTCGCCGGACGGCAGTCAGCTGTTGTACCTCGGGGGCGGCAGGCGTGACTTCCGGTCCGTCGATATCCTTCGGAAGGACACCAGCTTCGAGGTCGGAACACCCAGAATCCTGTTTTCGGCGAAGGACCCGATTCAGACGATCGGGATGGGGTTGATGACCGATATCTCACCAGACGGCAAGCAGATTGTGGCATTACAAGGATGGTCAGACGGGGACAACAATCAGCCTCCACCTTCCATCAACGTCGTGTTGAACTGGTTCGCTGATCTGAAGCAGCGCGTTCCGGTGAAATGATCCCAAACTGAGGACCAACGATCACCTGAGTCCTTCGATTTGATAGAGATCAGTAAGATACCGAGCAACGTTACAGACGACGGTAAGCCCGTCGGGTGTTGCGATGCAGGTTAGTCCTCGTCCGCCGCTCTTGTCTGCGACGTTGACCTGGCGCGCGGGCTCAATCCGGCCCGTTGAGTGATCGAATCGTACGATGCCGGCGCTCATATGATCGCTCGATCTCTTTACAATCAGAATCCCACGACCGTCAGGCGTCCATGCAACCGGTAGATCGTCGTCTCCGAGTTCGCTCAGCACACGCGGTTGACCGCCGGAAACGGGAACGATGACCGGCGGGCCGGCAGCCTGCGCGCCGAAGAACCATGAACCATCCGGCGATACGCGAAGTCCCCAGTCGGCCAGCAATGGTGGAATGGGTGCACTGATACGCACGGGAGCAGCACCTCCGAGGTCCTGAACATATGCGGACGGTTCTGAGTGATTTTCTCGTGCGGCGAAGATCACGCGCTTTCCGTCAGGAAACCAACCGGCTGTGATGTACCGGAATCCCGATCGGGTCAGCGTGCGCGGCTCGCCTGCGCCGGTTGGAAGGACGAAGAGACTTGGCTGACTGAAGGTGACGCCGACGATCCACTTACTGTCCGGCGAGAACAGACTGGGTACACCTTGTCCGAGCACGATCGCGGTTGGTGCATCGAGTCGCCGTAGGCCGACCTGGTAGTCGAGGCCCGCCCCTTCATCGAAACGCGAGAGGAGAATCATCTTTCCATCTCGCGTCACGTCTTTCGCGAAGGACCAAGCGTGCCACGAAACGTCTCGTTCCTGCGATTCGTCTGCAGGCGTCCACGTGATTTCCGTGCGAATTGTGTTCGTGGTGGCCAGCAGCTGGCCATCACGACCGATGTCAAGCACCGTGAGGTCGGCCGGACCCGCCCAGATCTGCCTCAATTCCCCGTTCCGCCTCACGCCGTACACGATCTTCCGACCGGCTTCGCCAGCACCAAACCAGATCTCGCCTCCATCTCGTGACCACGCCAGGCCCTCCTCAGTTCCCCACTCGCGCGTCAGAGTTCGTCGTTCGCCGTTTCGCGTCACGATACTGACCCAGCCACGATCGTCGCCAAACACGGGATGGTCGTGATATGCAACGACATCCCCTGATGGGGAAATGCGCGGGTGGCTGATATAGCCAGGCGTTTCGTACAAAACGGTTCCGATCGGGTATTCCAAGCGATCCCTATCGTTCACGCGTCGGACGATGGCGAGCTCACTGCCATCGGGAGACCAGTCCGCGGCACGGACCGTGTCGAGCACCTCGCGAAACGAACCGCCGACGAGCGGGGCCCGCGCAAGTGTGCCCTGGCCGATCCAGCCTCGGAACCGGTGACCCACAGAAATGGCCAGCTCGCCTGCGGAAGAAACCGCCAGCACCTCGGCATCCGGTAATTGAAGGGGCGTAGACTCCGGACTGCCAACTCGAGTCTGGAAGATCTTGATCGGTTGCCCACCCCACGATGCGCCGAAGACGACTGTCTTGCCGTCGGGCGCGAATCGTGCGGCCCGGATCGTCCCGCGATCGAAGGTCAGCCGAGTTGCGCGTGATGACGACGGAGTCGACCGACGTGAACCGGCAATGAATCCAAGGCCACCGACCGCGGCAATTAGCGCAAGAATAATCAGCGCCAAGGCCGGCATTCCCAGGGATGTGATCCAGGGTTTCCGAGCGCCGTCGCCCTCGGCCGCCAATTCGAGTTCGCCCGACGCCTCCTCGATCTCGATCCGTGCATCGCCGATATCGCGCAACCGGTGGCGACGATCCTTTTGCAAGCACCGGACGATCAACCTGCGAATGCTCGGCGCCGTACGTTCCGGCAAGGCGCTCCAGTCAGGCTCCTTCGAAATAACAAACGCCAGCGTGTCGGAGACATCGTTGGCTTCGAACGCCCGCTTGCCGGTCAACAATTCGTAGAGCACACAGCCAAACGCCCATACGTCGCTGCGCTTGTCAGCCGCGCGTCCCTTCGCCTGCTCCGGACTCATGTACGCGGCCGTGCCGAGAATGACGCCCATCCGTGTCATCGTTGGACTGGTGATCGTCGGTGCGACGGGAGCATCGTCGGCGGATCCCGCGAGAGGCTCAACCGCCTTTGCGAGCCCGAAATCCAGCACCTTGACCTGACCCTCCAAGGTCACCATCACATTTGCCGGTTTCAGATCCCGATGGACGATGCCTTTCTCGTGGGCTGTCTCCAACGCCTCGGCAATGTCTTTCGCAATCCGAAGCGCTTCATCGACGGGTAGCGGCCCACGCCGCACGCGATCCGCCAAGGTCTCGCCATCCACCAACTCCATGGCGATGCAGTAGGTGCTTTCGTATTCTTCCAGCCCGTAGATCTGCGCGATGTTCGGATGATTCAGTGCCGCCAGGAGTTGTGCTTCGCGCCTGAGACGCGATACGCGGTTGGGATTAGTTGCCAGATGACCCGGGAGGAATTTCAGTGCGACCCGACGCTGGAGTGTCGTGTCGGTCGCGTGATACACGTGTCCCATGCCACCGGTGCCGAGCAGGCGGTCGATGCGGTACGGCCCGACCTGAGTGCCGGGTCTCAGATCCGGCCGATCGTCGAGCACGGCCGCGGCCGCTTCCAGCATCGGGCGATCGATCAACACCGGCGCGCCGTCGTACGCGAGGAGAGATTCAACTTCGCGCCGCAACTCGTCGTCGCCGGCACAAGCGGTCGCCAGAAACGCACCACGCTCGCCTGGCTCGCGTTCGAGCGCCGATTGATAGACATGAGCGACGCGCTGCCAGCGGTCGGGATCCATGTCCGGTATTCCCGCTATTCTCGTGAGAGTCTACACGTGTCCGACGGGAAACGAGGACGGTCGCGAGTAGAAAGGTCCGAAAGAAAGGCTAGCTGAGCCTCGCTGGAGCACAGAATGGCGGCGGAACTCTGTCAGCCTTCTTCAACCGTCTATTTCGGGGCATCCGCGCAATGTGCGCACTATCCCGCATCAACAACAAGTGCCTTGGAGTAGATGCGGCTTGTGCTGTAAGAGCGTGGGTTGCTGGAACAGGCAACAATCTGTAAACTACACTTCTGGCAGATGAGTCAGACAATTACCGTACGTCTTACGAAAGAACTGGCCGAGTGGCTCGAAGAGGTATCGGCACGGACTGGTGTGCCGCAGGGCCGCATCGTTCGTGACGAGCTCGAGCGCGCGCGTTCCGCGTCGGCGCGTCGCGGCTTCATGCGTCTGGCCGGCTCAGTCAGCGGACCGCGCAACCTTTCCAGCCGGAAGGGGTTCTCGCGGTGAAGGGCATCGCCGATACAGGCCTCCTCGTCGCGTTTGCCAACCGTCTCGATCGGTATCACGACTGGGCCGTCGGGGTCGCGGAACAGACCGATGAACCGTTCTTGACGTGTGAGGCGGTGCTAGCTGAAAGCGCCTTCCACCTGCGCAACACCCGAATCGTGTTGGACATGCTCACCGAAGGCTTGGTGCGCGTGGCGCTGGACGTGTCGGCCGAGCTCCCGCATCTCTCAGCGCTGGCGAAGCGATTTGCCGATCGACAGCCTGACCTGGCCGATCTCTGCCTCATTCGGTTGAGCGAGCTGAACCCACGGCACAGGCTCATCACGGTCGAGGAAGCGGATTTCCGCGTCTATCGCCGCAACAAACGAGAGGTCATCCCGCTGATCTGTCCGCCGCGTTGAGGCTGGCCCGTGTGCGTGCGCCGAGCCATCGGTGCAGGCGGCGAACCGATCTGTGTTGGACCGCTATGCGGCCCCCAACGTGAATTTTGTACTCGCTGCTGGTCCGCATAGCGGTCCTAGGCGCGCGGAGCGCGCCAAGCAAATACTGCCAACCAGCCAAGGGCGAGGCTCCGCAGGCATCGGGATATCAAGGGCGAGCCCTTGGTTGGTTGCCGTCGGCGCGGACGACGGACGACACCCAGACGACGCGTATGACGACATTGACCGCGGTGTTGCTTGCGTGCACGACTATCCTTGTTGTTCCTTCCGAGCTCCGTGCGCAGAAGTCCAGCGAGATCGTCACGGTCTTGTCCGTCAACATCGGCGAAGCACGTGGCGATGCCACCGAAACCGGCCTCAACCATCCTGCAGCCTGACGGCTCGATGACGCCGCTAATGATTCCTGATGATCACGTGCTCGTGATTCCAATCGGCGGCGTGCGGTAAGAGGCCGAAACCCAGGTGGGTGGCCTACGATTCAAACGAGTCCGGACGCTTCGAAGCGTACATTCAGTCGCTCGATAACCCTGGTGTGCGCTGGAAGGTCTCACGGGACGGCGGCGTCAACCCCGAGTGGGGGGCAGGCGGGACGGAGCTCTTTTTCGTGGGCACCCGCTCGCAGCTCATGTCGGTGCCGATCCGCACCACACCGTCGTTCCAGCCCGGCACTCCGCGCCCACTTTTTCGAATGAGCTCGCCCTTCTACAGTGTCCTGCCAGGTGCGTCTCGCTTTCTCGTGGTCGAACCGGGTCGCGCCGCAACCCCTCCCATCGGCGCCGTCATCAACTGGCGGGCCTGGGCCGAACGCTCAAGGCCGTGAACTCGAGGTGGCTGGCGAACATCGCGGCCCTTCCAGATCGCGATCGGATGATTCAGTACTCGGCGGAACGACGGTCGGCTTCCCTGGCGCAGTGAAACTGCGCGTCGATCTCCTGAATCGCGATTGTAGTTCTCGTCGCCGTTTTCCGCTTACCCAAGTGCCAGCCCCCTCGAGCGGCAGTCGCCGTTATCGACAGGCGGGATGGCACGAGGCTGAACATGTTCGAGAAAGCATCCGCTCGACGATCATGGACCACGAGCGCGCTCGCCTTGGCGCTTGTCTCGTCTGCGCTGATCGCCCTCGGCGCGGAGCACGAAGTGCCGAATACCGGCATGGCCGATGCGAGCGCCTTTGTAAACGCCTTCGACCGCGCGACAGCCGGCGATGCAGGCACCGTGCAGATTCTCTCGCTCTCCAATCTTCGCGGCCTGAGCAGCGAGCCCTTGAACGCTGGCGGGACGGTGCGGGTCGATCTGACGACCGGCGCCGTCACGTCGACCGTGCGCTTGCTGCCGCAAGACGGCGCGTTCGACTTGTGGCTGGTTGACAACCGCCCTGGTCCCGGTCACACGACCTTTGCCGAGTCCTCAGATGTCCTGCTATTCGTCGGACCGTACACCCTGACGGATGGGAGACACCGACTCTCGCGGAACCTGGGGCCCGCGGCCTTCACCGACTTTTTCCCGGATCGCGCGTTCGTTGTGAAGTCGGGCGAGCGCGAGAGTCCCTTGACCTCGTTCGTGCTGACGGGCCCGGCGACGACCTTCGCCAGGCTTCTCCGTCGTCAAGTGCGTTTCGTCGATGACGAGACTGCGGCGCTTGGGTTCGACCCCACGTCCGCAGTCACGCGCGCGCGGGATTTCGCGAAGCTTGTCGCTGACGGTCGCCGCCTCTTTATCAAGGAGACGTTCGCTGGTAACGGGCGGACGTGCGGGACCTGTCACGTGGAGACGAACAACTTCACCGTTGATCCAGAGCACATTTCCACGCTGCCTGGGACCGATCCGCTCTTCGTGGCGGAGACGAATCCTGCGTTGGAGACACTCGAGAATCCCGAGCTGATGCGCCAGTTCGGGTTGATTCTCGTCAACGCCGACGGGTTCGACCCACCCGCCGGCGGGCCAGAGTTCGTGTTCCGTGCCACGCAAAACGTGCAGGCGGTGGCCAATTCCTCTGCTCCACCGACCGATGGGAGCCTCGACTTCACGGTCAACGTTCCAAACAATCCCACTCCACGGGAGCGCCTGGGATGGGGCAACGACGGCGCGCCGCTCCGTGACTTCGCACTCGTGGCGATTGCCCAACATGCACCGCGGACCCTGAGCCGTCGGCGAGGCTCGGATTTCCGCGTGCCGACAGACGAAGAACTCGACGCGCTGGTCGCGTATCAGCTTTCGCTCGGCCGTCAAGAGGACTTCGATCTGCCGTCGCTATTGCTCACGAGTGAGCTGGCGAGCCGCGGCAAGGCGCTGTATTTGGACACCGGGAATCTGCAAGAGGGTGGTCACAAGAACTGCAATGCGTGCCATTTCAACGGCGGCGGTGCCGCAGCCATGTCGTTCCTTCCTCATATTGAGGGATTTCCAGATCTTGATGGCAGTCCGCGCGGCTTCAACATGACCGCGGAAACCAACGCGAACGGGATTCCGCTGGCCCAGGGTCTGCCCCGTGACGGTGGGTTCGGGCAGTTCTTCCTCGCCGACTTCCGCTCGTTCGGCAACGCGGTCCCCATCCTCCCCATCGGTCTCGAAGGGTTCAACAGTCCGCCCGTGGTGGAATCGGCAGACACCGCGCCGTTCTTCCACAACCACGCGGTTGCAGACCTGGAATCTGCGGTGGCCTTCTATGGCACGGTGGCGTTACAGAACAGCATCTTTGGCCCTGTAATACCGGTGAGCATCAGCGAAGTTGCGACCGATCCCGAGGTGCAGGCGATCGCCGCGTTCCTGCGTGTGCTGAATGCGCTGGAAAACATCCGTTCATCCATCAATGTGGCGGAACGTGGAGCGACGATGACGAGCGCCGAGGACAAGCGGGAGCTTGCCGGGTTGACGCTCGCCGAAACCATCGATGCGATGCAGGTGTTGTCTGAGGGCGCGCTGGCTACGGACATCGAGCCTTCCATTCGATCGGCGCGGGTCAAACTGCTCGACGCCAGGCTGGCGCTCGATGCGGCGCGGCAGCTGCCGGTTCCGCACGCGATTGATAACCTTCTTGCTGTGGCCGTACAGCAACTCCGTGCGGCGCGATCGGCGCTTGCCGATCCGGCCACCCTGCCGCCTTCGTTCCGTAATTGAGGGCCATGCGCCTCGGCACCGACATCCGTTATGTGATGAAGTTTCCGGGCGAGGACGGGGGCCGGCGTATTGTCATCATCACACCGCGCGTGATCGGCTTTCGCGAGGTACGCGAACAACCGCGAACGGTTCCATCGGTCAGGATCGTCGTGTAGAGGCCGACGCGCTCTTGTCCACCCGGCGGGGCGGTGATTGCGCTCAACGACGCCCCGGATTAGGGATACTCTTGGACCGGAGGGTGTTATGCGCTTTTCCCTCAAAGTCTTGCGTCCGGGCACGCGTTGGGTCACCGCCGCTCTGGTTGTTCTGTTGTGCGCGGCGATTTCGCTTGGAGCCTTCGCCCAGACATCGCCGCTGAGGTTGGTCTCAACCGCATGGCCGCCGTTTACAAACGCGCCGGGTCAGCCGCGTTTTGCCCTCGACCTCGTCGAGGCCGCGCTCGAGCGCATCGGCGTTGCGTCCAAGACGACGATCGTGAGCGCGGCGCAATTCACGCCGTTGCTGCTCTCTGCACAGTTCGACGGCAGTGTGGCCGCGTGGAAGGATGCAGAACGAGACAAGTGGCTGATCTTTTCGCAGCCCTATCTCGAGAACCGTCTCGTGCTCATCGGACAGCACGGCGCGGATGTCTCGGCAAAAGCGCTGTCCGATCTCAAAGGCAAGCGCGTCGCGATCGTCGAGGGGTATTCGTACGGTGACGCGATTGATGCGGCGGGGCCCGTGTTTGTGCGCTCGCACAGCGAAGAGGACAGCCTCGCGCAGCTCCTCAAGGGCAACGTCGATTACACGCTGATGGACGAACTCGTGGTCCACTACATCGTCAGCAATTATCCGCAGGAGTCGGCCACAAAGCTGCAGATCGGTTCGACGCCGCTCGTGATGCGGGAGCTGTACTTTGCCGTCGCACGTACGTTCCCCGGCGCGCAGTCGATCATCAGCCGCTTTAACGCGCAACTGCGCGGCATGATGACGGACCGGACGTACCATCGCCTGCTGCACGTGGACTGGATTGAAGCCGATGTGGACGGCGATGGCGTCCCGGAATACATCCCGAGTACCGATCGCCCCGGTCCGACGGAACCGCAACGAATTTACACGCTGTTTTCCGCGTCACAGCTTGAGAAGAAACCGCCCACGAAAACCGGTTTCTATTTCGGTGGCACGATTTACAGCGATTGGGCCAGCGTGCCCGCGAGTTACAAAGACATCAATCCGCAGTTCCCCGACCCGCGCCGGTCAACGGCGAGCATCTTCAAATTTACGTGGTAAGTGCCGCGTTGATGGCGTTACTCGAAGTTCCCTTTGATTCCCTAGGCGCGCGGCGACGATCCCGCGTCGATCGAGCCGAAAGGCTCCCTGGCGGGCGTGTGGCGTATCAAGGCACTGTCATCAGGTGGAAAAGCTCTTCAGAGCGTGCTCCAACTCCACCTGCGCGTCAGCGAAGGCATACGTGTGGACGAGCTTTTCGAACTGCACCCACGTTTTGTTACTAAACAGCGGACGGAGTGCCGAATGATTAGCCTCGAGAAAATCGGCCGCGGCTGGATCGAACTCCGCGAGCAGTGCCGTGAGGAGTGCCGCCGCCTCGAGAGACCGCGCAGGATTCATCGCTGTCGTGGTGCCGGCAAGCTGCGGCACGTCGCTCGCAGCCGGACCAAGTGCGGCGCGCAGTTCCGTTACCAACGCCTCCAGCGCCTCAGCCGCTTGCCGCCTGGCCGCATCCACGTCCGCCACCGTCGCTCGGTCGCGAATCGCCTTCTCCAGGCGGGATGCAACGGACTGCACGCGTTTTGCGCCGAGGTTACCCGCCACGCCTTTGAGCGAATGCGCAAGCCGTTCGGCCCGGACGATGTCGCCGGCGGCCAGCGCCTCGCTCGCTTGGGCGACCGCCGGACCCTGTTGCTCGATGAACTCGCGAAGCAGCTTGACGTAGAGCCGGCGATTTCCGCCCACGCGTGACAAGCCGTCGCGCGCGTCGAGGCCGTCAATCGAAGGCAGGTTCGCATCTGGCTCGGGCGGACGCTGGTGCTGGGCCGTGCCATCGACCGGATCAGCCGGAGCCACGGGTGTTGCGGCGTCGTAGAAATGCGCCACGGTTTCGATCAGGCGGTCGGGGTCGATCGGCTTTGCAATGTGATCATTCATGCCTGCGGCGAGGCAGCGCTGCCGTTCCTCGGTCGTGGCGTGCGCGGTCATGGCAATGATGGGTAACGCGGCGAAGCGCGGGTCGGAACGAATCTTCGCCGTTGCCTGAAAGCCGTCCATTTCCGGCATCTGGAGATCCATCAGCACGAGGTCGAACGTCGGCGTCCGCGGACCGCGCGACAGCTTCTCGACCGCCTCGCGTCCGTTGTTGGCGACTTCGATGGTTGCTCCGGCGGCTTCGAGCAGCTCGATTGCAATCTGCTGGTTGATCTCGTTGTCCTCGGTGAGGAGAATCCGCGCGCCCCGGAGCCGTTGTACCTGTCCACCTCCCTCGGGCGTCTGCGTCTCGGGCCTGTCCTCAGCAAACACATTCACGAGGGTGTCGACGATCATCGACTTGGTGACCGGCTTGAGGAGAAAGCCATCGAGCTGCAGCTGCTCCGCTTCCTCGCGGACCTCCTCGCGTCCGAACGCGGTGACGAGCACGATGGCGGGCTGGTGGCTCAGCGTCTCGTCGCTCTTGATGTGGCGACTGGCCTGCAGTCCGTCCATGCCCGGCATGCGCCAGTCCATGAAGACGATGTCGTACGGCTCGACTGGATCCTGCTGCCGGATGGCGGCGATCGCTTCCTTGCCGGACGAGACGACATCCACATGCCGGGCGAGGACACTCAGCGATTCCTTCAGAATCTCGCGCGCGGTCGCGTTGTCATCCACAACCAGCGCACGGAGCCGGTCGAGTCTCTCGGGGACGACTTTCCGCGACGCGGTCTCCTCGCTGACGCCGAGCCAAACGGTGAAGTGGAATGTGGTGCCAACTCCAGGTTCGCTGTCGAGCCATATCCGCCCGCCCATCAGCTCGACGAGCCGGCGGCAGATCGTGAGGCCGAGGCCGGTTCCTCCGTGCTTGCGCGTCGTAGACATGTCGGCCTGCGTGAAAGGCTGAAACAGCTTCGCCGCCTGCTCCGGTGTCATGCCGATCCCTGTGTCGCGCACGGAGAACTTGAGCTGCACATTGCTGTCCGTCCGCTCGAGCCGTTCGACGTTCAGCCGGATCTCGCCTCGTTCGGTGAACTTGACGGCGTTGTTCACGAAGTTCGTGAGGATCTGGCCCAGGCGGAGCGGATCGCCCAGAAGTCGTTCCGGAATGTCGGGCGGGACGTGGGCCAGGAACTCGAGCCCCTTCTCGTGCGCCTTCTGCGCGGTCAGAATCGTGACGGAGCTGATGACGTCGTCGAGATTGAAATCGGTAGTCTCGAGATCGAGCTTGCCAGCCTCGATCTTGGAGAAGTCGAGGAT